>NZ_CP054709.1:0-300000 GCF_003721175.2 Halarchaeum sp. CBA1220
AATGCCCCGCGTACTCATTGATACATCAGTCCTCTTTGCCGCCGCATACCAGCGGGATAGTTCGCATGATGTCGCGCTCCCAGTGCTTCGCGGCATCGACGATGGAACGCTTCCGGAAGCAGTCGTCCTCGACTACGTGCTCGCCGAGACGCTGAACGGCCTCACGACCCATGCCGGCCACGATGCAGCCGTCGATCTCCTCGATCGCATCGAAGAAAACGCCCGCTTCCACATCGACTCACTCACCACCGATTCCCTCGCGACGGGGAAGGCGCTCTTTCGCCAACACGAACCCCTCTCCTTCGTCGATGCCTGCATTGTCGCGTATATGCACACCGAGGGACTCGGCTACCTGTATGCGTTTGACGACGATTTTGACGCGATCGAGGACGTCTATCGCCTCGATACAGCGACGAATCCCTACGATCCGAACTGACGCTAGCAGACGGTACGGCTGGTGACGATGGTCGGTCTTAGGATAGTCGCACCTCGTAGTCAGCCGCCAGCTCCTCGAACTCGTCCCACTCCGGGAGCCGGTCGTCGTCGACCTCGCCGTGCGTCTCAAGGTAGCGGAGCAAGGCGTCGATTTCGTCTTCGAGGCCATACGTCGCCGCCTGCTCTCGGAGGTCCGCCTCGTCGACGTCGACGTGGCTGATGAAAAGGAGGCAATACGAACGGTGGCGGCTGCCGTCGTCGATGAGCAGTGTGTGACAACACAGCTCCGCCGGCGAGACGGCGTCGAAGGGGTTCTCCCGTGGGACGTTCGCGGTGTCGGCCATTGCGAGCAGGTGTTTGCTCGGGACACAGCCGACGTTCACGCACGTTCCGCCGAGCGGGAGACCGGTGTTCACCATCGCCGTCGAGAGATCACGGCGGTCGGCCTCGGTGATCGCGGCGAACGCCGCTGCACCGCCACCGAGAATCACGAGATCGTACTCCAGCGAGGCAGATATTACGATAGATATTGTATCGTCGAATTGTATGTGTATTTCGGGGACGACTAGCTCGTGCGTCGAGCCACGAATGCTCTCACGTGGTGTTTCAGCTCCGATTTGGAGGCGGTGTTCAGAGAAGGACGACGAGTGAGGCGGAACGATTTTTGAGTGGTTCATGCTCGAAATCGCTCGCTTCAACGGAGGTAGCCGCGAGCAGTTCTACGAGATGAGTCGGCCGGAGGCCGCTGAGATGATCGGGCTCGCCGACGACTGCATCCGCCGGAATATCGAGAGCGTCCTCGGGTGTGAGATCGTGGCGGCCGCTGAGACGGAGTGATACCCGCCGGAGACGAACCTTCTTTGCGGAGCCGCTTCGGACGATAGGTATGGACGACCGACCACACGTCGTCGTACTCGGAGCCTATGGCAGTGCGGGCGCCGCCGCTGCGAGTGAACTCGCAGAGCACGACGTGAGAGTGACGCTGATCGACGACGGCGAGCCCGGTGGTGGGCTCTGCATCCTCCTGGGTGCATGCCCTCGAAGGCCGTGCTCTCCGCGACTGCACACCGCTACGAGGCACGCCACGACCCCCGCCTCGACGGCCCGGCACCCGAGGTGGACCTCGACGCGACGGTCGCGCACAAGAACGACCACGTCCTCGACTGGGCGGGCTCCCGGCGCGAGTCGATCCACACGCTCGCCGAGCGCGAGAACGTCGAGTTCATCCACGACACCGGCCGGTTCGTCGATGAGCACACCATCGCGGTCGGTGACCGAGAACTCGACGCGGATTACGTCGTCGTCGCCACCGGCTCCTCGCTCAACGTTCCCGACCTCCCGGGTCTCGACGCGATCGACTGGATGGGGAGTGCGGACGTCCTCGACGCGACCGAGTTCCCCGACTCCGGGGTCATCATGGGCTTCGGCTACGTCGGCATCGAACTCGCCCCCTACCTGAGCGAGGCCGCGGGGATGGACCTCACGGTCGTCGAGCACGACGAGCGCCCGCTCGACCGCGCCGACGACGCGTTCGGCGACGAACTCCTCGAGATGTACCGCGAGGACTTCGGCATCGACGTCAGAACGGAGGTCTCCGAGGAGTCGGTCGAACAGACCGCTGATGGTGGCGTCCGACTCCAGCTCGACGACGGGAGCGCCGTCGACGCCGACCAGCTCTTCCTGTTCACTGGCCGGGCACCCACCGTCGAGGGGCTCGGGCTCGAGAACGCGGGCATCGACCCCGGGTCGAACTGGGTGGACACCGAGACGATGCGCGTTCGAGGGGCAGAGCACGTCTTCGCTGCCGGCGACGTCATGGGAGAACGAATGCTCCTCCACAACTCCAAGGAGGAGGGGGTTGCGGCTGCCGAGAACGTCCACCGGTCGATTACGGGCGAGTCACTCACCGAGTACGACCCCATCCATCACGAGGTGATGTTCTCCGGGGCGAGCGTCTACCCGTACGCGTCACTCGGCATGACGGTCGAAGAAGCCGAAGCCGCGGGTCACGACGTCGTCGTCGCGACCAGGGAGGCGACCGACGACGGCATCTTCAAGCTGAAAGAGGCGCGCTGGGGGCGGGCGAAACTCGTCGTCGACGCGGACGACGGCACGGTGCTCGGCTCTCACGCGCTCCACTATCAGGCGGACGTGATGGCGAAGACCATGCAGGTCGTCCTCGAAAACGAGATGGACGTCCGCGACGTCCCCGACCGCGCCTACCACCCGACGACCCCCGAGATCATCGATGGCCTCGTCCGGGACACCGTCGACGCACTCGAGTAAGCATCTTCAGCGTTTTCGAGGTGGAGCCTCCGGCCTCAAGGAGCGACCGAAGCGTAGCGAAGGGAGTGAGTAGGCCGGAGAGGAAACCGACATGGTACGACACAACCGGCATACTCCGACCGACCGACTCCCGAACGTATACGTACCGGCGGGTACTCTCTGAAGTATGGAGGTGCGTCGAACCGCCGTCGTGAAACTCGACCTTTCCGACGAGCAACGTGATGCACTCCACCGAACTGCCGAGCAATATCAGTACTGCGCGAACCGAACCGCCGACTACTGTTGGTCCGACACCTCGTACACCGAGTGCAGAACCAACAAGCGAGAGGTTCGTGACGCGCTCTACGCCGACCTCCGAGAGGAGACGGACCTACAGGCACAACTCGTCCAGGCCGCCATCAAACGCGCCGTCGAAGCCGTCAAAGCGTGTGTCGAACGCTGGAAGAAAGGACAGCGTGTCTCTTGCCCGACGTTCACCGCCGAAACGATGGACTACGACGCACGGAGCGCGACCTTCTACCGTAACAAGGTGTCGCTGGCAACCGTTGAGGGTCGGGTCGAACCGTCGTTCGTCCTCCCGGCAGATAGCCCGACGCCCTACGAACGATACATCCTCTCTGAGGACTACGAGTTCCGCGAAAGTACGGTTCGATACGAGGCGGTGGACGACGAGTTCTACATCCAACTCTCGACGCGGCAAACAGACGGTGGCGCAGAGGTTTCGGCAGATGCCGGGCACCCCGACCAAACGGTCCTCGGTATCGACCTCGGCGTCAACTCGTTGGCAGTCTCATCGACCGGTACGTTCTGGCAGGGAGACGACTACGACCATTGGTGTCGTGAGTTCGAGAAGCGGCGTGGAGAGATGCAACAGCGCGGTACACAAGCCGCACACAACGCCCTGCTTCGCCTCGGTAAACGCGAAGAAGTGGCGGAAACAGTACATCCACACGGTCGCCAACGAACTCGTTACGGAAGCCCTCACTCACGACTGCGACGTGATCGTGTTCGAGGACTTGACCGACATACGCGAGAGGCTTCCGCAGGCGACGTGGCACCACGTCTGGGCGTTCCGACGCCTCGTTGAGTACGTCTCCTACAAAGCGCCCGAACAGGGCGTCTCCGTGGAGCAGGTCGCGCCGAACCACACGTCCCAACGCTGTTCGCGGACGGACTGTGGGTTCACGCACGAGGACAACCGCCACGGCGAACACTTCTATTGCCAGAAGTGCGGCTACGAGGTCAATGCGGACTACAACGGCGCGAAGAACATCGGGCTACGGTACGCTCGGAAGCGGACGCACAGACTCCGTTCCTCGCCCACGTCGGGAAGCGGAGACGCACCAGTAGACGTGCGTATAAATGGTGGGACGTTGAACGGCAGGGGTCACCAACTGATTGTTGGCGACTGATTGCCGGGAGTCCACATCAAAGCCACCGAAAGACGCGACGCGTCTTTCGAGGCCTCGATGGAGCGTCGCTCCATCGGTGGCCCCACCCTCAACGACCGAGGCGCAGAGCGCCGAGGGAGTAGGGTGGGGTAGTTTACCTGTCACCGAACAGATCCTCCGAAAAAACGGGCAGAGTGGAGCGTGCCGCCCTTCGAACGACGCGCCGTGGAGTACGTTAGAAGGTGAGGATTTCGTAGTCGTCGTCGACGAGTGAGCGAATGCTCGGGTGGCCGTCGTGGTCGTCGAGCGTGACGAGCCCGGAGTCTGCGACGGCGTCCTCGACGCCGAACGCGCCCGCGCAGTAGTCGCAGACGGACGTGTCGTCTCTGACGGCCTGGTAGAGGTCGTGATAGTCGCTGTCTTCGTCTTCGAGCTCGGGGATCCACTCCGTCCCAGCGCCGTCGAAGATGAGTTCGAGTTCGTCCTCGTCGTTTTCTGCGAACTCCTTGGCGGCCTCAAGTCCGTTGACGAGTCGGCCGAGGTTCGTGTGTCCCTCAGTTCCTGCGAGGATGATGACTGCTGCTTTTACCATTGCATCCTCAGCTATGCCTGGCTTCCGGAAAAGCACTCGCGAACGAGCGAGTAACTCGATTACCCCTTCGTAAGGTGGTTTCGTTCGATCTAGTGCTGATGGTCGTGGTCGCCCCGGGAGAACTGTCCGGAGAACGCCCGTTGGACGACCTCGGGGAGCGCGGGATGAATGTGGATCGCGTCTTGGATGTCCTGGACGGTCCCACTCCCGGATTTCATCGCGACGACGACTTCCTCGATAAGTGTCGAGGCCTCCGGGCCGATAATGTGACAGCCGAGAATCTCGCCGTCGAGGGAGATAAGGACCTTCACGAACCCGTCCGCGTGCATCGCGTCTCCGCGTGCCGTATTCGCGTACTCGTAGGTGTTCACGGCGTACTCCCGGTCAGATTCCTGCAGTTCGTCTTCGCGTGCGCCGACGCCTGCGACCTCGGGGGCGGCAAAGACGGCGAACGGCATCGCGGAGTAGTCGACGGGTTCGAGTTCGTCCCGGAAGATGTTCCGCGCGACGGCGCGCGCCTCGTGATTGGCGCTATGCTTGAGGAGGTATTCGCCGACGATGTCGCCGAGCGCCCACACGCCGTCCGCGGTCGTTTGTAGGTATTCGTCGGTCTCGACGTATCCGGCCTCGTCGGTGTCGACACCCGCTGCATCGAGATTCAGGGTGTCCGTGTTCGGAGTACGTCCGGCAGCGACGAGGAGTTCGTCCCCCGTCACGGAGACCGCGTCCGCGTCCCCGATGACGCCGCTGTCGTCGCCGTACTCGTAGGGTCGCGCCGTAAGGGTGACCTTGCCGTCACTCGCGTCGACACGCGTTGCAGCGTGCCCGGTGTGGACGGTGAACCGATCCGCATAGCGCTCCGTGAACGCCTCCGCGACCTCCGGGTCGGCCTCGGGAAGGAGATCCGGGCGACGCCCGACGATCGTCACCTCGCTCCCGAACGCGCCGAAGAAGTGGCCGAGTTCCGCGGCGATGTAGCCGCCACCGACGATCACGAGGTGGTCGGGCGGGCTCTCAAGCTGGAGGGCCTCGGTGCTCGTCAGGTAGTCGACGTCCTCGATACCGTCAATCGGCGGAATCGACGGTCGGGTCCCCGCAGCAATCAAGACCGTGTCGGCACGAAACCGCTCGCCCTCGTCGGGACCGCTCGCAATCTCGATCGTGCGCTCGTCGACGAATCGTCCTTCACCCTCGAAGAGGTCGTGCTGTGAGGACGAGGAGAGGCCGCGACGGATCGACTCTGCGTCCTCCTCGACCTCCTCGTTGACCTCGTGGACGATCTCGGCGAAGTCCACGTCGTCGACGCTCGCGTCGATGTGGAACTCGTCCGCGCGCTCGATCGTCTCCAGAACGTCGGCGTGGTAGAGGAGCATCTTCGAGGGAATGCAGCCCCGGTTGAGACAGGTTCCGCCGAGGGAGCCCTTCTCGACGACGGCGACCGACTGCCCCTGGTTCGCGGCGACGTTCGCGACGTCGAGACCCGATCCAGAGCCGATCACGGCGAAGTCGTACTCGTCCATGCGCCACGGTCTCGCGCCACCCACATCAAAACCAAGTAACGAACAGGTAATCCACGTCTCTCGCCCGATTCCAGACTATTATCTCCCTCACGAATGTGTCCTCGCATATGGGATTCGATGCGGAGCGGGTGACGATGGTGACGTTCGACTCGTACAGCACGCTCGTGGATGTGGACGCAGCGGAGCAGGCGCTCGCTGATCGCGTCGTCGATCCGGAGCCGGTGTCGAAGCTCTGGCGGGCGCGCTCGCTCGAGTACACGTTCGTCGCGAACGGCATCGACGCCTACCAGCCGTTCTACGAGATGAACCGGGACGCACTCCAGTACGCCCTCGACGTACACGATGTCGACCTCTCGACGGAGGAGCGCGACGAGATCCTCGCCGTCTACCACGAACTCGACGTCTTCGACGACGTCCGCGACGGCATCGAGCGACTGAGAGATGGCGGCTACGACTGTTACGTCGTCTCGAACGGGAACCCGGAGATGCTGGACTCGCTCGTCACGCACGCCGACATCGGCGACGTCATCGAGGACACGATCAGCGCCGACGAGGTCCGGACGTTCAAGCCGGACGCGGAGCTCTATCGGCACGCCGCCGCGCGGACCGGCACACCGATCGACGAGATCGTGCACGTGACTGCCGGCTGGTTCGACGTCATGGGAGCCCAGCACGCGGGAATGCAGGGCGCCTGGGTCGACCGCAAGGGAACGCCCTGGGAGTCGTTCGGTGGCGAGCCGACCCTGACCATCGAGACGTTCTACGAACTCGCCGACGAACTCGACGTCTAGTGACGAATCACGAACAGCCGGTTCGTTGGTCGACGGGGACGAACTCGACATGACGACCGATAGACAAGAGGTCGCTAGTGTTATGACTAAACCGTGAGATGGGCCGATAATGAGTGATGACGACCCCGATGCCGTTTTTCGAAGTACGCCGCTTTCGCGCCGAGAAGCGCTGACGGCTGGACTCGGGGCTGTGGCCGCGACGGCCGGGTGTTCGATGCTTCCCACCGGATCCCAGACTGGTGGGGAAAACACTCCGTCCTCAAGTACAGTCGCGGAGGACCACCAGCTCGATCCGCGCACCGTCGACATGGGTGCCGATCCGTCGTTCGACATCGACGGCTCCGAGATCGAAGTGAACCTCCGGGGCTTCGCTGCCTCGCGGTTCGACGAGGCGTTCGAGGGAACCATTCGCGTGTACTCCGTTCCGCACCGAGAAACGCTTAAGAATTCACAACCCAGGGAATTTCTCGCTAGCCGCCGCCAGCTCTTGGATGAGCGCGAGATCACCCAAGAACAGATGCGGGACACGTATGCGTTCGATCTGGAGTTCCCCGAGGGCTACGCTCAACGGTTCGTCATCAGTGCGGAGGTGGCCGCACCAGCGCAGTTGGACGAGCACGTCATTCACCGCTCGGATCAGATCTATCTCCCCTTCACGAACGAAGCGCGGGGCGAGACCGTCCTCCGGGAAATTTCCGGGAATCGCCCTACCGAAGACGGGTGGGACGACGGTATGGAATCGATCAACAAAGTCGAATTATGGTTCGACGAACCGGACGACAGCCCGTTCGACGTCCCGAGCATCGACGAGTCCGCGTACGATCCGGACTGGTATCGATACCGCGACCTCACGGTGACCGCTGTCGTGCGATTCGCCACCTACGACGACGTGATCGGCCGGCAAGACCTCCCAGTGTTCGAGTGGATGGCGTTCTCGCTCAACCTGAGCGAGTGGGAACTGCTCGAGGCGTTCCGCTGGAACTCGATCGCCACGCAGGAACTCGAATACGGAACGCGGACGATCAAGGTGGGGCAAAACGAAACTGAGCCGATCGATGACTACTCCCGCCTCGGCAGTCTGATGTCGAACGCGGGGCAGAAAATTTTCAATTCGCAGTACATTCACGCGACCGATTCGCCGACGCCGTACGAAATGTATCGAAAGCGGCGCTACTTGAGCGGGGAGCGGAACAACCAGATGAGCCCCCTCTATTTCGCCGGAGGCCGGCCGTTCTGTAAGCGTGCCGCGCAAACTATCGCGGAGACGCTCGACAATCCGAGTTTCGAGTCGCTCTCGAACCCCGAGTACTACAAAGCGACCGCGCTCAAGACGTTTATCGGGGATGGTGTCCCGTACTCGTTCAATTTCTCGGCGGGCGACTACGTCTTCAGCCCCGAGGAACTGGTCAACAACTGGTTCCGCCACGCGACGCAAGACGCATCTCTCGGAGCCGACTGTCGACACTCGTCGGTACTGTTCTGCGGAATCGGCGTCCACCTGCTCGACAACCCCGTCGGATACGTGACCATCCCGTCTGCTGGCCACGCCATGGCCTGCGTGGTCGATCTCGACCTCGACCTTAACGGCTCGCAACCGCTCTCTCACCCGATCGGGTGGGTCGACAACTACGGGGCGTACCGATCACATCACGGGGAACTCACCTTCGTGGAATGTACCCGTGGCGCGTCGACGATCGGCTACCGCCCGACACTCAATCTGTCGGAGTGGGAGTTGCGAAGCTACTTCTCGGACTGCGAAATGCTCTCGCACATTCCGCTCAACGACGCACTCGAACCGGCGGCGGATGGCACGATTCGTGCCCCTGCCGAGAACCCGGAGAACCCCTTCACGTACGCGGAGACTCACGAGACGCTCAAGGATTTCGAGGCGGCATCCTGAAACCCAAGCGCCGGTCTACGTTCGAGACAGCCGTGCGTGTCTGGTGCTCCGAAGCACGGTGGGTCGTGTTTTGAGAGGATCCCTGGCGGCGAGGGCGTCCTCGTCGACAGCCGAGCGTACGCGACCGAACTTTCAGTAGCGTGGCCGCACCACGGATGAGTGATGTACGATCCCAGTCTCGGCCGACCGCCGACCGAGCAGTCGGGGCCGCGACCGACGCGTTCGCAGCGAGACGCGGCTACCGGCGACCCGGGGTCACGGCCCGACCTGGAGACGGATCCGTACGCGCACACCACCATCGCTCCCAGCACTCCCTCCAACCAGTGGGACGCTGTCGAACTCCGTCGGCTCCGCGATACGCCCTATCATCCGCTTCAGGAGATGGCCGAACGCGAACTCCAGTCCCGTCGGGAACGACGACTGCCTGGTTGGGACGAGAAGCGGGACGCGCTCGACGACGTCCTCGACGAACCGATCGATCACCCCGACGTGTGGGCTGACGAACGAGCGCTTCTCGAACGGGAGCCGGTCGGCCAGCCCGAGTCGGCCGTCGACGCGACCGACCTGTCCTCAAACGCGGAGTCTCTCGAACCGGCGGGTGACTCCGTCGGCGTCGAGTCGCTTCCCGAAGACCTCGATCTGGAGCGCTTCGTCGCGATGACCGTCTATCCGCTGACCCATTTCGACCGCCTCGACTACATCTCGAAGTGCAAACACTGCGAGTCGCGGCCCTACTCCGAAGGGCCGCATCACGACCGGAGCTGCCCGCGCTACGACCATCAACTCCGGTACGATACGCACCACGCGACACGGAAGTACTGCAAGCACGAGGACTGTAAAGCGCGTCCGTTCGTCGCCGGGTTCCACCACCACCCCGACTGTCCGCGCGGCTTCGACGCTCGAACCGACTGGCAGGTCGCCGACGACGGCTACAACACGCCGTGTGTCTGCGGCGCGAAACCCTATTCGGAGGGCCCACACCATCGCTCCGACTGCGAGTATCACACCGCGACGCCCCGATTTCGAACCGACCGCGCGCACTCGGCCACGTGCGGGACGTGCGGCGCCAAACCGTTCCCACCGGGCCCCCATCACGAACAGAACTGTGAGCACCACGTCGACGCCGTTCCGGTCCCACTCGCGCTCCGCGACGACTGACCGGATCGGAGCGGGGCTACTCCTCTTCGAGGAGGGCGCTGTAGACGTCGTGGAGCGCGTCCGCGACGCGCTTCCGGTACCGATAGCAGACCATCGGCGGCAGTTCGAGCTGCACGCCGGTCCCGTCGCAGAAGTAGTTGACCGAACTCGTCTCGCCCCGCCCCGCGAGCGCCATCTCGTCGTAGTCGGTACGGACCTCGAAATCAGCGGGGAGCGTCTCGCGGAGCGCGTCACCGACGGACTCACGAAGCGAATCGGGGGCACGACCGCCGACGGCGACGTACTCCGAATAGGAGTGCATGTGGATGCCGACGACGTAGGCGAATCGCCAGTCGAGCATCCGCTCGAGCTCGGGGTACGCGTCGGCAGCGGTAACGGGTTTCTTCATGTGCCAACGACTGAACGCATCGGACGCGAAGCCGGAGTTGAAGCCGTGGCAGAGCCACGCGGTTACCGGCGTCCCGGTCGCCCGGAGCGAGCGGAAGAGACGGGCGCCGATGTCGTCGGTGCCAAACTCGATATCACCGCCGTGTGGACACGAGATCAAGAGGTCGCCGCGCTCGTCGCCCCAGAGCGTCTCCGCGAAGTCACCGCGCGGCCACGCCGCCATATAGCCCCCCTCGAGGGCGATCGTCGCATCGACGTGGACCGTCTCGCCCGACTGCACGCCGATCCGATCGCGGCCGGTTCCGGAGAGCCAGATCGTCTCCTCCCCTTCCTCAGTCACCTGCTCGACCTCCGCGTGGGCGGCGAGATAGTCGTTCTCCAGACGGACGTGATCCCCGTGCTCCTTGTCGAGCCGCTCGGCGAGTCGTGCGCTGAGGTGGCACGTCCGGCCGCCATCGTCCTCGGCAACGTCGGTCCGACTCTCGACGCGCGCCTGAACCATGACGAGCCGTCGGAGCGGAGACGAGGTTAAAGCTGGGGTGACGCAGAACACCGGTTCGGGGATGTCGTCGCTCGGCCTCGCTGTCGAACCGTGCACCGCGACGCCGAGGCGCGGCCTGCTCGGTGTCGTGCGCGAAGAATGCGCAACAGATGTGGCGCCGCGAACCTCCGTGGCCTCGGTGTCCCCGTCGAGAGCGTCCCGGGTCTTCTCTCACACCCGTAGATTCATCCACATCCACGCACCAGAGCACGCATGGCGGTACTGGCGTTCGGCGATGCACACATCGACCCGACCGGCGATGCCGTCGACTACGACAGCCTCGAACCACGCGAAAGCGTGACCGATCTCACGACGACACCATGATTCCCACACGCAGACCACGCGACGTGTACGAAGGAGGGGGTTGACGAGGGAAGCGACCCATGTTGAGTCCCGCTGAGCAAGAGTTCGTCGACTCCATCGTGGAGATCGGTGACCGGGTCCTGGATCAGGACGCTGTGACGTTCATGATCGAGGAGGGACTGCCTGTAGAGGAGCTCACTGTCCTAACGGGTGACGACGATGTGGACGAAGTCTTGGAGGGGTTGAAGAAAAAGGAGCTCGTGCACATCGAATCCCGCAAAGAGACGGTTCGCTCTACTGATCTCCAGAGCGACGGATTCGACCTGGCCAATTGGGGACACACACGGTTCAAGACGGTTGACCGCCGGTACGTGCACTTTACGGAGAAATTGAGAGCCTTGAACGAAGAGTGACGCCACATCTCGGGCAAGTGTCGGTCGGTGCTGACTCGACGTCCGTGGTGTGGCCGTCGATGCCGACGATGGCGCTCGTTACCGGAACTGGCGATGGGACGAGCGATTCGGGAGTGCCAGGGATACGACTCAGGCCGCCACGGTTCCGGCCTGCGAGTAGTGCGAAGCGGGTCGAGATCGAATAACCGCGCCTCAGTCGATGTCGAGCCGCTCCTTGATGGTCCGATGGTGGTCCGCGATTCTCGCGCTTATCTCGGCGATTTCAGCTGACTCCGGCGCGTCGATGAGCAGGATAACTAATCGCTCCAGGAGTTCGACGCCGATCTCGATATTGTCGTTGACCGAGTCGGTCGCGTCACGATACCCCTCGAACTTCTCCTCGAGCTTCGCCACCCGTTCGGGCATATCCTCATCGATGTCGGTTAGCGAACTCGTCATGCCCTGTGCAACTCGGACGACAGAGTTTGAACTACGGACGATTTCTTGCAGCTCCTCTGTCGCTTCGATCCAATACTCGAGTTGGTCCTGAAGCGTCTGGGCCGCCTCGCGCGTTTCTTCGATATCGCTCGTCTCCGCCTCTGTTTCGCCCGTGTCGTGCTGAAGCGTGTCCAGCATCGACAGGACGGCCTGCGTCCGGCCCTTGTACTGCTGCAACCGGGCGTTCGTCGACGTGATGTAGTCGAGGTGGGAGTCTGTTATCGCCACCACCTCTTCAGGGGTTCGAGGGGGCATATCTGCTCAAACTGCTGGCAACGGTGAAAAAGTATGTCCTACCCCACGTGACATCCCTCTTCGCCTGAAGGCGATGAGGTCCGGAGCGCGGGAAGTGTCTGGGGTCCATCACCGGAAAAACTGCCCTCGAAGGCTCAAGAGGAACATCACGGACGTCGTTGAGAGCCGGTACTTCTCGGCGTGCCTCGAGTACTGCGGTGTGACTGTGACCGGAACCGGAGTTACGTCGCCTACTCGACGAAATCCCCATATGTACAATTCGAGGACTAGTTGGCCGGCATCCGGAATCTGTCCGCTTGACAGAGCGGGCTACTCGTCGAGCGCGGCGGCGATCGCCTCGAGTTCGGCCTTCCGAAACGCTCGGTCGACGCCGTCCGTCGCGTCGTCGTCACGCTCGCCGATCCTCGCGAGGATGCCGGCACGCATCCGCGACGTCGGCGGGAGCGAGTCGGTGTCGATCTCGTAATTGAGGGCGTCGCAGATGGCGGCGAGGTCCTCTTTCGTGAACGTCGCCGAGATCTCCCGTTCGAAGCGCCCCACAGCTACCCTGATCTCGTTTCGAAGCTCGTCGACGGTCTTGGCCATACCGCAACGTGGGAGGAGATCCTCGTGTAGATTCTGGTTCCGTACCGGCGTCTGGAGTGGACGATGTCGGCTGCCCCACCTCGTTACCGGCGGCGAACAGTGAATGCTCGTGGGCCACGTGTCTACGCGAAAGGCATTTGATATCGCACGGCAAATCAGAACGTATGACACTAACATTCATGGGATATCGACGTGACGACGGCCGCGTCGGTGTCCGGAATCACGTCGCTGTCATCCCGACGTCCGTCGCGGCGAGCAGCGTCGCGCGCGGCATCGCGGACGGCGTCGGTGCATGGGCGAAGGCGACGCCACATCAGATGGGGACCACACAACCGCCGGAGACACGCTCACAGACGGAACGCGTCCTCGCGGGAATCGGTCAGAACCCGAACGTCGGCGCCGCCCTCGTGGTCGAACTCGGTACCGAGGAGACGGACGCCGCGGACCTCGCCGATCGGATCGCACGGAACGGGACGGTGGTCGAAACCCTCTCGATCCGCGACGTCGGCGGTACCAGCGCCGCGCTCGAGGCGGGTGCGGCAACCCTCGACGAACTGAACGAGGAGGCATCAACGGCGCGTCGTGAGGAGGCGGACGCGAGCGAACTGGTCTTTGCCGTGGAGTGCGGCGGAAGCGACGCCACGAGCGGCATCGCGGCGAATCCCGCGGTCGGGAACGCGTGCGACCGGCTCGTCCGAGACGGCGGTACCGCGTCGTTCAGCGAGACACCGGAGTTCATCGGCGCGGAACACATCCTCGCCGAACGATGCGTGGACGACGACGTCCGCGAGCGCTTGCTCGAGCGCGTCGAGGAGCGCGAGGCAATGGCGGACATGATGGGCGTCGACCTCCGGGGTGCCCAGCCCACGCCGGGCAACCAAGAGGGCGGCCTGACGACGATCGAGGAGAAGAGCCTCGGCGCCATCGCAAAGGGCGGCACGACGCCCATCCGTGACTTCGTCGAGTTCGCCGAGCAGCTTCCCGTCGGGGGCGGCCTCGTTCCGATGGACACTCCCGGATACGACGTCGAGAGCGTCGTCGGCAAGGTCGCAGCGGGTGCGCAAGTCGTCGCGTTCACCACCGGCCGCGGCAGCACTACGGGTAACCCCATCGCGCCCGTCATCAAGGTCACCGGGAACCCGAAGACGTGGGAGCGGATGGCGAACAATATGGACGTGAACGCGAGTACGGTCATCGACGGCGAGTCGATCGAGTCGGTCGGCGAGCGAGTCTACGACGAACTGCTCGCGGTCGCCGACGGCAAGCGAACGGAGGCCGAGAAGCGCGGCCTCGAGGAGTTCGCGGTAAACGAAGTCCAACCGCAGGAACTCGCGGGAGCGAGTACGGGGGCGGGCCGATGAAGGGGGTCGTGCTCGACGACGTCGCGCTGCTGATGGCGGAGTCGGATACCGTCGCGACCGCCATCGACGACCTCGACGGTGGGCGCGTCGTCGACGACGGAGGGTACCACGTCACGCTCGCGGAGGATGTCCCGTTCGGCCACAAGGTCGCACTCGAATCGATGAGCCGCGGGGACGTCGTGCGGAAGTACGGCGAGGCGATCGGGCGCGCGACGCAGGCCATCGAGCCGGGCGAGTGGGTCCACACGCACAACTGCGAGAGCGCTCGCGGGCGCGGGGACCTTGCTGTGCGCGGGGAGGTGGACGGATGAGTACCGACGGACCGTCGGCCGACAGCGACGCGACGTTCGATGGGTATCGGCGCTCGGACGACCGGGTCGGCGTTCGAGATCGCGTGCTCGTGCTTCCGTCGGTGATCTGCTCGCACCTCGTCGCCGAGGAGATCGCGGCGCGCTCACCGAATGCGGTCGCGACGCCCCACGACCACGGGTGTGCGCAGCTCGGTGCGGACAACGACCAGACCGAGCGCACGCTTGTCAACGTGGGGAAGAACCCGAACGTCGCCGGGACGCTCGTCGTCGGTCTCGGCTGTGAGGAGGTCCAGAGCGATACCGTCGCCATGGCCCTCGACGATGAGGGGTATCCGGTTCGCGAAATCGCGATTCAGGACCTCGGCGGGACCGACGAGTGCATCGACGCGGGGGTCTCGGCGGTGGACGAACTGCGGATGGAGGCAGCGACTGCGACGCCGACGACGCTCGATGAGCTCACAGTCGGTATCGTTGTCGGTGATGTCGATGAGTCGACGGTCCGGCACGCGAACCCGCTGCTCGCGGCTCTCGTCGAGCGGGTGACTACCGTTGGCGGGCGCGTCCTCGTCGCTGGAAACGAGCGCTTCGCCGCCCACCCGGAGGCGACGCGCGAACGCGCGAGCGCCCCAGCGAGCGCCGGGGTCGAGTCGTTCCTCGATCGCCACGACGGCGTCCCCGCGCGTGCGACGCGCGTTCACGCCGATTCGATCGCGAAAGGGCCCGAGGCTGCGACCGGGTTCATCGGCGATCACGCCATCGACGAGGCCGTCGAGTACGGGGCGCGAGCAAGCGCGAGCGGTGTCTCGCTTGTCGACGCACCGTCACGCTTCGAGGAGGCGGCCACCGGACTCGCCGCGGCGGGCGCGCAGCTGGTGATTCACGTCACCGCAGACGGTGTTCCCGCCGGTCACCCGGTGGTTCCCGTACTGAAGGTGTCGGGTGATGCGGGGACGCTCAGGGCGCTCCCGGACGACGTCGACGTCGACGCGCGGACGGCGGACCCAACGGATCTCGTGGCGGCCGTTCGCAACGTCGCCGATGGCGCGGCGACGTGTGCGGAGGGGCACGGTCTCACCGAGTTCGCCATCACGCGCGTCGGACCGTCGATGTAGCGACCATCGGCGTGTCGGTCGAGATTCCTCCCGCTTAGTGCTCGGCGAGCGATACGACGAGCTCGACCTGTGCCTGTCGGAGTCGTGGTGGAACGCGTACCGTGTGTTACCGGGACCGAACGAGTCGATGAGGATGCTGTCGCGCTCGCGCCGGTCGTCGACTGCAGCGTCGACGCTGCCGATTTCGAGGCCGATGTGTGAGGGGGCAGCTGGAGTGCTCTCGCCGTGCGGCACGTGGGACGGTGTGGAAGCATGTCCCCGAGATACACGCCGGACAGTCGCGCCCTCTGGCATGTGTGTTACACTCAAGCGCAATCTTTTTCCACCATGATGTTCAAGCGTGATGCGTAGCATGGATAATAATTATAAATATAGTCCAACCAATAAACGGCGTCGGCAGTACCTCAAGGGTGTCGGTGGGGTCGTCGGTGCAGGTACGATCACCACTCTAGCCGGCTGCTCGAGTGATGGTGGGTCCGGCGGAGACGGTACCACGACCTCGAGCGGAGGCGGCGACGGCGGGTACAGCCAGCCAATCGATAAGGCGTTCCTCTCCCCAGACAGCCTGAAAATCGACCTCTGGAAGGCGTTCCTCTCGGGCATGAAGGAGGCCGCGGACGACTTTGGCATGACGGGGAGCGCACAGGACCACGGGGGTCAGCTGAGTAAGCAGATCTCGCAGATCCAGGGCGCCATCACGAGCGGTGCTGACATGGTCGCCGCGACCGCACCGAGCGACGCCGGCGTGCAGTCGATCGCCGAGGCAGCGGTCAACGGTGGCGTCCCCTTCTTCGAGTACTGGTCGATGGGCAAGTGGCTGTTCCCGTCGAAGATCGGCCCCGAGTTCGTCCAGTACCAGATCCCGGAGACCTTCAAGGCCGGCGCGATTCCCGCCAAAGTTCTCTTCGAGGAGATGGGCGGCGAGGGTAACTACGTCGCCATCCTCGGTCCGAAGGGGCACATCGGTTCCTATCGCGTCGAGGGCATGAAGAGGGCCCAGGAGGACTACCCCGACATCACCCTCCTCGGCTCCCAGTACTCCGGCGGCTGGACGCGACAGAAAGGCCGCGAAGTCATGTCGTCGTTCATCGCCAACTACGGCGACGACATCGACGGCGTCTACTGCAACAACGGGACGCTCGGTCTCGGCGCAGCGACCGTTCTCTCCGAGAACGACATGGCGATTCCGTTCACGGGCTTCGACGGCGCGCGCTCGAACATCGAGTATATCAACAACAACGGCCCGGACTCCGGCGAACCCTACCAGGTACAGGAGCAGGCCGCACCGCCGTTCTGGCAGGGCGGTTGGGCCGTCGCGAAGGCCTGGGACTGGCTCCACGGATGGCGGCCCAGCATCCCCGAGCGGATGATGTGGACGCGGACCCTCACCGTCCTCAACCCGGGTCTCGACCAGTCGAAGTTCAGCGACCTCGACACCACGTTCGCGACGCCGGACAAGTACAACTCCGTCGCCTACAGCGACGGGCACTCCCCCTACGACTGGAAGCTCGCGTCCGTCCACGAGAGCGGCGAGGACTGGGACCCGCAGCACGCGTTGGCCCCGATCCGCAAATCCGAGTGGAACCAGCTGAAGTGGGACGAGAGCAACAAGCCGAACGACCTCAGCGTCCCCTCGGAGTACGACAACGCCGACCTCTTCGATCAGGTCGCGGAAGACTACCACCAGCGGAACGTCAACGGCAACAACCCCTACTTGTAGACGCCGCAGGCGGACTCACCACTATGTACACTATTTCCAACCCACCCACGCTCGAACAACGACGGTGTCGTCTATGAGCACCGGGACCGACCCGAGTACTCGAGGTGACGCGCGTGACTCCGAGGCAGCGCCGCGGTTCCGCGTCGCGGACATCCGAAAGGAGTTCACGAACGTCGTCGCCCTCGACGACGTCAACTTCGAAATCGAGACCGGCGAAGTCGTCGGACTCGTCGGGGAGAACGGCGCCGGAAAGAGCACCCTCCTAAACATCCTCAGTGGGATCTACCAGCAGGACTCGGGCAGCATCTACGTCGACGGGAGCGAAGTCGACATCTCGGACCCACGAGCGGCATCCCACCACGGAATCGCTATCGTCCACCAGGAACACAACGTCATCCCGAACCTGACGGGGTACGAGAACCTGTTCTTGGAGCAGTTCCCGGACTACTCGAACGCGGGCGTCCTCGACACGGACACGCTCAAACGCGAGGGGGCGGAAGTTCTCGATACCCTCGGGATCGACCTCGACCTGACGAAGCGTGTCTCGGGCTACTCCTTCAGCGACCGGCAGATGTTGAGCATCGCGAAGGCGTTCACCGAGACCGTCCACACCGACCACCCCGTCATCCTGCTCGACGAACCGACGGCGGGCCTCGAGGAGGACGGCCGCGACCTGCTGTTCGACCGCATCAACGAGCTCCGCGATCACGCATCGTTCGTCTTCGTCTCGCACGAACTCGACGAAGTCCTCGAGATCAGCGACCGCATCTACGTCCTCCGCGACGGCAAAATCGTCAACCACCTGCCGGTCGAGGACGCGACCGAGGACAACCTCCAGCAGAGCATGGTCGGTCGTGAAGTCTCCGAAGAGTACTACCGCAGTCCCCGACAGCGCGACGTCACGGACGCGGAGACGGTCTTCTCGGTCTCGAACCTCAGCCGGGAGGGCCGCTTCGACTCCGTCTCCTTCGACGTCCGCGAGGGCGAGATCCTCGGTATCTGTGGCGTCATGGGGAGCGGGAAGAGCGCGCTGGGGCGAGTGCTGAGCGGCGTGGACGACGCCGACGAGGGAGAGATCACCGTCAATGGGTCGTCCGTCGACCCCGGCTCGGTTTCTCGGATGTTCGACGCCGGCGTCGGGTACGTCCCGAAGGAACGCCAGTCGGAGGGAACGCTCCTCTACCAGCCGCTTCGCGTGAACGTCTCCCTGCCCAGCCTCGGAACGGACGTCGTCGCCGACAAGCTACCCGGACTCGGCGCCGTCCCCTGGCTCATCGACTTCGGCAAGGAGGACGAGATGGCCGAGGACGTCATCGACCAGCTCAACGTCAAAACACCCAGTATCGAGACCCCTCTCGTCCAGCTCAGCGGCGGGAACCAGCAGAAGGTCGTACTGGGGAAGAACCTCCAGGGCAACATCTCGACGCTCGTCATGGACAACGTGACGCGTGGCATCGACGTGGGCGCGAAGGAGGAGGTGTACGACATCCTCCGCGACCTCGCCGAGGACGACGTGGCGATGGTCTTCATCGCGGACGAACTCCCCGAGCTCATCGGGATGAGCAACCGCATCGTCGTGATGCGGGACGGGGAAGTCGTGGACGTCGTCGATGCACCGGCCGGCGACAAGCCGACCGAATCGGAACTCATCCAGAAGATGATCTAATATGGCTCAAGAATCACAATCGAACCCCGTTCGCGAATGGTACGACGAGTACACGGAAAACCGGTCGGCCCTCGACATCGCCGTCGACCTCGGTCCGTTCCTGATGTTGGTGATCCTGATGGCGGTTTTCACCGCCACCTCGGAGGTCTTCCTGACCTTCGATAACCTCGTCGGGAACGTCCTGATGAACAGCATGATCCTGCTGTTCGTGGCACTCGCCGGTACGTTCCCGATCCTCCAGCAGAGTATCGACCTCTCGGTGGCGTCCATCGTCTCCCTGAGCGGTGTCGCGATGGCGTTGCTCGTCAGCGACTACCAGCTCGGGATGCTCGCACTTCCGATCGGGGTTCTCGTCGGAACGGGTGTTGGCCTGCTCAACGGCGTCGTGTTCGCCAAGGCGAAGATTCCGTCCTTCTTGGTCACGCTCGGCTCGCTCTCGATATTCGGGGGGTCTGCTCTGTTGATCACCGGCGGCTACTCGGTCCCGTTCAACTCCCCGGCGATCCGGCAGCTCGCCATCGGATATCTCATCCCGCAGGTCCCGAACCTCGTCATCTGGGGCCTCGTCACCTACGTCATCGTCTCCCTCATCGCGTGGAAGACGACGTTCGGGCGCTACACGTACGCCCTCGGTGAGAACGAGCGGGTTGCCGACTTCTCCGGGGTCAAGGTCGACCGCTACAAGATCGGCGCGTTCGTCCTCTCCGGGACCCTCTGCGGACTCGCCGGCGTCCTGCTGAGCGCTCGTATCACGTCCGCAACGCCCGGGATGGGGTCGGGGCTGTTGCTCCAGTCTATCGCGGCTATCGTGATGGGGGGGACGGCGCTAACAGGTGGCGTCGGCGGTCCGCACCGGACCATCCTCGGCGTTCTCGTCATCGGCGTGCTGACGAACGGGATGAACCTCCTCAGCATCCAGTCGTTCGTTCAGGAGATCATCCTCGGGTTCGTCGTCATCTTCGCCGTCGCGATGTCGATGGACCGCGATAAGATCGACATCGTCAAGTAACGATCACGACCCACTGGGTCGTCGAAACACGCACCATCCATCCTTTCATGCCGACCACGACCAACCACAGCTCAGACGGCGTACAGACACCGGACCGACCAGCGGGACGTGGAGGTGGGTGCCGATGAGCGACGACACGGCACTCTCGTCGGCGCTCGGCGCACTCGCTGACGGCGAACTCGTCGACCTGACTCACACTCTCGAAGAGGGTGTTCCAACCGTCCCGACCCACGCGCGATACGGACACACCCGCTACGAGTCCTACGAGGAGGGTGACGTCGCGTGTCACTACCGTCTCACGCTCGGCGAGCACACGGGGACGCACGTGGACGCGCCACTCCACTTCATCGCCGAGGGTGACGCTCACTACGACATCTCCTCGGTCCCGCTCGATCGCCTCGTGGGACGCGCCGCGACCATCGACGTCACCGGTGTGGGTCCGAACGAGACCGTGCCTGCGGATCGGATCCGCGAGTGGGAGGCGGACCACGGTGAGCTAACGGAGGGCGACAGGGTCCTTTTCCGGTTCGGCTGGGATCGCCACTGGGACACGGGCGCCGACGGCACCTACTACATGGAAGAGTGGCCCGGCCTCTCGGAGGAGGCCGCCGCGTACCTCACGGACGCCGACGTCGCTATGGTCGGCTGTGACACCGCGGCTATCGACGTTTCGGATGCCGAGGCGTTCCCGGTGCACTACGAACTTCTCGGAAACGAGGTATACATCGTCGAGAACCTGACGAACCTCGGGTCGCTCCCGCCGTTCTCGCTCCTCGCGACGTTCCCGCTGAAGATCGAGGACGGCTCGGGATCGCCCATCCGCGCGGTCGCTATCGTGGAGTGAGCGGCACGGTGTCACCCCCACCGAGGTGGCAATCCCAGGTCCACCGAGCGAACAGTATCAGCCGAGATTAAACAAAGGGAACCGTTCGAACTCCTCTCGAGCCTCGTGAATCGGTTGGACTAGGCGTCCGTGTATTCGGCGAGCGAGTGGTTCGGGCTGTCGGTCGTCCACGTCCCGATCTGGATGACCGCGAAGGAGTCGATGGGGGCGTCGAGCGCGTCGTCGAGCGCCGAGCGAACCTCGGCGGGGAGGTCCGCGACGGGAATCGCGGTGAGCGGCCGGCTAATCAGGAAGTGGCTGCTCCCGAAGCCCGTCGGCGCGATGACGATGACGCGCTCGCTCTCGACGTCGCCGAGCGCGAGTTCGGCGTCCCGCCCCAGGAGCACCGTCCCGTCGAGCTCCTCGACCGGGAACAGCATCGCCGCGTCCCCGTGGTCGATGCTCCCGCCCGACCGCCCGAAATGTCCTTTGGACATAATCAAGAACAAATATATGCTCTATATGCATTAGCGTTGCGGTGGGGTCGGCGGGACCGACACGGTATCCCCACCATTGAGTGGCCCGGCCACGACGAGGCACTATGCCCCGCGACCTCTACGACTGTACGGCGGGCGAACTCGCCACCAGCCCCGTCGAGCATCTCCCGGCCGACACCGCTCCGAGCGACGCCGCGACGTGGCTCGCCGAGAACGGCTACGACGCCGCGCCGGTCTATCGGGACGGCGATCCCGTCGGCTTCGTCCACGAGGACGACGTGACGGCCGACGCCACGGGCACGCTCGAGGACGCCCTCACGCCGCTCACGATCACCCACATGATCAGCGGCGACGCCGCCTTCCCCGCCGTCCTCGACGCCCTCACCGAACACACCGCCTACTTCCTCGGTGGACACAACCACGTCAGCGGCGTCCTCACTCGCGCCGACCTCAACACCGCCCCCGCGCGCATCTACCTCTTCGACCGCATCACCTACCTCGAAGAACACCTCCGCGAGCTCGTCCTCGCAGAAGCACCCAACTGGAAGCGGACGTCCGTCACCGTCGGCGAACTCGACGCCATCGAGGAGCGCCACGAGGAGGCGCGCGCGGCGAACGTCGCCCTCTCGGAGATTCACTACGCGCAGTTCTCGACGCTCGCGACCATCGTCACCGACGTCGAGGCCTGCTGGCGGGCGTGTGGCTTCTCGAAAAAGGGCACCGCCGACTCACGACTCCACGCCGTCACCGAACTCCGCAACGACGTCGCACACGCCACCCTCCTCGTCGAGAACACCGACAGCGACGACTTCCTCAATAGCGGCCGCACCACCGAGAACCTCCGCGAGGTCCTCGACACCATCACGCGGATACTCGCGTCCCTCCGGGACGCTGGCTACGACCCGGACCCCTCCGGGTCCCCCTCCCGACCACTCGACGAGTCCGGCGCGGGGACGTAGGCCGGGCGATCAGGAGGAGCGGTCGCACAGAGGCGACGGGGAGCGTCTGCGCGCTCACGTGGGGAGGTCGAGTCGCGTGAGGTCGAGGTTCTCGGCGACGAGGGTCGCGGCGTGGTCGAACGACGCCTCGGGGTCGGCGGACGAATCGGGGGGCTGTGTGTCGGCGTGGGCGTAGACGTCGTCGCGGAACGCTCGGCGGACGGCCCGGTTCTCGAAGAGCCCGTGGAGGTAGGTGCCGAGGACGCCGTCAGTCGCGGCGCTCCAGTCGCCGAGCGGGCGGGCGACGTCGCGGACGGGAGTCGTCCGGCCCATGTGGATCTCGTAGCCGGTAGCGGTGCCGCTCGCGCCGCTGATGGGGACGACGCCGTCGACGGGCACGGTCACCCGCTCGAGGTGTTTGTCCCCGCGGAACCGCGTTTCGACGGGGAGGAGTCCGAGGCCGGGGACGGTGTCGTGGTCGTCGACGCTCTCGATGCCGGCGTCGCGGATGCGTTCGCCGAGCAGTTGGTAGCCGCCGCAGAGGCCGACGATGGGGCCGTCGAATCCCGCGAGGGCGTCGTCGAAGCCCGCGTCGCGGAGCGCGAGCAGGTCGTCGACGGTGTTCTTCGTGCCAGGGACGACGACGGCGTCGGCGTCGGTGAGCGCGCCGTCGAGCGGGACGTAGCGGACTCGAACACCGGGTTCGGCGGCGAGCGGTTCGAGGTCGGTGAAGTTCGAGATGTGGGGGAGGCGGGGGACGGCGACCGTCACGGCCCGGTCGGCCGGGACGCCGTCGTCGCCGCCGACGGTGCGTGCGTCCCCACTGGAGGGGAGGGAGACGGAGTCCTCGGCGGGGAGACCGGGGTCGTCGTAGGGGAGGACGCCGAGGATCGGGACGCCGGTTCGGGACTCGATTTCGTCGATGCCGGCGTCGAGGAGCGCGGGGTCGCCACGGAACTTCGTGATGGCGGCGCCGACGACGCGCTCGCGTACGTCATCGGGGAGGAGTTCGAGGGTGCCGTAGAGGCTGGCGAACGCGCCGCCGCGCTCGATGTCGACGAGGAGGAGGATGTCGGCGTCGGCGAACGCCGCCGTCTCGACGTTGGCGAGGTCGCGGTCGTGGAGGTTGATCTCGGCGATGCTGCCCGCGCCCTCGGCGACGACGACGTCGTGCTCGCGGGCGAGGCGCTCGTAGGAGTCGACGGCGGCGTCGCGCGCGGTCCGCCAGTGCTCCTCGTAGTAGTTGGCGGCGTCGTAGTGGCCGACGGCCTCGCCTTGGACGACGAGTTGGCTCTCGGCGTCGCCGCGCGGCTTCAGGAGGACGGGGTTGACGTCCGTCGTCGGCGTGATGCCGGCGGCGCGCGCCTGCGTGTACTGGGAGACGCCGATCTCGCCGGGGTCGCCTGAGGGTGTTGCGACGACGCGCGCGTTGTTGCTCATGTTCTGGGCCTTGTAGGGCGCGACGGCGACGCCGCGGCGCGCGAGGAGGCGACAGAGGCCCGCAGCGACGGTGCTCTTCCCGACGTGGCTCGCCGTCCCCGCGACCAGCAGCGTCTTCGTCATCTAATACTCGGTGCCCTTTCGCGCGCGCTGGCCCGCGTCGATGGGGTGTTTCTCCTTCGCCACCTGCGTCACGAGGTCGGCGTGCTCGTAGAGGTAGTCGGGCTTCGTGTGGCTCCCGGTGAGCACGAGTTCGAGGTCGTCGGGCTTCGACTCCACGAGCCCCAGAATATCGGACTCCTCGAGGAGCCCCTGATCGACGGCGTAGAGGGCCTCGTCGAGGATGAGCATGTGGACGCCGTCGTCGGCGGGCGCGTCGAGTGCGAGCGCCCCCTCGACGTCGGTGGCGGCCTCGACGAGTTCGCGTGCGCGCTTGAGGCCCGCGCGCGCTTTCGCGGTGTGCTCGTCGTCGTCCGATCCATCGAGACGGCCGTGCCAGCCGTAGTGGCCGGTGTTCTCGTAGGAGAAGCCGGGGAACTGGTCGATGGCGTTGTACTCGCCGCGGGTGTCCTCGACGCTGGAGGCGCCGCCCTTCATGAACTGGAGCATGTGGACGCGATAGCCGTGGCCGGCGGCGCGAAAGCCCATCCCCATCGCGGCCGTCGTCTTCCCCTTCCCGTCGCCCCACCAGGCCTGCACGAGCCCGAACTCCTCGGGCTCGGCCGCCTCGATGCGGGTCGGCGTCGGGTTCCGCCCCTTCCCGGGGGTCTGGGCGAGCTGGTTGTCCGTCGCTTCTGTGCGGTCCGTGTCGTCGGTGGTGTCGGTGTGGTCGGTCATAGGGAATCGGTGAGTCGGTCGAACGCACCGCTCGCGGCGTGGCGGTGGCAGTACGTGCCGACGGTCTCGTGCTCGGTGAGTCCGTCGTGGTCGTCGTCGATGCCGGTGCCGCGAACGACGTCGAAGGCGAATCGCGCGTCGGCGTCCGGCGAGAGCGAGGAGTAGTGGTACTCGTGGCCGTGCTGTGTCTCCCCGTCGGCCGCCGTCAGGCCGTCGTCGCGTGCGCGGAGCGCGACGTGGTCGAGCGCCTGATAGCGCTCGTGCATCCGCACGTCGGCGGGGAGTACGCCCGCCATGTCGTAGGTGTCGCCGTCCGTGGTGGTGAGCGATTCACAGAGCGCCATGAGGCCGCCGCACTCCCCGAGGACGGGGAGGCCGTCGCTCGCGCGCCGGGCGAGGGCGTCGAGTGCGGGCGCGTCGGCGAGGTCGGCGGCGTGCAGCTCGGGGTAGCCACCGGGGAGGTAGACGGCGTCGCAGTCCGGGAGGGCGTCGCCGGCGAGCGGGGAGAACGTCGCGACGTGCGCGCGCTCGCGGAGGCGCTCCAGCACGGCTGGGTACGCGAAGCAGAAGGCGGCGTCTCGCGCGACGGCGACCGTCCGCTCCCGGCGCGTGCTCGCTGGTTCGGGGTCGGGACGCGGCGGCGCGCGCGCGGCGTCGAGGAGGCGCTGTGTGCGGATCGACTCGGCGGCCGCGTCGAGCGCTTCGTCCCCGAGCGGCGACTCCGTCCCGCGTTCGAGGCCGAGGTGGCGCTCGGGGATCTCGAGGTCGTCGCGCGGCGGCACCCGACCGTAGTACGTGAGCGACTCGGGGAGGGCGTCGCGGATGCCGTCGGCGTGCCGGCCGCCGTGCGCGCGCTGTGCGAGCACGCCAACGACGTCGACGTCGGCGTCGGCGTGCGCGGCGTACTCACGAAAGCCGAGCGCGCTCGCGGCGACGCTCTGCATCCCCGCGCTCGCGTCCACGACGAGGACGACGGGCAGGTCGAGCGCCGCCGCGACGTCGGCGGTGCTCGCCACGGACCCGTCGTAGAGTCCCATCATGCCCTCGACGACGCAGACGTCCGGGGCGCCGCCCGAATCGGTCGCTGTAGCGTCTTCTGCGCGGTAGTAGTTCCGTCGCATCCCCGTCCGGCCTTCGAGCCACGGGTCGAGCGTTCGGGAGGGCCGACCGGTGACGGCTTCGTGGTGGCTCGGGTCGATGAAGTCCGGGCCGGCCTTCGCGGCCTGCACCGTGTGGCCGGCGCGCTCGAGCGCACGACAGACCGCGAGCGTCGCCACGGTCTTCCCGACGCCCGACGCCGTGCCCGCGAGGACGATGCCATTCATGCGCGGAACACCTCGGCGGACCGGGTCGTGACGACGCCGTGGTCGGCGTCGGCGACGGCCGCCGGGAAGTCGCCCTCGGGGTAGCGCGAGCGGAGGCTCGCCCGGACGGCGTCGCGGACGCACGCCCGCGCCGCCGCCCCCACCTCGGTCCCGCTTCCCGCGAACGTCGCCGGCTCGCCGCTCTCGTTCGTGCCCGCGACGACCGCGTCCGTCGTCGTCCCCGGGAAGCCGGTCTCGGCGAGCAGCGTCGCGGTCTTCGCCTCCACGGCGACCGAGAGGAGCGTCGCGAGCGCGGCGTCGTTGAGCGCGCGCGCTGTCCCGAGCACGACGTTCACCGTGCCGACGCTCGGCTCCTGCGTCTCGGGTTCCTCAGTATCGCGCTCGCCGTCCATCGGAAGGGCGGCGGGGTTCGACACGCCGGCGGTCGCGTACGCCGTCACGCGCTCGCTTCGCGCGCCGCGAGCGTGCGACATCGCGACGCCGGTGAGGAGCGTCGGACCCGCCGTCTCGAATCCCGCGTCGTCCCGGCGCTCGGCCGCGTACGCGCTGAGGTCCGTCCGCGACCAGCCTTCGGGCACGGAGACGTTGTAGGCGGCGTCGGCGTCGACGTAGCCGCCGTCCCAGCCGGTCGAGAGCCAGCGCGCGCCCGACGCGGCGACGCGGAGGACGCCCTCGCGGATGGTGGCGTCAAACATCGAGGGCCTCCAGCAGTCGGTCGTTCTCCTCGCGCGTGCGGACGGCGACGCGGACGTGCGAGTCGAGGCCCCGGAACGTCGTCGCGTCCCGCACCGCGACACCGCGTTCGCGCGCCGTCGCGACGACTTCCTCAACCCCGTGAGAGCCGACGTCGAGGAGGAGGAACGGCGCGTCCGACGGTGCGACTTCGAAGCGCTCGGAGAGCGCATCGCGGAGTCGGGCGCGCTCCTCGCGGACGCGTCGCCGGGTGTCGGCGACGAACGCCTCGTCCCGCATGCAGTGTGCGCCGACGGCGAGCGCGGGCGCGCCGACGTTCCACGTGCGGCGCGCGGCGGCGAGTCGGGCATACTGGTCGCCGGTCGCGGCGGCGAACCCGGCGCGAAGCCCCGGGAGGCCGAAGAGCTTGGTGAGCGAGCGCGCGACGACGACGCCGTCGCGGCCGGCGAGCGAGGGCTGGTCGGTGAACCCGAGGAAGGCCTCGTCAACGAGGAGCGGCGTCCTCGCGTCGGCGCAGGCGTCCGCAAACGCGCGGAGCGCGTCGGCGTCGTAACACTCGCCGGTCGGGTTGTTCGGGTTGCAGACGACGGCGAGCGCGTACTCGTCGGGATCGGCGTCCAGCAGTTCGTCGTGCGGGACGAAGACCGGGGCCGCGCCCTGCAAGCGGACCTCGCGGGCGTACTCGGCGAAGCTCGGCGCGGGCACGAGCACGTCGTCGCCCGCCGTGACGGACACCTCGACGGCGAGGCGAATGGCGGCGAGGCCGCCGGGCGTCGCGACGACGTCGTCGGGCGCGCAATCGACGTAGTCGGCGGCGGCCTCGCGGTACGCGCGCGGCGGCTCGACGGGGTAGCTGCGGGCGGCGTCGAGCGCGTCCGCGTAGACGTCGCGAACGCCCGGAGGAACCCGGGGGTTCGTGTTCGCGCTGAAGTCCACGACGTCGGGGTCGTCGCTGCTCCCGTGGGGTTCGCGCCCGACGCGGCGGACGGCGTCAGGCTCCATCCGCGTCACCCCGTTCGTCGCCCACCAGTTCGTCGTAGCGCTCGACGAGCCGGTCGCGGACGGCCGCCATCGACACGCCGGCGTCGTCGGCGAGGGCGAGCGCGCCGCCCATGCCCGCGCCCTCCTTCGCGACGCCCGCGAGGTAGTGCTCGGTGGCGGCGTGGTCGGTGTGCTCGAAGCCGGGGTCGGTGACGCGGAGGTCGACGCCGAGGTCGTCGGCGGCCGCGCGGACGTCCACGCCGTCGTCGGCGGCGACGAACGAGGTGGTGGCGAGCGTGAACGGGTCGTCGATGCCGCGATGGCGGACGAGCGTCGCGGCGGCGAGCATCTGCGTCCCGCCCGCGACGGTGACGCGCTTCCCCGCATCGAGTGCGCCCTCCACGAGGCCGGCGATGGTGGCGAGCGTCGGGTCGCCCATCCGCCTGACGGCGGCAACCGGATCGCCGGAGAGGGCGCCGGGTTCGAGGCCGCTCGCATCGAGGGCGTCCGCGACGACGTCGCGCTTGAGGGCGATTGGGTTCGTGGGGAGCGACGAGGAGACGCCGTACTGCTCGCCGAGCGCGCGGAGGACGCCGAGCGCCGTCGTCGTCCCTCCGGGTATGGTTTCGCCGACGACGAGGCTCTCGTCGGGGTGGCCGCGCGCGTACTCGGCGGCGGCGTCGAACAGGGCGGCGGCGTTCGCCACCGGCTCGGGGTCGCGGACGTCGCGGCCGGGTTCGCTCCCGAGGCGGACGGCGGGCGCGGCGGTGCGCGCGGCCAGCCCCGCGTCGAGCGTGACGACGTCGAAGCCGACGAGTTCGCGGACGGCGCGGGTCACGAGCGCCGGCGTCGGACAGCCGTCCGGGCTGACGGGGACGAACGGCGCGAAGACCGGACGGCCGTAGGCGACGAGCTCGGCGTCCGCAGCCGGCGTCTGCGCCATCAGGTCGGGGCTCGCGCCGGCGGCGCTGATGCCGTCGATGGTCGCCGTCTCCGTCGTGCCGGCGACGAGCAGGACGGTCACAGCAACGCCTCCGCGAGGACGGCGTCGTCGAGGTGGTTCACGTTGACTGCGTAGCGTACGTCGTAACTGAGGAACATGGTTTCGGTGTCGGTGTCGGCGACGACGTTGACGCCCGCCGGAGCGACTTCGCGGCCGTCGCGCTCGTAGGTCGTGTCGGCGCTCGCGCCGAGTTGACGTTTCAGTTCGGCCGGAACGCAGACCTGCACGGCGTCGGTCACAGAGCCGGCGGCGGCGTGGGCGAGGACGCGGTTCACGGCGGCGCCGTCGAGGAGCGGGAGGTCGGCGGCGACGGTGAGAGCCGGGGTCTCGACGGCATCGAGCGCGACGTCGAGGTCGCTCACGTAGCCCGCACCGGGCGTCTCGACGGTGTCGAGGCCGCGCGCGTCGAGGTGTGCGGCGGTCTCGGGGGTCGCGGGGGTAACCGCCGCCGTGACCGAGTCGATGCGGCTCGCCGCGAGCGCGTCCAGCACACGGTCGACCATCGGCCGGCCCGCGACGGGGAAGAGCGGTTTCTCCGCCTCCGTCTCGAGGCGGGTGCCGCGGCCGCCGCACATCACCAGTGCGTCCACGCGATCACCCCCACGAGGAGCGCGGCGAGGCGCGCGAATTCGTTCGACGCGCCGATGACGTCGCCGTTGATGCCGCCGAGGCGCCGCCGCGACCACGCGAGCACGCCGAGCGCGGCGAGCAGGGCCGCGCCGAGGGCGGTGGCGGCGGCCGGGTTCGGGTACGTCACGAGCGCGGCCGGGAGCGCGACGAGGAGGGGGAGCACGAGCGAGCGCGCGGAGAGGGAGTCGCTGACGGCCGCCCCGAGCCCGTCGTGGGTCGCGTCGCCGAGGCAGGCGACGGTCGCCATCGCGAGCTTCGCGCCGACTTCGGCAGCGAGGGCGAGCGCGGCAGCGCGGAGCGGGAGCGCAGCGAGCGTCGCGGCGGCGACCCACGTGCCGAGGAGGACGAGCGCGAGCGCGAGCACCGCGCCGACGCCGACGGCGGAGTCCTTGAGAACGTCGCGGCGGCGCTCGGGCGTGGCGTCGCCGTGGACGGCGGCGGCGTCCCCGAGGTCGGCGACGGCGTCGGCGTGCGCGACGCCCGTGACGGCGTAGATGCCGAGCAGGAAGGCGAACCCGGTCAGGTCGGCGTCGAGGCCGAGGAGGAACGGCACCACGAGGACGAGGCCGACGGGGTAGGCGGCGAGCGGGAAGGCGGCCGGCGACGCGCGGAAGGCGTTCCAGTCCCGCTCGCGGTGGCCGACCGGGAGGCGCGTGAGGAAGCCGAGCGCGCCACGGACGGCACTTAGAGCCACGCGACCACCCCGGTTGCGCCGACGGCGAGCACGCCCGCGCGGTTCACGATGCGGACGCCGCGCTCCGCGTCGTCGGTCGTCGGGAGGCGGGCGCCCGGGTTAAGCGTGTAGACGCCGGGTTTCTCGAGGCGGACGTCGAGCGCGGCGGCGAGCGCCGCCATCGGCCATCCGGAGTTCGGCGACGGCGGGGCGCGTGCCCACGCTCGCGCTCGCAAGAGCGCGCGACCGTCGACTGCGGCGAGCGCGACGAACGCGGCGCTGACGCGCGCCGGAACCCACATGACGAGGTCGTCGAGTCGCGCGCTCGCGGTTCCGTGGGGCTTCGACGGGTAGCCGAGGACGGAGTCGTGCGTGTTCACGGCCTTCACCCAGACGGCGGCCGCGACGCCGAGCGCGAGCGTGAACTGTGCGCCGACGGCGAACGCGAGGAGCGGCGCGACGAGGCCGTCGGCAAGGTTCTCGGCGGCGCTCTCCACGGCGGCGCTCCGGAGTTCGCCGTCGTTGAGGGCGGTCGTGTCGCGCCCGACGAGCCCGCGAATGCCCGACGGCGGTGCGTCGTCCGCCGCGTCGATGCGAGCGACGACGTCCCCAGCGAGGTCGACGAGCATCCGTCGGCTCGTCGCCGAGAACAGCCAGAGGCCGGCGACGGCGACCCCGATGACCGGGTGAGCGCGGAGCGCGCCGACGACGCTCGCGGCGGCGAGTGCGGCGGCGACCAACGGGAGGCCGAGCGCGACGAGGGTGCCGACGACGCGCGGTCGCGGCCACTCGCGGTCGAGCGCGTCGACGACGCGGCCGTAGAGCGCGACCGGGTGGACGCGTCGCGGCGGCTCGGCGACGAGCGCGTCGAGGGCGACCGCGAGCGCGAGCGCCGCGAGCGCGCTCACCACGACGCGTCCTCCAGTCGGTCGGGGAGCGCCGCGAGCGGGGTGTCTTCGAGGAGGACGGCGGTGCCGCCGAGCGCGTCGAGGCCGCCGTCGGTCGCCGGGTCGTCGCCGACGTGGACGAGCGCCGCGACGTCGGTGGCGAGCGCGTCGGCGACCGCGCGGAAGGCGCGCCGGTCGGGTTTGCGCCAGCCGCAGTCGACGCTCGCGACGACCGCGTCGAACCGGTCCGCCGGGAGGTCGGACGCGGCGAGCGTGCGCTCAACGAGGCCGGGGACGCTACAGTTCGAGAGCACGCCGACGCGGCCGGCGGTGGCGGCCGCCTCGACGGCGGCACACGCGCCCGGCCGCGTCGCCACGTCGCCGTCGAACGCGTCCGTGACCGCCGCCTCGACGACGTCGCGGGGGGGCGTGACGCCGCGACTGTGGAGCGCGGCGAGCACGTGCTCCGGCAGTGGCTGTTCGCGTCCCGCGTCGAGCGAGACGTGGGGTTCGCGGTACGCCTCGTCCCACGACTCCGGCACGCGAACGCCGCGTGCGGCGAGTTCGTCGGCGACGGCGGCGGCCGGGTCCTCGGGGGGAGCGGCGTCGACGAGCGTGCCGAAGAGGTCGAACGAGACGTGCATTCGCTATCAGTCGAGGCGGCGGGTCGCCGTCGCGAGCGCGGCGAGAGCGCCGACGAGCGCCGCGATGACGCCGAAGCCGGGCGAGCCACCGCTCGTCGTCTCGGTCGCGGTCGTGGTGGTGGCGTTCGCCTGCGTGGTCGTCGCGCTCGGTTCGGCCGTGGTCGTGGTGGCGTTCGCGGCGGCGAACGCCTCGGGGTGCATCGCCTGCGCGAGTTGCGTGATCGGCTGGACGACGCGCGGCGCGGGCTGGTTCAGGTAGTTGTAGTTGAGGACGATGACGTTCCCGTTCTTCACCGCGTCAGTGCTGTTGTACGCGGCGGTCTCCGGGACGGTCGGGTCCTGGCTGTTCCGGATGATCCACTCCGGGTTCCGCTCGACAATGGTCTCCTCGTTTATCTGTGCGTAGCCGTCGATGCCGGCCTCGGCGGCGACGTTCGTTCCGCCGGCGGTCTCGATGATCGTGTCGATGAAGGTGTTGTTGCCGGCCGTGTACCCGAAGAAGGTGTAGATGGCGCGCGGGCGCTCCTCACCCTCGACGGCGGTGCGGACGGTGTCGAGTTTCGACTCCATCTCGGTGACCGTCTCGTTCGCGCCGTCACACGCACCGACGAGCGCGCCGGTCACGTGCGTCTGTTCCTCGATGGTCGCGATGGAGTCAGCGGGCGGGTAGTGGTAGACGGTCAGGTTCGCCGCTCGGAGTTTCGCGACCGTCTCGCTCGAGATGGTGTCCGGGGCGAGGACGAGGTCGGGTTCGAGGGAGACGACCTTCTCGCGGTCGATGTAGGCGTCGCCGGTGCCGGAGACGTTCGCCCGGCTGCTCGCGCCGTCGAGGTAGTGCGCGTACTGCGTGACGCCGACGACCTGGTCGCGCGCGCCGATCTCCCACATCGTCTGCGCGGCGCTCGGGCTGAGCGTGACGACGCGTTCGGGTGTCTCGGTGACGGTCACGTTCTCGCCGGTCGCGTCGGTGACGGTGACCGGGAAGCTACACGTCGGCGAGTCGATCTGGCTGGCGCTCGACTGGGCGTGCGTGGACCCAGTCGCCGCTGCTGCGGGTGCGGCCCCCGCCGAGAGCAGCAGGAAGACCGCGAGGATAGCTGAGAGTCGGTGTCGCATCGTCCCACCCAAGACGATATTACAATAAATATTTAGCTATCGAAAGTAGAGTTTAGTTCCGATGCGACCGGGGCTCAAAGTCGGTAGCTGGACGTTCGGCCTCACGGCGCTCCTCGTCGTGACGGTGCTCGTGAGCGCCGGCATCGGGACCGTCTCCATCCCCGCGCTCACGGTCGCGCGCGTCTGCCTCAACGCCCTCGTCGTCCCGACGTCGCTCTCCGTCCACACCAGCGCCCTCGGGTCGACGGGCGTCGGCCTCCCGACAGTCTCAGTCGGCACCACCCACCTCTTCGACTTCCGGACGCCGGAGACGAGCCGCATCATCGTCATGACGATCCGCCTCCCGAGGATCGCCCTCGCGTCGCTCGTCGGCTTCGCGCTCGCCCTCGCCGGCACCGTCATGCAGGGCTTCTTCCGGAACCCGATGGCTGACCCCTCCATCATCGGCGTCTCCTCCGGCGCCGCCGTCGGCGCCGTCACCGTCATCACCGTCGGCGTCAGCTTCCCCTTCGGCCTCGGCATCCACGGCGCCGCGTTCCTCGGCGGTCTCCTCGCCGCGTTCGGCATCTACGCCCTCGGCACGCGCGGCGGACGCACCCCCGTCACCACCCTCCTCCTCGCCGGCGTCGCCGTCGAGACCTTCCTCGGCGCCGTCATCTCGTACATGCTCGTCCAGAGCGGGAACGAACTCCGTGCCGCGATGTACTGGCTGATGGGTCACCTCCAGAACGCGAGCTGGGGCGACGTCACCGCCACCGCCCTCACGCTCCCGCTCCTCTTCGGCGTCCTCCTCGGCTATCGCCGCCACCTCAACGTCCTCCTCCTCGGCGAACACGACGCGAAGACGCTCGGCATCGAAGTCGAGCGCACGAAACGCATCCTCCTCGCCGTCTCCGCCCTCGTCACCGCCATCGCCGTCGCGGTCTCGGGCGTCATCGGCTTCGTCGGCCTCGTCGTCCCGCACGTCATGCGCCTGCTCGTCGGTCCCGACCACCGCATCCTCCTCCCGACGAGCGCGCTCGCCGGCGCGTCCTTCCTCGTTGCCGCCGACACCGTCGCGCGCTCCGGCCCCGCCCAGCTCCCCGTCGGCATCGTCACCGCCTTCGTCGGCGCGCCCTTCTTCCTCTACCTCCTCCGCAAGCGCGAGGTGGCGGAGCTATGACCGACGTCCGAATCGACGTCGAGGACCTGCGCGTCGACCGTGGCGACCTCACCGTCATCGACGGCGTCGACGCGACCGTCGAACGCGGGCGGTTCGTCGGCCTCATCGGGCCGAACGGCGCGGGGAAGACCACGCTCCTCCGCACGCTCGCCGGGACGCTCGCGCCGACCGCCGGCCGCGTCCGCGTCGCCGACCTCGATGTCCAGCGCGCGTCCGCACGCGACGTCGGCCGTCGCGTCGCCGTCGTCCCCCAGAACACCACCGTCGCCTTCGACTTCACCGTCCGTGACGTCGTCGCGATGGGGCGGATGCCGTACCACTCGATGTTCAAAGAGACGGACGACGCCGACCGCCGCGCCGTCGACGCCGCCATGGAGCGCACGTCGGTCACGCAGTTCGCCGAGCGCTCCATCGACTCCGTGAGCGGCGGGGAGCGCCAGCGCGTCCTCCTCGCGCGCGCGCTCGCTCAGGAGACGCCCGTCCTCCTCCTCGACGAACCCACCGCGAGCCTCGACATCGACCACCAGATACACACGCTCGAACTCGTCCGCGAACTCGTCGAGGGCGGCAAGACCGCCGTCGCCGCCATCCACGACCTCGACCTCGCGGCGCGCTACTGCGACGACCTCCTCCTCCTCTCCGACGGCGGCGTTCTCGATTACGGCCCCCCCGAAGAGGTGCTCACCGCGCCGCAGCTCGCGGCGTCCTTCGACGCGAACGCCGCCGTCACCGACGACACCGTTACCGGGACCCCCACCGTCACCGCGCTGCCCGACGCGGGCGACGCCGAGGGCCGCGTGCACGTCGTCGGCGACGGCGGTAGCGCCGGCCGCCTCCTCTACGCGCTCACCGTGGCCGGCTACGACGTCAGCATCGGCGCGCTCCCCGAGGGCGACGCCGACCACGAGACCGCGCGCGCGCTCGACGTCCCGGCCGTCACCGTCCCACCGTACACCGCAGTGGACGCCGCGACCGCCGAGCGAGTCGCGACCCACGTGTCCGAGGCGGACGTCACGGTCGTCACCGACCTCGACGTCAGCGACGGGAACCGCCGGAACCTCGACGCCGCCGCCCGCGCGGACGCACTCGTCGTCGTCGAGGGCCGCCCGCCCGACGAACGCATCACCGACGGCGCCCGGGAGAGCTACGAGCGCCTCCGCACTCGCGGGCGCGTCGTCACACCCGAAGACGCACTCGACGCGGTTGCGGACGTCCTCGACGGCCCGGCACCTCACCAGCGGCCGACGGCCGACGACTGACGGGATGGGACCGATTCGATGGTCTGCCGGGGAGAAAACCAGACCGAGAGAGCGAACGGCGGACGCACAAGCACAGTAGGGGCATCGTCGGCCCCAGTCGGGCCGGGTGCCCAGTCAGTCGCGCGTGCCCGACTCAAGGCGACCGACGTCCGCGAGCACTGCGGAGGCGGTTTCCGGACCGCCGGCGCCGCGCCCCGAGACGTTCAGTCGGCCGGCGTTCGCCGTCTCGATCTGGACGATGTTCTCGGTGCCCGAGACTGCGAGCGAGGAGGTGCTCGGGACGATGCGGGGGCCGACGCGCACCGACCCGTCCACGACTTCGCCGATGAGGCGCACCGTCCGGCCGTCCTCGCTCGCCAACCGGAGCGCGCTCGTCGGGATGTCGGCGATTCCCTCCACGTCCGCGTCCGCGAGCGTGTACTCGCGCTCGCCCTGCGCGAGCACGTTCGCGACGATGACGCACTTGAGCGCCGCGTCCGTCCCCTCGACGTCGAAGGACGGGTCGGCTTCCGCGACCCCGAGGTCCTGAGCCTCCGCGAGCACGTGCTCGTAGCCGAGGCCCTCGACGGCCATCCGCGAGAGCACGAAGTTCGCCGTCCCGTTCAGCACGCCCCGGATGCCGGTCACGTGCTCGGGGCCACAGTCCTCGATCGTCGAGAGGACCGGCATCGCACCGCCGACCGTCGCCTCGAAACGGAGGCGCCCCTCGCTCTCGCGCTCCAGTTCCCGGACGTCCGCGTAGCGCTCCGCGACCGGGCCCTTGTTCGCGAGGACGACGTCTCGGTCGCGCTCGAAGGCGGCACGGACGTGGTCGTACCCGGGTTGCGCGTCGCCGAGCGTCGTCGGCGTCGCCTCCACGAGACAGTCGTACGCCGCGTCGAGCGCGTCCGCCGGGTCACCGCCCCCGACGCGCCCCCCCTCGCGCTTGCGGGCGAGCGCGGCCTCGACGTCGATTCCGTCGGCGTCCGTGAGCGCGCTGCGCGAATCCGCCAGCGCGGTGACGGTGTGGCCGTACTCGCCGGCCAGTTCCGCGACCGAGGCACCGACGGCGCCGGTGCCGATGACCGCGAGCCTCATACGCCACCCTCGTAGAGCGGCTCGATGACCTGGAGGTCCTTCTCGTCCGCGATCTCCCGGAGCACCGAGAGCGTGCGCTCGGTCTCCCCCTCCTCGATTCCGAGGCGGAGGCGACCGCTGGAGATGTCGCTCGATCCCTGTGGCGCGGAGAGTTCGAAGTCGGAGATGGTGATGTTCGTGTTCTCGCGGATCCGCGTGAGCGTATCCGAGAGCCCGGTATCGACCAAGTCCCCGGAGAGGAGGACGGTGAGGGACTCGCTGTAGCGCTCCGTGCCGGCTTGAATGACGTTGATCCCCTCGGATCGGAGTTCGTCGACGATCGCCTCGTAGCGCTCGGGCGTGGCTTCGAGGTCGACCTCGACGGGGATGTGGCCGCGCGGGGTCTTGTCGCCGCGCTCGTGGAAGATAGAGAGGAGGTTCCCGCCCTTCTCGCCGATGGGCCGGAGCGCGCGGAGGAGTTCGCCGGGTTCGTCGACCAACTCGAGTCGGATCGTGTACGTGTTCGGCTCGTGCGTCTCACTCATCGGCGCTCACCCTGTGCCGGAGGCGTCTCACTCATTGTGCACTCATAAGTAGGGCTGGGCTTAAGAGTCTCGGTGTCCGCAGGACGGCGCCGGCCGGGGCTTAGGCGTGGGTCTGTTGTTCGGCGAGTTTCGCCGCCAGCGAGTCCATCTCCGTGACGTCCTCGCTCGCGACCTGGAGCGCCTCGATGAGCGCGGCCAGCTTTCGCACCGGGATCTGGCCCGGGGCGTACTCGCTCGTGTCCTCCGCGAGCGGGGCGTACCCGAGCGTCGAGCCGTAGAGCGGGCCGACGACGCGGCTGTGGCTCCCCAGCCCGCCCATCGCGATTCCCGCGACGTCGATCCCGTCGTTCGAGGCCGTGTTGATGGCCTTCAGGAGCCGGAGCACGTCGTCGTGATTCTGGGGGTACGTCGCGACCTTCGCGACGTCACCGTACTGCGCGCACTGCTCGATGATGGCGTCGAGAACGTCCTGCTCGGGCGTGTCGTCGAAGTCGTGGTGGGAGATGATGATGTCGACGTCGTTCTGTCGGAACTCGTCGAGGATCCAGCCCATCCCCCGGGCCGTCTCCAGTTCGATGTCGACGAGCTCGACGGCGTCGAACCGGGAGGCCGCCGAGAGCCGGTCGAGGCGGCCCGTGTCGTTCGCCTCGCCACCGAACCACTTCGTGCGGTTCGTCGCGATGATCGGGAGGTCGCCCTCGTAGTCGGACAGTTGGCCGATGGGGTCCTCGGCGCTGTCCATCCGGAACTCGACCACGTCCGCGACGCCGCGCGCGTCGACCTCGCGGTCGAGGTCGTTCGTTGTTGCAGCGAGAGCGAACCCATCCAGTTTCATGGCACGCCGTAGCACCCCCTCAGGTATAAACCTTCCCAGAATCCGGAAAGAGGTGCACAGACGCGCTGCGTCGCCGCTCGGGGGCCGCAACCGGGGTACTGTATGTGGAACGTCGCGTGTTACTAGTATCGCGCCGACTTCCGGACGGTGACGACGAGACTGTAGAATCACTAGTCGGTCAATCGGCCGCCGTCGGAAACCTGAGGAATGCGACTAGTAATCGTTTTACCACGCTCGTTACTTCACTCAGTAGAGGGAGTTCGTATCCTTACACTCGAATTCGAAACCGATCCCACGGGCGTCCTTGCAGAGATTTCGACTCGGATCGGTGCTGATGGGAGCGTCGAGGTTGACAATGCCTTCTACGTCGAGGACGGGCAGTGGCTGGAGTCGTTTACGATCGCGACGACGGTGGACACCGATCTAGCGGCGTGGTTCGAGGACATCTCCGGTGTCTCCGTGTTTCACACGCAGGCGGTTCCGTCGGGGTCGGCCGGGACCGACGTGACGCGCGTGGTCGCATTCGTGCAGGAACCGTATCCGTACGTGCTCGAGGTCGCGTTGCGGCATCACGCGATTCCGAACCGGCTGACCGTGCACGATGGAACGGTGTCGATGATCGTGACGGTGAGCGAGTGGGACTCTTTTCGGGAGTTGGCCGACGACATCGAGTTGAAGTTCGGAACGTTCGACCTCGTGAAGGTGAACGAGACGGACCGCCCCGGAGAGCCGCTGGACAGCGGACGGCTCACGGATGTCGTCGTCTCGAAGCTGAGTGCCGACCAGATCGACGCGCTCGAGACGGCATACACGATGGGCTACTTCACGGTTCCCCGTGAGTCGTCGGCTCAAGAAGTCGCGGCGGCACTCGGTATCCAGCAGTCGACGTTTAGTGAGCGGATCCGCGCGGCAGAGGAGACACTACTTGGACTCGTGTTCTCTTCGCGGTAATGGCGTTCCCTCATGCAACAATAGTTTAGGATACCCTAATCTGACTTAAAGAGGTATAGTTATCACCCCCTTTCGGAGAAACCCCTACCCGAATACCGGCGTATGGTCTGAACGCAATGAGGAATAATGAGAGAAGTGCCGGTGGAACCGGCGACATCGAGACCTCCCGGCGGGGATACCTCCGCGCCGTCGCGGGGGCCGGTGCCGTCGGCGTGACGGCGCTCGCCGGGTGCATGGGATCGGGGGCACAACCCGTTAACCTCGACCCGTCCGTCCCGACCGGGACGCCGACGACAGTCGAGACGAAGTACTGGCACGACTGGCCGAACATCGACGCCGAGTCACCGCCGATGGAGTACACGGCGAAGGCGGGGTCCGTCCTCGATCCGGTGACGATCGAGTTCTCGACCGAGGACGACCCGTGGATGCGCGAGCACGCGTTCATGATTCAACGCTCGCTGCGCGACCTCGGCGTTCGCACATCACTCGACAACCGGCCGCTGAATCAGCTCTATGCACAAAGCTGGACGACTGCGGGTCTCGAGAACATGATCTCTATGAGCACGCACGGGCCAGATCCACAGCGCGGCCTCGACCCGAACCCGCTGGTGATGCGCCGATACAAGGCGAATCCGTCGAACTACGACAACTACTGGCATCCCGACCTGAACGACCTCCTCGACCGACAGCGCCGCCTCACCGGCGACCGCGAGAAGCGCAAGGAGCTGGTCGACGAGGCACAACAGATATTCGCCGAAGACGTCGGCGGACTCATCACCCTCTTCCCTGATGTCATCACGGCCGTGAACGAGCGCAAGTGGGACGGGTACGTCATGACGCCGGGGAACGGCCCGACCGGTGACTCCTTCCAGTGGACGGAGGTGAACCTCCAACCCGAGACGGGTGAACGGGCGTACGTCAAGGGGACTTCGGTTTCGATGAGTTCGCTCAATCTCCCGTGGTCTGGAGGTGGGGCAGGTGCGAAGCGCCTCACCTACATCTACGACGGTCTCTTCGATGCCTCACCCGAACTCGAAGTCGTGCCAGCGCTCGCGACGAGCGCCGAGTTCGTCGATGACACGACCGTCGAGATGTCCCTCCGCGAGGGCGTCACGTGGCACGACGGCGAACCCTTCACTGCGGAGGACGTGAAGTTCTCCGTCAACTTCTACCAGCAGTACTCGGCGGTGAGTCAGGCGCCGTTCTACGGCCCGATAGACTCCGTCGAGGTACTCGGTGACCACGACGTTCGGTTCAACCTCACGCGGCCGGACGCCGCGTTCCTCACCCAACGCGTCGTCCGCAGCGTTATCATCCCGAAACACCGCTGGGCGGACGTCGACAGCCCGACACAGTACAACCCGACGAACCCCATCGGCACCGGGCCTTTCGAGTTCGAGAGCTGGTCGCAGAGCAGCAAGTTCGTCGTGAGCCGCAACGACGACCACTGGATGTGGGACGACGACTGGCGGGCTACGCACCTCGGTGAAGCCGCCGAGCGCGGCCCCGGAATCGAGCGCGTCATCTGGGTGAACGTCGGGAACGTCAACGCACTTATCGGCGGCCTGCAGAACGAGAAAATCGACGCTGTCGCCGGGCGGCTCTCGAACGCCCAGGCCGAACGCGTCGCCGACACCGATGCCGTCGAGAAGAAGGTCGCGAACAACTTCGCACCGCTCGACACGAAGCTCATGTTCTCCGTGCCGCTGATTCGCGACAAGGAGTTCCGCGTCGCGCTCGCGAAGGCGGTCGACAAGCAGGGATTCGTCGAGCAGGTCCTCCAGGGTCGTGCGACCGTCCCACCGGGCGAGAACTTCATCTCCGACCTCACGATCTGGCATAACGACGACAGCTACGACTACGGCTACGACGTCGAGGAAGCCCGCACAATCCTCGAGCGCGCCGGGTACACGTGGGACGACGCCGGAAACCTCCGGTTCCCGAACGGGGACGCGTGGGCGGCGTTCGTCGAGCGCATCCAGAACGGGAACTGCCATCAGCGACGAACCGAACTCGACCAGCCGAACTTCGCCGACCAATGACCCGACACGCATCCATCGACGACCGCATCACCGGCCGGGCGAGAGCGCGGCCGCGAACAGCCACGGGAGGTGATGGTCGATGAGTCAGTTCCAGCGCTTCCTCGCGAAACGAATCGCCATCGCGGCGGCGCTCACGCTCGTCGCCGTCTCAGTGATCTTCTTCACCCTCCGACTCCTGCCCGGGAGCCCGTTCACGCAACTCGTTGCGTCCGGGAACCTCTCGGAGCAACAGGTCAACGACATCATGGCCCTCTACGGGCTGAACCAACCCCTCCTCGATCAGTACGTCATCTACTTGAAGAACCTCGTCACCTTCCAGTTCGGCTACTCGATCAGGCAGAGTCGCCCGGTCTGGGAGATCCTCGGCCCGAAGCTGTTCAACACGCTCATCCTCCTCGTGCCCGCGCTCGTCACGACTGCCGTCCTGAGCACGCTACTGGGGATGTACGCGGGATGGAACCGTGGCTCGTGGCTCGAGACTGGGAGCATCGTCACGACGACGTTCCTCCGCTCGACGCCCGTCTTCATCACTGCGCTCCTCGTCATCATCGTGTTCTCGTACAACCTCGAACTCTTCCCGGCGTTCGGGATGCGCGAAATCACGGCGGACCCGAGTGGCTTCACCGACACCTACCTCTCACTCGACTTCGCATACCACTACATCCTCCCGTTCACGGTCGCCGTTCTCTACTACAGCGGTGACTTCCTCCTGCTCGCTCGAAACGGCATCATCGAGAAGAAGGGCTCGGAGTTCCTGAAACTCCACCGCGCGAAGGGACTCACCGAGACCGAGCAGTTGATGCGTGCCGGTCGGAACTCGCTGCTGCCCGTGTTGACGTACTTCGCGCTCCGGCTGGGGATGATCTTTCAGGGGCTCATCCTCCTCGAAGTCGTCTTCGGGTGGCCGGGTATCGGCCGCCAGCTCGTCACGTCGATCTCCCAGCAGGACTTCCCGGTCGTGCAGGCCGCCGTCTTCCTCATGGCGCTCGCCGTCATCGTAATGAACCTCGTCGCTGACGTGATGTCGGCGTACTTCGATCCGTCCGTCTCCGCCGGGGGTGGGAGCTAATGTCGACTGAGAGCGCGGAGTCCATCCGCACGCGCGCCCGATCGAAGCTCGATTGGCTCGTCTCGCACGTCCAGTTCGTCACCACGGACACGCCTGCGCTCGTCGGGTTCACCGTCCTCGTGGGGTTCGTGTTCCTCGGGCTGTTCGGCCCAGTTATCGCACCCTACGATCCGATTCGGACGAGCGTCCAGAACGCACAGGGGACGATCCTCCGCCTCCATCCCCCGACGCTCCGAGCGCCGTTCGGTACGACTGCGTACGGCAAGGACGTCTTCAGCCAGTTCCTCGCGGGTGCGCAACCGACGCTCATCGTCGGTCTCGTCGGCGGCGTCGCGACCGGCGGGATCGGCTTCCTCGTCGGCCTCGTGAGCGGTTACTTCGGTGGGTGGGTCGACGAAGTCCTCATGCGGCTGACGGACCTCACCTTCTCGCTGCCGTTCATGCCGATGGCGCTGCTCCTGTTGACGTTCATCCAGCCGAACATCTGGATTATCACGGTGATCATCGCGGCCTTCCTCTGGAAGATGCCCGCTCGTGTCATCCGTTCGGAAGTCCTCTCCGTCAGCGAACGGACGTTCGTGAAATCCGCCCGCGCGAGCGGGGCGGGCCACCTGCGGACCATGTTCGTTCACGTCGCGCCGAACGTCCTCCCCATCGCCTTCCTCTACACGGCCTACGGCGTCGCGTGGTCCATCGCCGCGCAGGCCAGCCTCGCGTTCCTCGGCTTCGGCGATCCGACGACGACGAGCTGGGGGCGCATGCTCCGGCAGGTGTTCGCTTCCGGGAGCATTCGCGTCGCGTGGTGGTGGGTCATTCCGCCAGCGCTCGGCATCGCCGCCGTCACGACCTCGGTGTTCCTCGTCGGCCGCGCCTACGAGGAAGTCATCAACCCCGAAATCGACGACCAATGAGCCTCCTCGAAATCGAAGACCTCACGGTAACGTACGGTACAGACGACGTCCGCGTGCACGCCGTTAACGGCGTCTCGTTCGACGTCGAGAAAGGGGTGAACTACGGCCTCGCCGGCGAGAGCGGGTCCGGCAAGTCGACGGCCGCCGAAGCGATACTCGGCCTCCTGCCCGGGAACGGCCGCGTCGACGGCGGATCGGTCCGGTTCAAGGGGCAGGACCTGCTCAACCTCTCCCCGGAGGAGCGCCGCGACGTCCTCTGGGAGGAAATCGCGTACATCCCACAGAGCGCAATGGACGCCCTCGATCCCGTGATGACGTGTGGCGCGCAGATCCGTCAGGCGATCCAGAAACACCGGAACGTCACGGACGCGAAGGCGCGCGAGCGCATCCGCGAACTCTTCGATATGGTCGGCCTCGACCCTGACCGGATCGACGAGTACCCCCACGAGTTCAGTGGCGGGATGCGTCAACGCGTCACCATCGCGATGGCGCTCGCGCTCGAACCCGACCTCATCGTCGCTGACGAGCCGACGACGGGCCTCGACGTCGTTGTCCAAGACAAGATCATCGACAAGATCCTCGAGATTCAGGAGCGCATCGATAGCTCGCTCCTCCTCATCACCCACGAGATCGGCGTCATCGCCGAAACCTGCGACGAACTCTCGATACTCTATGGCGGGACGGTGATGGAGCAGGGCAGCGTCGATAACGTCCTCGTCAACCCGACGCATCCCTACACGATGGGGTTGAAGAACTCCTTCCCCGAGGTCGAGCAGCTCGCGGACGACCCTGTCGCGATCCCCGGATCGCCTCCGAGCCTCGGCGCGCCACCGACTGGCTGTGTGTTCGCGGATCGCTGTCCGTTCGAGACCGAGGAGTGCACCGCCGAAACCCCGCCGACGGTGGACCTCCCGAACCGGAACCACAAGTCTGCCTGCCATCACACCGAGCAGGCAGCGCGGATGCGCCGCGACGCCGCCACCCCCGAAACGTGGGGCGTCGACCCGGGTGAGGCTGACGCGTCGGCGACGAGCGACGAGGAGATACTCCGTGTCGACGACCTCCAGAAGTGGTACTCGACGAGTCAGCCGCTCCTCAACCAGCTCCGGGGTGATGATCCCCCGCAGGTGAAGGCTGTCGATGGCGTGTCGTTCTCCCTACACCGTTCGGAGATCCTCGGTGTGGCCGGTGAGAGTGGCTGTGGCAAGTCGACGTTGGGTGAGACAGTCGCGATGCTCGAAGAGCCGACTGACGGCGATATCGTCTTCGACGGGAAATCCGTCGAGGAGTACAAGCGTAGCGGCATGAAGGAGTTTCGCCGAAACGCGCAGATAATCTTTCAGGACCCCTTCGACTCGCTCAACCCGCGCCAGACGGTTCGCCAACTTGTCACCGAGCCCCTGCGCATCCACGGGATGGCGGAGGGTGGACAGGAGGAGAAGGCGGCAGAAACGCTCGAACGAGTTGGCCTGACACCCGCCGAGGAGTTCCTCGACGACTACCCACACGAGCTCTCGGGGGGGCAGCGACAGCGCGTCGCGATCGCCCGCGCGCTCGTGCTCGACCCGGACTTCCTCGTCTGTGACGAACCCGCGTCGATGCTCGATGTCTCTCTGAAGGTCAACCTCCTCAACCTCCTTCGCGACCTCGCTGACGAGTCGGATATCGGCATCATCTACATCTCGCACGACCTCGCCAGTCTCTCACAGGTCTCCGACCGGCTCGCTATCATGTACCTCGGGCGGATCGTCGAACTCGGCGAGACGTCACGCGTCGTCGACGACCCGAAACATCCCTACACGTCCGCGTTGCTCTCCGCCGCACCGGAGAAAGACCCGACGAGCGGCCGCGAGCGCGTCCTCCTCGACGGCGAACCACCGGACCCAATCGACGTCCCGAGCGGCTGTGCGTTCGCCCCGCGCTGCTCGAACGCGGAAGCGGAGTGCCGGGAGGCAGAGCCCGCCCTCGACGAAGCCGGTGACGACGAACACAGCGCCGCCTGCTACTTCCCAGTCGATAGCGAGGCGCACGGTGACGAAGTCGACGGGAAGGGGTCGGCGTCGAGTACGACCGCCGACGACTGACACACGTTCGACACCTGATCTCGCCCCACGATGTGCCCGCCGCCCACACACGCCCCGCGACCGTCCGCCCACACGCCCGTCGATAATGTGGTACTCACCATGGATGCTCGACATCCTCACTCTCCCGACGAGGCCGACGCCGATGAGTGACGAACGCATCGCATGGCCGTCGCGTGCCGCCGTCCGACGGGCTATCGGACTCTGTGTCGCAACCGCGGCGGTCGCGTGGGGAGCACTCGTCCCGGCCCACGCCGTCCCGCCGGCCATGCAGGACGCCGTCGCCGTGTTCGCGTTCGCGCTCGTCCTCTGGCTCACCGACGCGCTCCCGTACGTCGTTACGAGCGTCCTCACGCTCGTTCTCCTCGTCCAGACCGGCGTTGCGCCGACGTTCCGCGTCGCCGCCACTGGGTTCTCGTCCTCGCTCGTCTTCTTCTTGCTCCTCGTCTTCCTCCTCGGCGCCGCAGTCGCGGCCGTTCAGTTGGACGAGTGGGTGGCCTCCCGGATCGTGGCCCGTGAGGGAACGGCGCACCCGTTTCGTGCATTCGTGCTCCACCTGTTCGCACTCGCGTTCGTGATGCCCTCCGCAGTCGCGCGTGCCGCGACGTTCGCACCCGTCATCCACGAACTCGCTGACGCGCACGGGTTCGACCGTGATGGGCCGTTCAGCACGTCGGCGTTCCTCGTCCTCGGACACGTCAACCCCATCGGGTCGTTGGCGCTCATGACCGGTGGCGGAATGGCACTCGTTGCCGCCGGTGTCGTTCGCTCGGCTGGATACCCGCTGACGTGGCTCGACTGGGCGGTCCTGATGGTCCCGCCCGTCCTCGCCCTCTACGTGGTCTGTGCGGCGCTCGCATCGGCGCTCTCCGGCGACCCACCCACTGCCAGCGAGACGTCTCTGCGGGGCCGTGACCCGGCTGGCGGACTCACGCGGGAGCAACGCATCGTTGTCGCCGTTCTGTCTGGTGCTGTCTGCCTCTGGCTCGCGGGCTCCATCGTGTCGCTCCCCGCGATAGTCCCCGCCGCCCTCGCCGTCGCCGTGCTCGCGTGCCCGGGCGTCGGCGTCCTCTCGAGCGCGTCCCTGTCGGAGGTGAATTGGGGAATCATCTTCCTCGTCGGAACGATGTTCTCCCTCCTCGACCGGCTGGAAGCTACCGGGGCGTTCGGCTACGCAGTCGGCGTGCTAACCACCGCCGTCCCCTTTCACGCGCTCTCACAGTCGGCAGGCATCGCCGTTTTGCTCGCTTTCGCAATCAGCGTGCGCATCGTCTTCTCGACGGGCTCGGCCGCACTGCTGGTCGTCCTCCCGGTCGTCCTCCGTGTCGGCGAGAGCGTCGGTATCGCCCCCGTCCCGCTCGCGCTCGCATCCGTCCTCTTGGTCGGGGCGACGACCGTCTTCCCGTTCAACACGACCGCCGTCCTCGTCGCGATGACGGGCGGCCCGATCGACTCCCTAGACGTCCTTCAGTTCGGACTTGCCACCACGGTTTCGGCGGTCGTCGTTGTCTCTCTCTCTTGGCTTCTTTATTGGCCGCTCGCTCTCGCCACGATCCGGTGAGCGTACTCACAGGGATGCTGTGTGCTCGCCCACTCCGGTGAGTGAAGTCGAGAAACGAGCGGGCCGACGGGTTTCGTCTCCAACGTCCGCCGACACCCGATGCGCTCTTTGTGGAGCCACCGAAACATCGGGTATGGAGACCGTGACCGTCGCCCGAGACGTCGAGGCGTCGCCCGAGCGCGTCCGCGAGGCCATCTCGGACGTCGAGTCGTTCATGCTGGCCGCCGGCTTCGACGAGGTGCACGTCGAGGGCGACGGCTTCCGACTCGTCAATCAGGTCGGGCTCTTCGAGATCGAACTCGACCTCGTCGTCGAGGACCGCGCGGACGCCGCGCTCGCCTACCGCCAGCGCGACGGCATCTTCCGCGAGATGGAGACCGTCTACACGGTCGAGGAAACGGCGGACGGCACGCGCGTCGAGGCGACGACGGAGTACGCGCTCGCCGCGAAACTCGTCGGCCCGGTCTTCGACGGCACGGTCGTGAAACGCCAGCGCCGCAAGGAGCTGAACGCGCAGTTCGACGCCCTCGAGGAGCTCTGAACCGCTGAGTCGGCGCCTCAGGCGGTCGCGTCCTCGATGGCGCGCTCGAGGTCGGCGAGGATGTCCTCGGGGTCCTCGATGCCGACGGAGAGCCGGACCATATCGGGGGTGACGCCCGCCGCGTCCTGTTCGGCCTCGGTGAGTTGCTGGTGGGTGGTGCTCGCCGGGTGGATGATGAGCGTCTTCGCGTCGCCGACGTTCGCGAGCAGCGACGCGAGGTCGGCGTTCTCGACGGTCGCGCGCGCGGCGTCGTAGCCCGCCTCCAGCCCGAACGTGATCATGCCACCGTACCCGCCCTCCAGGTATTCGCTCGCCGTCTCGTGGGTCTCGTGGTCCGCGAGGCCGGGGTAGTTCACCCACGCCACCTCCTCGTGGTCGCTGAGGTAGTCGGCGACGACTTCGGCATTCTCGCAGTGGCGCTCCATTCTCAACGGTAAGGTCTGGACCCCTTGGAGAGTCTGCCACGCGTCGAACGGCGACTGCTGGTTCCCGAGGTCGCGGAGGCCGCGGGCGATGGCGGCGTACGTGAACGCGGCGTCGCCGAAGCGCTCCGCGAAGTTCACGCCGTGATACGCGGGGTTGTCCGCGCCGACCTCGGGATACTTCTCCGAGTGCGCCGCCCAGTCGAAGCTCCCGGCGTCGACGAGCGCGCCCCCGACCGTCGTGCCCGCGCCGTGGAGCCACTTCGTCGTGGAGTGCCAGACGATGTCCGCGCCGTGCTCGATGGGGTTGCAGAGGTACGGCGTCGCGAACGTGTTGTCCACGATGAGCGGGACGTCGTGGTCGTGTGCGACGTCGGCGATGGTCTCGATGTCCGGCGTGACGAGCGCGGGGTTGCCGATGGACTCGAGGAGGACGAAGGCGGTGTCCTCGTCGATGGCCTCCCGATAGGCCTCGACGTCGAGCGTGTCCACGAACCTCGTGGTGACGCCGCGGCGCTCGACGGTGTGGGTGAGGTAGGTGTAGGTGCCCCCGTAGAGCGCGGACGCGGAGACGACGTTGTCGCCGGCCTCCGCGAGGATGAACGTCGCGAGGTTGAGCGCCGCCATCCCCGAGGACGTCGCGACGGCGCCGACGCCGCCCTCGAGCGCCGCGAGGCGCTCCTGGAGGACGTCGACGGTCGGGTTCATCAGTCGCGAGTATATGTGCCCGGGCTTCTCGAGGGCGAACTGCCCTGCGGCGTCCTCGGCGTCGTCGAACTCGTAGGACGTCGTCTGATAGATCGGCGTCGCGCGCGCTCCCGTCGCGGGGTCGGGGGTTGCGCCCGCGTGGACGCTTTCGGTTCCCAGTCCCCGCTCTCGGTCGGCGTTATCGTCTGCCATATCTCGGCCATTCGGCGGTGACGGTAAAAGCGTACCGCGCGTTCCCCGTTTCTGGTATCCCCGTGCGCTCAGTCCTCGAGCAGGTCGGCGCGCTCCGCGAACTCGGCGATGACCGTGGCTTCCGCGCGATGGAGGGTCTCGCTGCACGTCGATTTCGCGATGCCGAGTTCGTCGGCGACGTCGGTGAGCGTCGCGTCGCGCGGCGTCTCGTAGTAGCCGACGGCGACCGCGGTCGCGAGGACGTCGCGCTGGCGCTCCGTGAGCGGGGCGTCGCGCTCGTACTGCTCGTCGTGGATGCGTTCGAGCGTGAAGTCGATGCCGAACGCGCTGAACTGGTCGCGGAGCGCGCCGAGGCGCTCGCTCGGCGCGCGCAGCGTCCACGTCGCGGCGCCGTCCCGTATCTCGAAGGGGAACTCGAGGGGGACGCCGGACTCCCGGAGCGGGAGCAAGAGCACGGGGTCGGCGGTCTCGAACTGCAACAGCACGTCCTCCTCGCCGTCGTAGAGCGTCGTGACGTCCTGAATCGTCTCGTGTGCCGTCATCGCGTCGCGGATCGCGTCCGAGTCGGCGCCGTCGTCGAGTTCGAGGAGGCCGACGCCCGTCTCCGCGTCCGCGAACGCGGTGAGCACGCGGAACGTGTCCGCCGCGAATCGGCGCGAGACGTCGCCGATCCAGATGCCCTCGGGAACGGTGACGGTGAGTTCGGCGCGCGGCATACCGCCCGGTTCGTGAGCGGGCCGTAAGTGGCTAGCGCTCGCTCCCGCGCGCTGGGATCCCCCTACGGCCCGCGAGCCATGGTGAGGCTCTCGGCGGTCTTCGCAGCGAAGAACGCGACGGCACCGGCGTCGAGGTCCACGAGCGCGCAGGCGACCGCGAGCGTGACGACGCCGACGGCGACGGGGAGGCGGCCGCGGACGACGCGGCGAACGCGAGCGAAGGCGACTGACATCGACGCCGACTCGGTGCGCCGCGCGGAGAGTGGTTTTCCCGAACGCGTTCGGGATGGCGTGTAGGTGACCGGCGTTCGAAGACCCGGGTATGCTCCCCGGGAACATCGACGTCGACACCGACGTCCAACCGCCGATGCGGCTGCCGCTCGGCCACTTCGTCGTCGCGCTCGGCGCGCTCTGCGTCGCGGTACTCGTCGGCCTGCTACGCGGTGGCGCGCTGTTCGCGCCCGCCGCCGGCCTCGCGCACGTCCACCTCGTGCTCGTCGGCTGGATCTGTCTCACCATCGCCGGCGCGATGACGCAGTTCGTCCCCGTCTGGTCGGGCGTCCGCCTCCACTCGCCGCGGCTCGCCGGCGTCCAACTCGCCCTGCTCGCGGGCGGCCTCGCGGGGTTCGCCGCCGCGCTCCTCACCGGTGCGTTCGCGCCCCTCCCGGCGTTCGCGGCGGCGATGGTCCTCGGGTTCTGGGTCTTCGTCTACAACATCGCTCGGACGCTCGCCCGCGCCCGCCCGTTCGACGTCACCGAACGCCACTTCGCGTACGCGCTCGCGTCCTTCCTCGCCGTCTCCGCGCTCGGCGTCTCGCTCGCCGTCGGCTTCACCCACCCCGACCGCCTCCCCGTGAGCCGCGTGGCGCTCCGGGGCGCGCACGTCGCGCTCGCGCTCTTCGGTGCCGTCCTCTGCACCGTGTTCGGCGCGCTCTACCAGCTCGTCCCGATGTTCGCCCAGTCGGACCTCGACGCGCTCGACCGGCGCCTCCAGCGCCTCGAGGAGGCCGTCTACCCGCTCGGGGTCGCCCTGCTCGCGATGGGGCGTCTCGTCGAGGTCGCACCGCTCGCCCGCCTCGGCGGCCTGCTCGTCGTCGGTGGCGTGCTCGCGGTCGCCGTCGTGCTCGCGCGTCGCCTCGCGGACGCCACCATCTCGTGGGGGCCGATGCTCCGCCGATACGCCGTCCTCCCGGTCGCGATGGGCGCGTGGGCGGCGTGGACGCTCCCCGTCTGGCTCGCCCGCCCGCTCGCCTACGACGCCGCCGTCGGCGCGCCGGGGTCGTTCTCCCTGCTCGTCCTCGGCGTCGTCGGCTTCGTCGTCCTCGGAACCCTCTATCACGTCGTCCCGTTCATCGTCTGGGTGCACCGCTACAGCGACCGCCTCGGCTTCGAGGCCGTGCCGACCATCGACGACCTCTACGTCGCGCGCGTCGCGAACGTGGACTTCGCGCTCCTCCTCGCCGGCACGCTCCTGCTCGTCCTCGGTGCCGCCGTCTCGCTCCCCGCACCCCTCGGCCGGGCGGGCGACGCGCTCGTCGCCGGCGGCGTCGCGCTCGCCGTCGCGAACCTCCTGCTCGTCGTCTGCCGACACGCCGTCGCGCCCGCCGTGGGCGCCCGTCTTGGGTCGCTCGCGGGCGAGTGAAATCGCGAATGCGCCGTTTTCGAACTTATTCCTCAGCGTCGAACAGCGAGCGAACCCGCTCGGCGTCGGCGGGGTCGTCGGCCTCCGTGACGGCGCGCTCGGGCGCCTCGAGCAGTTCCTCGACGAGTCGGTCCGCGAGTTCGTCGAGGACGCGCGCCCGCTCCGCCGTGAGCGCGTCCCGCGCCTCGAGACGAGAGCGCGCGCGCTCGAGTTGTGCGTCCCGGATCGCCGCCGCGCGCTCGGCGATGTCGCGGCGCGTCGCCTCGCGCTCGTCGGTCGTCCCCGCGTCACTCCCGTCGCGGGAGGCCGCCTCGCTCATAGCTCCACCTCCGCCGGCGACTGGTCCGGCATCGGGCCGTCGTACCCCTTGGGTTCGTACGCGCAGAGCGGGTCGCTCGCGAGCGGGTCGCCCGCCGTCGCGTAGGCGCGCGAGCGACTGCCGCCGCAGACGTGGCGGAACTCGCAGGCCCCGCACTTCCCCGTGAGTGCGTCGGGGTCGCGAAGCGACTCGAAGAGCGCCGAGTCCCGATAGAGGTCGACGAGCGACGCCTCGCGGACGTTCCCCGCGCTCTCGGGGAGGAAGCCCGAGGGGTAGACGTCGCCGACGTGGCTGACGAACGCGAAGCCGTCGCCGGCCGTGATGCCGGTCCGCCGACCGATGCCGTCGCGGGCGGGCGACGCGGTGCCGCCCTCGGCGCGCTTCTGCTGGAGGGCGACCCGCCGATAGTGCGGGGCTTCGGTCGTCTTCACGCCGAACGGCGCGTCGTCGGCCACCTCGACGAGCCACTCCATGACCCCCTCGGCGCGCTCGGGGTCGATGGGGTCGAGGACGCGCCCCCGGCCCACGGGAACGAGGAAGAAGACCGACCAGAGCACGGCGCCGAGGTCGGCGACGAGGTCGCGGATGGCGAGGAGGTCACCGACGGTCTGCGCGCAGACGGTGGTGTTGATCTGGAGCGGGAGGCCGGCGTCGCGGGCGGCGCGCGCGGCCTCGACGGTGGAGTCGAAGCTCCCCGCTTCGCCGCGGAAGGCGTCGTGAGTCGCCGCGCTCGCGCCGTCGAGGCTGAGCGCCATCCGCCGGAGGCCGGCGTCCGCGAGGTCGGCGACCCGCTCGCGGGTGAGCGACTCGGTGCCGCTCGGCGTCATCGTCATCCGGAGGCCGTTCTCGACGCCGTACTCGACGAGGTCGACGGTGTCGTCGCGGGCGAGCGGGTCGCCACCGGAGAGCACGACGAGTTGGCCCTCGCCGAACGAACGGGCGTCGTCGAGGAGCGCCTTCCCCTCGGCGGTGGTGAGTTCGTCCGGGTGGCGCGCCGGCTGGGCGTCCGCCCGACAGTGCTCGCAGGCGAGCGCGCACGCCTGCGTGACCTCCCAGATGCAGACGAACGGCCGCTGGCTCGTGTCGACGTCGCTCGGTCGCATACTCGTGGGGTAGGCGTCCGCACCCGAGTAGCCCGTCCCGAACACGTTCGGGGATACGGTTTGCTCCCCGGAGCCGATACATACAGGTATGGTCGACGCGACCGCCCTCAAAGACGCCGTCAGCGAGACCGACGTGCCCGCGGACCGGCCGCGCGAACGACTCGACGCCCGCGAACTCCCGCCGCCCGAGCCGCTCACGGAGACGCTCGAGCGCCTCGCCGACTTCGACGACGAGCACGTCCTCGTGCAGGTGAACGACCGCGCGCCCCAGCACCTCTACCCGAAGCTCGACGACCGCGGGTGGGCGTACGAGACCGTCGAGGCCGACGACGCCGTCGTGACCGTCGTCTGGCGCCCGTGACGATGGACGGCGCGTACGCGCGCCGCGACGCGGAGCGGACGCGCTCCGAGGAGCGCACGCCCCCGGAGTCCGCCGACGGGGCGGTCGAGCCGTCGCCGCGCGAGGTGACGGCCGCGCTCGACGACGCGGACTGTCGCGCGATGCTCGCGGCGCTCGAGGACCCGAAGACGGCGCGCGAGCTCCGCGAGGAGTGCGACGTCCCCTCCTCGACCGCCTACCGGAAGCTCGACCGGCTGAGCGACGCCGGCCTCGTCACCGAGCGCGTGACGCTCGACGACGGCTACCAGCAGGTCACGCGCTACGTCCGCGCGTTCGACACCGTGCGCCTCAGCGCCGACGCGGACGGGTTCAGCGTCGACGTCGAGGTGCGCGAACAGGCCACCACCGACCGCCCGGTGGGACCGCACTCGCCCACCGACTCCTGAGCGCCCCAGTACGCGAACACGTTCGGGGGGACGGTGAACCCTCTGGCGTGCGTTCGCTGACGTATGCCCGACGTCCAGACGCTCGCCGACCTGACCGAGGAACCGCACGCCACCGTCTTCGCGGACGCGCCCCGGACCGTCCGGCTCTCGCTCGACGCCGGCGAGTCACTCCCCGAGCACGACCACCCCGGCGTGGACGTCCTGCTCGTCGGCCTCGAGGGCCACCTCACCGTCGAGCTCGACGGGGACCCCCACGACGTCCGCGACGGCGACGTCCTCCGCGTCGCGGGCGAGCACCGCATCGAACCGCGCGCCCGCGACGACAGCACCGCGCTCGTGGTCCTCGCCCCGCGGGAGGGCGACGATGCGTAGCTTCTTCGGCGGCGGGGGCGCCGACGAGGCCTTCGACGACCGGGGGTCGTTCGTCCCCGCGCACATCCCCGAGCCCGGGCCGTTCCTCGACGACGCCGAAGTGCTGACCGGGGACGACCACGTCGCCGTCCACGAGACGGCGCGCGAGTGCTTCGAGGAGCGCGGCGTCTACGACGTGACGTTCGGCTACAACCTCGCGCGCCTCAACCTCGACCAGCGCCACCCCGACGCGGGGTTCCGGTACGGCGTGGACGGCGACGACCTGCGCGCGGAGTTCACGCCGACGACCGAGTTCTGCCCGCAGAGCGACACCCTCACCGTCGGCGCGTTCCGCGCGTGGAACGGCCTCGAAGAGCGCCACGACTACGACCTCGTTCGCGTCCGCGTCGCGCCCAGCCACCAGCGCGCCGACGCCGTCAACGACCGCCTCGCCGCCCTCGAGGACGCGTACGTCGAGACGGGCGAACTCCCCGACGCCGAGACCCCGGACCCGAACGGGGGCGCGGGCGACGATTCACTCCCGTTCTGAGGCGCGCTGTCGAGAGCGTTATCGGGAGAGAGGTCCTACGTTGCCACAATTGCGACGGCGCTGAAGAAGGTGAACAGGACGACCAAGGCAAGTATGGCACTGACGACGGTCCGCCGGGGGTGCTCACGTCGATACTTCCCGGCAAGGCCGTAGGGGATACCCAGTCCGAGCGTCGCCGCGAGGAACATCGCGATGTTTCGGGCGAGCTCGACGGCGACACCCGGATAGCCGCCGGACGTTCCCATCGTCAATAGAAACCCGACGAAGGCTGTAACAGCGACACTCAACCCACCCCAGACGGCTAATAGGGCGACTTCCCACCACACGACCGGTTCCGCGAACCGAACATACGCGACGAGTGAGATCGCGAGCGGGAACACGAAAATCGTGAATAGCTCGAGGTTCCCACTCCGAAGCGGGGAACTGGGAACGTTCGCGACTACGAGAGCGAGTCCCAGGATGGTTAGTCCGACCAGTACTCCCGAAAGCGTCCGGGTATCGGCCGTTCGTGTGGAGGGCGCCATATCGGAACGTGTGCTTCGATATGGTAAATACCTTATGTGATTTAGAGTACTGGAACAATACATTCCCCATCCGAGTTCTCTAAGACCCCATTCTATTCACCAAATGTATTGTTCTAGTAACATATTTACAGGTCATGTCTGGGCTGGAGAAGTTGGCGGTGGCAGACTTGAAAATGCGTATTTCTATCCTCGCCGGTGCCTGTGTAGGGATTCTCCTCCTCTTCGTAATGCCCTTGTTGGTACCAAATCCGCCAGGGTATCTATTCCCGGTCTTCGTCGCTATTCCGTGTCTAGTCGCAATTTCCACATATGCATATTTGCCGTCTTCTGAGCAGTAGCCTACTTCGTCTCCGAGCAGTATCTACTTTCTACCGACGTGGCCAATACGTCTCCGTCGAGACTGATACTGGTGCGCGAACACTCACACGACCCACCTACGGCTGTTTCACCGACGGCGGCGTCGAAGCAGGAAGGGGTGCAGCAGAGCCGTCCGAGCGGGGACCACACGTCGCGCTCTCCTCACTCGACGCGCACGCGGACGACGTGCCCGCCACAGCCGCACTGCTCGACGTACTCGTAGTCGACGGCGTCGCCGAACGCCTCGTCGAGCGCGTCGTAGAGGTACGTCTCGGGGTGGCCCTGTGCGGCGTGCGTCACGAGGTTCACGTGGTAGCCCGAGGCGGTCTGCCGGACGGCGTCGCGGGCGTCGGCGAGGAGGCGCTCGCGGTCCGACTCGTACTCGGGGTGTTCGAGGTTCGCCGACCACGAGTTCCGATGCGTCTCGTCGGTGACGGCTTCGGCGTCGTGCGAGTGGCTCATGCGTGTCGTGGGAGGCACGCAGGAGAGAAGAGCGGCGTCCCGAACGGGTTCGGGACGGTCAGTCGTCGTCGGATTCGGCGCCGGCGCTCTCGCGGAAGATGCGCCGCGAGATGACCGTGCCGTCGGAGGAGGCGGCCGTCGGGTCGCGACGGACGAAGCGCTTCTTCAGGACGTCGTAGGAGAAGAGCCCGGTGCCGAGGATGAGGAGGACGTCACCGGGGAGGCGCGCCCAGAAGAGCGTCTGGATGATGTCGCGGCTGTAGAAGGCGACCGAGCGCGCGGCGTCGTAGTTCGCCGTGAAGACGGCTTCGAGCTGGAGGAAGCCGACGGGGACGTCGCCGATGAACACCATCCACGCGAGGCCGACGTTCCACAGCCAGAACGCGCGACGGAGGTTCGTGCCGTCCCACTTGCCGCGCTTCGTGGTGAACTGCAGGACGTAGACGGCGAGGCCGAGCGCTAAAAATCCGAACGCGCCGAACATCGACGCGTGGGCGTGCCCGACCGTGAGGAAGGTGCCGTGCTCGTAGTAGTTGACGAGCGGGAGGTTGATGAAGAAGCCGAGGACGCCCGCGCCGACGAAGTTCCACACCCCCGAGGCGACGATGAACATGAACGGGAGCGTGTAGGGGAAGGACTCGCCGGCGTCGCGCATCGCGCGGTACTCGCCGATGGCCTCGAAGAGGATGAAGACGAGCGGAATGAACTCGAGCGTGGAGAAGACGCTCCCGATGGGCACCCAGTAGTCGGGGAGGCCGATCCACCAGTAGTGGTGGGAGACGCCGATGACGCCCGCGCCCATCACGAGGAGGGCTTCGAGCATGACGGCCTTCTCGGCGCTCCGACGCGAGAGGAGGTTCATCGCGACGAGCGCGACGGCGACGACGGCGACGACGAAGAACTCGAAGGCGCCCTCGACCCACATGTGGACGACCCACCAGCGCCAGAACTCCGTGACGACCATCGTCGTCTGCGGCGTGTAGAACATGCTCGCCGTGAACAGCAGGCCGATGGAGCCCCCGGCGTAGATGATCATGTGCGCGAGGCCGAAGCGCGACTCCCGACTCAGGAGGGGCTTGAAGCCGCGCGCGACGAGCGCCGTCCAGAGCGCGAACCCGACGAGGAGGCCGACCTGCCAGAGGCGCCCGACCTCGAGGTACTCGAGGCCCTCGTTCCCGATGATCCACCAGAGCGCGCCCTCGATGTAGCCCTGCGAGCCGAGCCAGATGCCGACGAGGCCGCCGACCACGACGACGAACAGCGCGCCCAGCAGGACGTGGACGTAGCGCTTCTGGTTCGCGGGTTCGCGGCCGGTGAGCAGCGGCGGGAGGAAGAGCCCGATGCCGAGCCAGAGCGTCGCGATCCAGAGGATCGCGAGGTCGATGTGCCACGCCTTCGTGATGGCGAACGGGAGCGCCGAGAGCGCGTCGACGCCGAGCGCGCTCGCGAGCCCGTAGAAGCCGCCGCGCTCGATGTAGTAGTGCGCCATCAATCCCCCGAGCAGCGTCTGCGCGAGGAAGAGGACGGCGGCGACCGGGACGAAGCGCGCGGCCGCGAACTGACTCGGCGTGAGCGTGACGTCGGCGGGGTCGGGGACGTCGACGCCCTCGGCATCCGGTTCGGGGAGTTCGACGGCGCTGTAGAGCCAGATGCCGAGGCCGCCCCCGCCGACGAGGAGCACCATCGCGACGACGCTCCACGTCAGCGCGCTCACGGGCGCGTCGTTCCCGGCGCCGGGCGCGTACGGCCAGTCGTTCGTGTAGGAGTGCGCGGTTCCGGGGCGGTCGATGGCGGAGAACATCGCCGTCCAGACCGCGAAGTCCGCGAAGCGCCGGGCGTCCTCGGGCGTCGAGACGAAGCCGGCGGGGATGCCGGCCTCGCGCTCGCCGTCGTGGTACTGCTCGGCGTACGACTCGCGGACCTCACCGTAGGCGTACGCCTCGGCGGCGGTGAGTTCGAGCGTCGCGCCGAACTCGCCCTCGGAGAGCTGGCGTTCGACGACGTCGTTCACGGCGGCCTGCTCGGCCTCGTCGAGGGCGGCGTACGACGACGCGCCGTAGCGTTCGCGCGCGACGTACTCACGCATGTTCGTCGTGAGTCTGTCGAGCGCGTCCGCCGTGTAGTCCGCGCCGAAGTACGCGCCGTTCCCGAGGATAGAGCCGTGATTCATCAGGCTGTTCTGCTGGAAGACAGCCTTCCCGGCGACGATGTCGTCGTTCGTCGCGATGACGTCGCCGCCTGGACCGACGACCTCCGCGGGCCGCTGTGGCGACTGTTCGTACGCGAGGTACGCCCCCGCACCCATCACGATCAGGTTGAAGACGAACGCCACGACGAGGGCCTTCGCCAACGTCTCTCTGCGTATGAGCATCTCGTTCGGCGGTTCGTCGCCCCCGCACTACTTGGTGGCGTCGAACACGTTCGGGAGAAACGACACGCCCGACGTGTCCGTAGCACACGACGATGCCCCCGACGGAACGCGTCCTCGACGTCCGCGAGCACGACGGCGAACCGTTCGACACGATCACCGACGCGCTCGACGACCTCTCCGACGAGGACTCCCTCCGGCTCGTCAACACCTTCGAGCCGGTGCCGCTCTACGGCGTCCTCGAGTCGCGCGGGTTCACGCACGAGACGGAGCAGGTGGGCGAAGACGAGTGGCACGTGCATATCGAGCACGAGGGGTGAGCCGAACGCGTTCGGGAGAAGTGCTACCCCGGTGCCGGGCCGAGTACGAGGCGTATGAGTGAGACGACACTCGACGTCCGGGACGTGCCGCCGTCCGAGCGCCACCCGAAGATCCACGACGCCTTCGAGGAGCTGGACGCCGGCGACGTCCTGACCATCGTCAACGACCACGAGCCGAAACCGCTCTTCTACGAGTTCCAGGCGGAAGTCGAGGCCTTCGACGCCGACGGCTACGCCGTCGAGGAGCGCGGGCCGGGCAAGTTCGCCGCGCACTTCCCGAAGCAATAACGCCCCGCACCCAACCCATTCTTTTCGTCCGCGATACTGATGGGAAGCGCCGCGTCAGTGCTCCAGCACCGCGTCGAGGACCTTGCGCTGTGCCGCCGCGAGGTGCTCGGTGAACGTCGAGGCGCTGATGTCGAGCGCGTCCGCGACGTCGTTCGCGTTCGCGCCCTTCGGGTGCTCGAAGTACCCCAGCTCGTGCGCCGTCCGCAGCACCTCGCGCTGGCGCTCGGTCAGCCGGCTCCGGTCGACGAAGACGGGGTCGCTCGACTCGCCGCCCTCCGAGCGCACGAGCTTGCGGAGGCGCACGCCGCCGAACTCGTCGCGCAACTCCGCGACGACGTTCTGGACGGTGTCGAGCGACGCCGTGTGAAAGGAGAGCGAGAGCGTCCCCGCCGCCGCGCGCACGTCCACGACCGGGGTGCCGAACGACTCGACGCGGTCGCAGACACAGCCCCGGTCGCGCGCACGGCGGACGCGATAGACGTGGCCCGCGTCGTGCTCGGCGACCTCGGTCGCGTCCCCCGGTTCGGGGAGGGCGTGTTCGGCGGTGAACTCCTCGGCGATGCGGCCCTCGTCGTCCGTCACGGACGCGCGCGTCACGGACGAGATGGCGGTGGCGTCCGTGGAGGCGTCCGCGACCGGGCACGCGCCCGGATCGGCGACGTCGAGTTCGACCCAGAGTTCCGCGCTCATACGTGGGTCTTCTTCGTCGCCCCGAATGGACCCAGTCCCGAACGTGTTCGCCTCCGGGCGCTACGGGCGGACGGTGCGCGCGAGCCACGTCTCGGGGTTCTGCCGGCGCACCTCGAAGCGCTCCGGCGCGTCGCCGTCCGCGAGGTCGCCGAGGAACGCCCGGACGGGCGTCGGGTCGCGGTCGCTCGCGACGACGAACTCCTCGCCGGCCTCGAGAGCCCCGAACGCGTCCGCGACCGCGTCGCGGCGTTCGTCGGCCGGAACGCCGCGAAGGTCGACGCCGCTCTCGGGGAGGTCCACCGACCAGACCGCGTCGTAGCGCTCCTCGACGGCGGCCGCGAGGTCGGCGACGGGGTCCGGTATCGAGGTCGGCGTCGGCGTCTCCTGGAGCGCGGGCGTGAACGGGAGGCGCGCGAGCGCCGTCGTGTCGAGGCGCTCGGCGGGCGGGGTGTCGCCCGCGAAGAGGTCGTGGTCGTGGTCGCAGCGCTCGCAGGTGAACCCCGCCATGTTGACGGCCGTGCCGAGCACGGGCACGTCGTTCTCGCGGAGGAGTTCGACCGTCTTCTCGGTGTCCGAGAGCGCGGAGTGGAACGGCGTCGTGACGACGACGGCGCCGTCGAGCGACACCTCCTGCAGCGTCGTGAGCACCACGTCGCCCGTCCCCGGCGGGAGGTCGACGACGAGCGTGTCGGTGTTCGTCCACGCGGTATCCGCGAAGAGGTCGCTGACCGCGTCGTGCGCCATCGCGCCGCGCCACGCGAGCGGCGCGCCATCGGAGAGCAGGCCGACGCTCATCACCTCGAGGCCCTCGGAGCGGACGGGGCGCGGGGCGCCGTCCTCGGTGGCGTGAACTGGCCCGGAGACGTCGAGCAGCGCGGGGACGTTCGGCCCGTGGATGTCCGCGTCGAAGAGCGCGACATCGTCGCCGTTGGCGGCGAGCGCGCAGGCGAGCTGCGTCGCGACGGTCGACTTCCCGACGCCGCCCTTCGCGCTCGCGACGGCGATGACGCGCTCGAACGCGTCGGTCCCCGTCGCGTCCGGGTCGCTCGTCGGCGCCGCCCGGTGGACGGTGACCGAGTCGACGGCGGGGACGTCGCGGACGGCGCTATCGACGGCGGTCGTGACCTCCCTGATGGTCCCCGCGTCGAGCGTCGCGGCGTCGAGGCCGACGCTCGCGACGTCGCCGTCGAGCGTGGCGCGCTGGACGAGGCCGGCGTCGATGACGTCGACGTCGGCGTTCGGTTCGCGCACCTGCCGGAGTGCGGGTTCGAGGCGGTCGTCGACAGCGGTCGCGTCGTCGCGCGTGGTGTCGTCTGGGGTCATAGGTTCGGGCGTCGGTTGAGTCGGTCGTCGCTGGTCGTGTCGTCGGTGTCGCGCTCGCTCGACTGGACGAACTGCCGGCGGAACCGGCCGGCGTCGACGTCGAGCGCGTTCGCGGCGGTCTTCGCGACGACGCCGACGTCGTCGTGGGCGAGGTCCTCGAGCGCCTCGGTGGCGCGCTCGTCGTCGATGCCGCCGAGGAGGTGGGCGACCCACTCGCGGACGCGCTCGCTCTCGTCGTCGACGGCGTCGAGGAGCGCGGGGAGCGCGGCCTCGCCGCGGAGCTTGAACAGCGAGACGAGCGCGTTGCGCCGGACGGCGTGGTGGGGGTCGTCGAGCGCGGCCTCGAGGCGCTCCGCGTTCGCCGCGCGGTCCACGTGGTCGAGCGCGACGAGCGCTTCGGCGCGGACCCACGGGTCGTCGTCGGCGGCCGCGTCCCGCGCGACGGCGTGCGCCGTCTCGCCGCCGAGTTCGCCGAGCGCTTCGACGGCGAACTGCCGGACGTCGGCGTCCGAGTCGTCGCGGGCGGCGTCGGCCAGCGCCGCGACCGCAGCAGCATCAAACGACCGCTCGGCGAGCGCGAGCGCGGCGCGACGCCGCTCCGTCTTCGCGCCCTCGCGGAGGTCCGCGACGAGGCCGTCGTGGCCGGCGTCGGCGACCGGGTCAGTGTCGGCGGCCGTGAGCTCCCCGGGGTCGGCCGTGCCGATGGTGACGTCGTCGCGGCTCACCTCGATGTCCTCGAGCGCCTCGATCTCGGTGTCGAGGCCGGGGCTCCGCTCGGGGTCGAGTTGCGGGTCGGCGGGGCCGTCCGGGTTCGGGTCGGCGAGGCCGGCGTCGTGCTCGTGGTCGCGGCCGCCGCAGCCACAGTCGCCGCCGCAGTCGTCGCTCACGCCGCCTCACCTCCGAGGAGGAGGGCGACCCCGAGCGCGGCGGCGAGCGCGCGCGACACCGTCACGGGGACGGCGGCGACACAGAGCAGGAGCGCGCCGCACGCGGGGACGAGCGCGCGACGGCGGGCGGTGGCGACGGTCGCCGCCGCGAGGGCGCCGAGACCCGCCGAGAGCGTGCCGAGGGAGGCGCCGACCGCGCCGACGCCGACGAGCGCGATTGCGCCGGCGACGTAGGGCATGCTCGCGCCGGCGGCGTGAACGACGCCCGCGAGCGCGATGCCGAGCGCCCAGTCGAGCGCGCGGGCGTCCGCCGCGAGGCCGGCCGCGACCGCCGCCGCGAGCGTGAGGAGCGTCCCGACCTGTCGGCCGGCGGGCGACGCGACGCCGACGCTCGCGGCGAGCGCGACGATGAGCGCGGCGACGGCGAGGGCCGCGAGGAGCGGGCGACCGAGGAGCGGGACGACGCGCGTCGGGCGAGCGCGAGCGAGGCGGCGCCACGCGACGACGGCGCCGGAGAGCACGACGCCGGCGGCCGCCGGAGCGTACGCGGCGTCCGCGACGAGCGCGAGCGGCGCGAACACCGCGAGGCCGAGGAGGGCGACGCGCTCGACGCGGTCCGTCGTCGCGAGCGCGAACCCGAGCGCGGCGAGCGCGGGGCCGAGCGTGCCGACGACGACGGCCGCCTCGTGGCCGCCGGCGAGCGACGCGAGCGGCGACCCGGGGACGTTGCGCGCGACGCGGAGCGCGAACGGGACGGCGGCCGCGAGGAGCGCGACGACCGCGAGCGCGGGCCGCCACGCCTCGTGCGTGCCGTCCGCCCGCTCCAGCGCGGCGGCGAACCGCGTGGGCACGGCGGCGCGACTCACGGGACCTCACCCCGCTCGCGGCGCTCGCCCAGGTCGGCGGCGTCGGCGGCGACGAGCGCGTCGAGGAAGCGCCCGAGCGTCCCGTAGACGCCGGTGTCGTACTCCGCGTCGAGCGCGTCCGCGACCCCTTCGGCGAGGACGCCGAGGTGGCGGTCGAGGAAGTCGAGGCGGGCGCCCGCCGCGCCCTCGTCGGGGTCGAGCGCCGCGCGTCGCGCGAGGTAGCCCGCGAACGCGAGTTCGAGGCGGAGGTTGTCGTGGTTGTCACGCGCGTCCTCGTCGACGGAGAGCCCGTAGTAGTCGTAGGCGCGCGCGAGGTCGACGTTCACGTCGCCCCACGAGACGTCCGAGCGGTACTCGACCTCGTAGAGGGGGACGGGCGGGCCGCTCGTGGCGAGCGAGCCGTCCGTGCGGTCCTCGTACTCGGCGAACCCGACCGCGAAGAGGTCGTTGTAGCGCGCGGCGAGCGCCTCGTACTCCTCGTCCGTCGTGAGCTCGGGGACGTCGACGTCGAGCGCCGTCCGGTCGAGGAGGCGGCGACACGTCACCTCGAACGTCCCGTCGCGGAGGTCGCGGTGGAGGGGTTCGTCCGGGTGCTCGAACGCCCGCGCGAGCAGGCGGTAGAGCTCGCCGCGCGCGGCGGCGTCCGCGTCGAGGTCGGCGGGGTCGATACGGTCGGCTGCGTCCGTCGTGGTGGTGGCGTCGGTGGATGTCATCGGTCTCAGTTTCCTCCGTCGTCGTCTCTGGCTCGCCGGACGCCCTCGACCGTCATTGCGACGACGAGGACGACCGCGAGACCCGCGACTCCCCAGAGGATGGTCTCGTAGGGCGGGCCGCCGTCGTCGGGCGCGAACGGCAGGTAGTACCACTCGCTGACGGCCTTGTGGCCGCCGCGCTCCATGTTCGCGCCGTCCCAGGTGGCGAACGCGACGTTCAGGTCGTTCTCGAGCGCGACGTCGGTCCGGTTCGGGCTACTCGCGTGCAGGTCGCGGTGGAAGACGACCGCCCAGTGGCCGTCCTCGTGGGTGGCGTTCGCCGCGACCGTCGCGTTCGCGAAGCGCGTCGTCGTTCCGGGGCCGCCCGCGAGCAGTTCGTCCGTCTCTCCGGTCGCGCTCCACACCCAGACGTTCACGGGCGTGCCCGTCGACCCCATCGAGATGGGCGGGCGGGCGCTCGCGTTCACCGGGAGTTCGATTGCGGCCTTGTCGGGGAACTGCTGCGGGCCGGCGGCCGAGCGGTTCGCCGTCGGGTCCGCCCACTCGAGGCGGACGTAGAGCTCGCTCTCGGTGCGGACGACGCGGACGTTCGCGCGCTCGGCGGTGACGTCGGAGGCGTTCGGCGCGCCGCTCGGCGCGCTCGCCAGCGGCACCTCGACGCTGGAGGTGTTCAGCCACGCGTCCGCCCCGGGGTCGGCGAAGCGCGCGCCGTCGTCGACCTCGCGCACCGGAATCTCGTAGGCGGGGCGGCCCGCGACGACCGCCGGCCCGACCGCCATCGCGACGAGCAGGACGGCGGCGAGCACCGCGAACGCCCGGCGGCGGCGTTCAGTCGGCACGGCCCTCCCCCTCCTCGAAGACGTCGAGGCGGTACTGTCGCGCCGGGTTCTGGTCCTGGAGGATCTCCATGAGCTCGCTCTCCCCGCCGTTCTCGACGCGCGTGCGGTGGCGCTCGATGGTGTCGAGGGCGTCGTGGACCTGCTCGCCGAAGAGGTCCTCGAGGTAGTTGCGCGGGATGCGCTCGACGTCTATCGTCTCGCCGTCCTCGGAGTGCTGGGGCGGCGCGAACGGCGGGATGTAGTAGACGTTCGGCTGCGTCCGGAACTCCGGATGGAGGCGGAGCGCGACGCCGTACTCCTCGACGAGCTTGTAGATGGGTCCCTTCGGGTCGTCGAGGAAGCCGACGAGGCGGAGCTGGGTCGGGCACTGCTCCGCGCACGCCGGCGCGTGCGTCTCGCCGTCCGGCCCCTCGCCCTCGACGCGCGGGTAGCAGAAGAGGCACTTCTCCGACTTCTTCCGCTGGGCGTTGTAGTAGATCTTCTTGTACGGACAGCCCTCGACGCAGTAGCGATAGCCCCGACAGCGGTCCTGGTCGACGAGGACGATGCCGTCCTCGGCGCGCTTGTACACCGCGCTGCGCGGGCACGCCTCCACGCAGGAGGGATGCGTGCAGTGGTTGCAGATGCGCGGGAGGTAGAAGTGATAGGAGTTCGGGTACTCGCCGGCGCCCTGGTCCTCCTCCCAGTTCGGCCCCCACTGCGGGTCAGAGTCGGGTTCGACGTGCTCGCTCTCCCCGGTGAAGAGCGTGCTCTCGTAGTCGAACTCCCACGGCTCGCCGTAGTCCTCGCCGTCGGGGATCTCCCCGACCTGCCGGTCGGTGTGGTCGTCGGACTGCCAGCCGCCGCCGAGTTCCTCCCAGCCGCGCGGGTAACCCTCGCCGGGCTTCGTCTCGACGTTGTTCCAGTACATGTACTCGCGGCCGCCGGAGTCCGTCCAGAGGTTCTTGCAGGCGATGGTGCAGGTCTGACAGCCGACGCACTTGTTCAGGTCCATCACCATCGCGACCTGGTGGTCGATGCCGTCCGCGATGTCGACGCCGTCGGGCGTCTCCGAGGCCTCCTCGGCGCTCACTGGCCCTCACCTCCCTTCTTTCGGACGTCGATGCGGACGTCGCTGTTCACGCCCGTCGGTCCCCAGTAGTTCGGGGAGAAGGAGAGGTGTTCGCCCGAGTCCGCCGGATACTGGATGAGTTGGGTGGGCTTCATGTACATCGGAACGAGCGCGTTGAAGTTCTGGTGGTCGGGGAACTGGTACATCTCCCACGCGTGGTACATCGTCGCCGACCCCTCCGGGCTCGCCGGGTAGATCTTCGCGACGGCCTCGACCTCCGCGAGGTCGTTGAAGAGGACGACGTCGTCGCCGTCCTCGATGCCGCGCTCCTCGGCGTCGCTCGGGTTGAGGTAGACGACGGGTTCGCCCCGGTTGAGCCGGAGCATCTGCGGGTGGTCGCGCCACGTCGAGTGGATCGACCACCGGCCGTGGGGCGTGTTGTACTGGAGCGGGTAGTCGTCCTGCATCGTCTCCGGGGACTTGTGCGTCGGGAGCTCCTCGCCGAGGTCGAGGAACCAGTCGTGGTCGATGTAGTACTGCTGGCGCCCGGAGAACGTCGGCCACGGCTCCTTGTCCTGCACGAAGTCCTGCCACGGCGCGTACGCCTCGCCCTCCTCGAGGTCGGACGTCCAGTGGCCGCCCGCCGCCTCGAAGCGCTGGGGCTGCTCGACGATGTCGTCCACCGTGACGTGGTTCTCGCTCTCCTCGGGGTTCGTCTCCTCGGAGTGCTCGAGGACGAAGTCCACGGCCGCGCGGTCCTCGGCGAGCGCGCCGGGCTCGCCGCTGATCCAGTCCCGGACGTAGTCGTCGTGGACGGACTGGAGGTCGATCTCGCGGTCGAACTCGCGGTCGTCGATGGGCTCGACGCCGCGCTCGGTGGCGACCTCCTGTATCTTCGCGGCGAGCTCGCGGAAGATCTGCCAGTCCGTCTTCGCCTCGCCGAGCGGCTCGATGGCGGGCGTGAACGGATGCACGTAGGAGTGCATGTCCGTCATCGAGAGGTCGTACTTCTCGTAGTGGCTCGCCGCCGGGAGGACGATGTCCGAGTAGAGCGCCGTCGAGTCCATGCGGAAGTTGATGTCGACGACGAGGTCGAGCTTCGGCCAGAGCGTCTCCTCGACGGCGACGTTCCCCTTGGACTGGTTGAAGTAGTTCCCCCGCCAGACGAACATCGTCGAGGGGTCGGGACGCGTGCCGTCCGGGCGCTCGGCGGGGTACATCGGCATCCAGTCCTTCTCGAGGGCCTCCTCGACGCGCGCGACCGTCTCCGGGTCGGCGTTGTCGAGGACGCCGGCGTGGTAGTACGTCCAGAGCGTCGTCGGGACGCCGCGAACGTCGCCGGTGGGGAAGGAGAGGCTCTTCCAGCCGTGCGTCGTCCAGATCTTCTCCTGGCCGACGTAGTGGTCGAAGCCCGTGCCGTTCTCACCGATGTTCCCGGTGAGCGTGCAGAGGAGCTGGATGGCGCGGTTCCCGAGATCGTTGTGGTACCAGTCGTTGACGCCCTTGCCGTGGATGATCTTCGCCTTCTCGGCGTCCGCGAACTCGCGGGCGATGCGCTGGAGCGTCTCCGCGCCGACGCGCGTCTCCTCGTGGACGGCCTCGGGGGTGTACTCGGCGAGGCGGTCGGTGAGCTTGTTCCACACCGTCGTCACGGGGATGCCCTCGACGCTGAACTCGGCGTCGAGGCGGGGGTCGAAGTCGAGCGTGATGCTCGAGTCGGCGTCGTACTTGCCGTCGCGGTCGCCGAGCGACCCGGGCGCGACCCGGACGTTCCCCCGCTGGTCGCACATGAGGAGCGTCTTGTCGTTCCCCATCCCGACGTCGCTCGCGCGGAGGTACTTCCCGGTGTCCTCGCGGACGAGCAGCGGCATGTCGGACTGCTCCTTCAGGTGCGCCTCGTCGTAGCGGCCCTCGGAGACGATGGTGTGTGCCATCCCGAGCGCGAGCGCGGCGTCCGTCCCGGACTTCGGGCTGAGCCACTCGTCGGTGTGGATGGCGGTCTGGGAGTAGTCCGTGAAGATCCCGACGCGCTTCGTGCCGTCGTAGCCGGCGTCGAGGAAGTACTTCGCGTCCGGGATGCGCGTGACGTTCACGTTCGACCCCCACGCGATGAGGTAGTCGGCGTTGTACCAGTCGGCGGCCTCCGCGTTGTCCGTCTGGTGGCCGTACGTGAGCGGCTCTCCCGGCGGCAGGTCCGAGTACCAGTCGTAGAAGGAGTGACTGACGCCGCCGAGGAGGTTGACGAGCCGACTCCCCGAGGCGAAGGAGACCGGGCTCATCGCCGGGATGGGCGTGAAGCCGCTGATGCAGTCGTAGCGCCCGGCCTCGACCTCGTCGACGACGTGCTCGGCGATCTCCGTGAGCGCCTCGTCCCACGTGATGCGCTTCCACTTCCCCTCGCCGCGCGCGCCGGTGCGCTTCAGGGGGTACTTGATGCGCTGCTCGGCGTTCACGTAGTCCGAGTAGCACGCGCCCTTGTTGCACCCGCGCGGGTTCGGGTCCGGGAGGTCCTCGTCGAACGTCGGGTAGTCGGCGGCCTGCTCCTCGCGCCAGACCTGCCCGTTCTTCACGTAGACGTCCCACGAGCAACTGCCCGTGCAGTTGACGCTGTGCGTCGAGCGCGAGATCGAGTCCCAGTCCCACTTCTCGCGGTAGAAGTCCTCCCAGTCCCGATAGGGGTAGTCCCCGATGGGGTCGGAGACGACTTCGAGGCCTGTCAGGCCCTCCTCGCGGGCGGCGGAGAGGCCGCTGATGCCGAGCGCGGCGGCCGTCCCCGCGCCGGTGAGGAAGCTCCGTCGCGAGAGGCCGCCGCCGTCGTCGGTCGTGTCACGATCCGTCCGTGGTGCGTCGTTGGTCTCACTCATTGTCGTATCAGTCGTCGGCAGGTCGCTGGTCGACGGTTCGGTCGGCGGGGTCGTCGCCGCGGAGCGCGTAGTAGGTCGCGAGCGCGCCCGCGGTCGGCCAGACGAAGATGGCGATGGTCAGCGCGGTGTTGACGGGGCCGGTGCCAACCCCGAGCAGGTTCGCGAGCAGGTTGTTCATCCCCGCGATGGAGGCGATCATGACCATGAGGACGCCCGCGACGCCGACCGCCGTCGCAATCGGGCGCGCGAGCGGGTCCGCAGTGAAGTGGACGCTCCGCTCCTGGGGCCGGACGAACGGCCACGCGAACACCGCGAGGAACACCAGCCCCGAGAGGCCGACGCCGGCGAGGAACTCCGGGGAGAAGTGGAAGCCGGCGACGCTGAAGTTCAGCCACGTCGGCCAGAGCTTCAGGAAGCCGTAGACCCACATGAGGAACCAGTCCGGCATGATGACCGCCGGGGTGCTCGCGGGGTCGTACGGGCCGTACTCGGCGACGTTGTGCACGGGGAGGAACCCCGCGAGGAGCGACGTCGTCGCGACGGTGAGGAAGAAGACGACCGCGCTCACCGCCGTCTGGTTCGGAACGGCCGGGAGGCCGATGACGACGTCGCCGTCGTCGCGCTCGACCGTCCCGCGACTCGTCTCGACGTCGTCCTCGCGCGCCGCCTCCGTGTGCTTCTGGTGGACGAGTATCGCCATGTGGAGCGCGATGAAGCCCGCGATGAGCAGCGGGACGACGAAGACGTGCAGGAAGTAGAGGCGCGGAATCGAGGTGTTCGTCGGGTAGTCCCCGCCGAAGACGAGTTGCGCGAGGAAGTCCCCGATGAGCGGGATGGAGCTCGCGAGGTTGAACCCGATGGACGTCGCGGTGGTCGCGAACTCGTCGAAGGGGAGCGAGTAGCCCGTGTAGGCGGCGAGCATCGCGAGCGCCGCGAGCACGACGCCGACCGCCCAGTTCGCCTCCCGTGGCTTCCGGTACGCGCCTGTGAAGAAGACGCGGAGCATGTGGAGCGCGATGGAGGCGACGAAGATGTGGGCGGCCCAGTGGTGGAAGCGCCGCACGAACATCCCGAACGGGACGTCGTAGGTGAGCTGGAGGACGGATGCGAACGCCGCCGGGAGCGTCTGGCCCTGGTAGCGGACGACGCTTCCGTGGTAGGTGACGGACTCGATGGACGGGATGTAGAAGAGCCCGAGATACGTCCCCGTGAGGACGAGGACGACGAAGCTGAAGAGCGCGACCTCGCCGAGGAGGAAGGAGTCCTCCGCCGGGAACGACTTGCCGAGGTAGGGCTCGAACACCTCCGTCTCGAAGCGCTCGCCGACCCACGCGGTGAGGCGGCCCATCGTCACCCACCTCCCGCGCCGACCGGCGCCTCGAAGTCGCCGATGGCGATGAGTTCGCCGCTCTCCGTCTGCGTGATGGGGAGCTGGGGGAGCGGGCGCGGCGGCGGCCCGCCGACGACGGCCGCCCCCTGCGTCGGGTCGTACTTCCCGAAGTGACAGGGGCAGACGAGCGTCGCCTCGCCCTCGCCGCCGACCATACAGCCGGCGTGCGTGCAGACCTTCGAGTAGGCGGCGTAGCCCTCGACGACGGAGTCCATCCGCGTCTCGCCGCCGTACTCGCTCTCCTCGTAGCGCACGAGCACCGTCGGCGCCTTCGCGATTCCCGGGTGCGTCGCGGGGTAGACCGTCATCCCCTCGCCGTAGTCGAGCGTCTCGGTCGTCACGCGGTTCCCGTCGCCGTCGACGAGGTGGACGCCCTCCGAGTAGATCGGCCCCGTGTACTCCTGCTCGAAGACCTTCGTGAGGCTCGCGACCGGCGCCGCGAGACTCCCGACGGCCGTGAGGCCGCCGACGGTCGCGAGCGCTTGGGCGTAGCGCCGGCGCGGGAGCGAGCGCCACGCCGCCGTGAAGATGCTCGGCGACACGCTCTCGCCCCCGTCGTCGTGCGGGCACGACTCGCAGGCGTCCGATTCGTCGTGGTCGTGATCGTGGTCTGATCGGGTCATGCGCGATGGCTCCGTTCTTCCGCGACCTCGACGTGCGGCATGAACCACGCGTAGTAGGCAATCGTCGACCCCGCGAGCGAGAGGAACAGCCCCGCGAGGTAGACGCCGAAGAACTGCGTTCGCGCGAGCGTGAGGTACTCGCTCGTGAACAGCGCCGCGAAGACTATCGCGAGGACGGTCAGCCCGCCCATCGCGACGAGTCCGGTGACGTCCTCGCTGGGCGCGTGGTACGCCGCGATCCATCGGTTCTCCGTCTCGATCCACGGGAACGTCGTCCCCTCGTCCGGCGGCGTCGACGCCTCGCCGTCGGCCGGCCGGACGAGGCGGTCCATGAACCGGTGGGTGGCGACGAGCGCGGCGACCAACCCGAACAGCGCGAGCCAGACGACGACGCCGACCTCGCTCGGCATGAGCTCGTTCGGCGTCGCGACGAACCCCGAGAGGGGGCGGATGCGGGATACGGACTGGTCGATGGCGATTTCCTCGACGTGGCCGTAGTCGTTGAGCGCGACCACCCACATCGGGACGAGGACCGAGGCGACGAACCCCGATACGATCCCGAGCCGTGTCTTTCGTCTCATATATTGCTATCGTTCATCTGCTTCAGTCGCGTCTCGACACACGAGGAAGTCGGCACGAAACAGGAATAGAGGAGTGCCCCGTATGCGGTGGTGTTTTAAGTACCGGGGTGGGTGGATCCGGCCGTCACGACGTCGAGGAAGACCCCGACAGCGGGACGAAGTCCGCCTCCGAGAGCGGCGCCCCGCAGAGGACGCACCCGGCGGCGAGGAGGTCGTCGCGCATGGCCGCGTCGACCGCGAACGACTCCGCGCAGGACGGACAACGGACCCGGTATTCGGCCTCGGTCATCGGTGCAGACGGGTACCGGCGTCTAACGGGTAACCACTCACCCCCGATATGGTGGGCCACTTTACGGACCGTGAAAGCCCCCGATACCGTGGTCGGGTCGTGAAGGGCGGACGACGCGTCGATACGCACGATGTCCATCGTAGACAGCGTCACCGACCTCGTCGGAGAGACGCCGCTCGTCCGCCTCGACTCCGTCCCCGGGACGGTCGTCGGGAAGCTCGAGTCGACGAACCCGACGCACTCCGTGAAGGACCGCATCGCCGTCGCGATGCTCGAGGCCGCCGAGGAGCGCGGGCGCCTCGACGACGGGACGACGATAATCGAGCCGACGAGCGGCAACACCGGCGTCGGGCTCGCGGCCGCCGCCGCGGCGAAGGGGTACGACCTCGTGCTCACGATGCCCGAGTCGATGAGCGAGGAGCGGCGCCGCCTCCTCGCCGCGTTCGGCGCGGACCTCGTGCTCACGCCGAGCGCGGGCGGCATGGACGGCGCCGTCGAGCGCGCGCACGAGCTCGCGGCCGACGCCGAGGACGCGTTCGTCCCCCAGCAGTTCGAGAACCCCGCGAACCCGCGCGTCCACCGCGAGACGACCGGCCCCGAGATCTGGGAGGCGACCGACGGCGACGTCGACGTCGTCGTCGCGGGCGTCGGGACCGGCGGCACGATCACCGGCGTCGCCGAGCACCTCGTCGAGGAGCGCGGGGCGGACGTCACGGTCGTCGGCGTCGAGCCCGCCGGCTCGCCGGTCCTCTCCGGCGGTGACCCCGGGTCGCACGGCATCCAGGGGATCGGCGCGGGCTTCGTCCCGGACGTCCTCCGCACGGACCTCCTCGACGACGTCGTCACCGTCGAGGGGACGGCGGCCGAAGAGCGAACCCGGCAACTCGCGACCGAGGAGGGCATCCTCGCCGGCGTCTCCTCGGGCGCCGCGTTCGACGCGGCCGCACGCGTCGCCGCGCGCCCCGAACACGAGGACGACCTCGTCGTCGTCGTGCTCCCGGACACCGGCGAGCGCTACCTCTCGACGGACCTCTTCGCCCACGAGTGAGCGAGCGCGCCGGCTGACGCCGCGCGGGGCGTTCCGAGCGCTCACGACGCGCGCCCCGTCACCGGAAGCGGTTATGCCCGTCGAGCGCGAACGTGTCCGCGTGCAGTCCCACGACCGCGCGGGGAGCGCGTCCACGACCGCCCGACGCCGGGTGCGGGGGGTGCGCTCGCGGTGACGACGGCGCACCTCCCGGTCGAACACCTCCCGCCGCTCGCGACGCGCGTCGACGAGGTGCTCGCGGACGTCGGGTACGAGGTGGCGGCCGCCACGGACGCCATCGACGACGCCGTCCCCGGCTACGGCGGGCTGTTCGACCCCGCGACGACGCCGGCCGAGTTACGGGGCGCGCTCGACGACCTCCTCGAGACCGGCGTCGCCTGCCCGCCGACCCCCGAGACGTCGGGCGACGCGTTCGTCCTCTACGTCGACGGCAGTTCGCGCGGCAACCCCGGACCGGCAGGTGCGGGGGCGGTCATCGCGGACGCCGAGGGGGCGGAACTCGCCCGCCTCGGCCGTCCCGTCGGCGCTCGCACGGGCAACAACACCGCGGAGTACGTCGCGCTCCACCTCGGCCTCACCGAACTGCTCGCGCGCTACGACCCTCGGACGCTCGAGGTCCGAATCGACTCGATGACCGTCATCCGCGACGTCTGGGGCGGCGAGACGCCGACCGAACCGGGCGTCGAGTCGTACAGCGACGCCGTCGCGGCGGCGCTCGCGTGCGTTCCGAGCCACCGCTACACGCACCTCGCCGACAGCGACCCGAACCCCGCCGACGCGCTCGCGACCGTCGGCGCCGACATCGCGGCGCTCGGCCCGTGAGCGCGCTCAGTCCCGTGGCGCGCCCGGTGACGCCTCGGGGTCGACGGTGACGAGTCGCTTCACGTGTGACGCGTCGGCGTAGCGCTCGTGGATGCGCTGGTCCCACAGGAGCGCGCCGAGGCCGACGCCGTCCGCGACGCCCGCCGCGCGTTCGACGGTCGCCGGCGAGCGTTCGCGCTCGGCGCACACGAACACGAGGGCGGCCTCGCGCTCACCGCCGACGCGCGGCGATACCCACGTCGGGTCGTCGTCGTCCGGCGGTCGGATGGCGAGTCGGCCAACGCGGCCGTCACCGGCGACGACGCGAACGTCGCCGTGTCCGAGCGCGCGCACGGTCGGCGTCATCATCGCCTCGAAAAGGTCCGCGAGCAGCGAGCTCACGACGAGGGGCGACACCGCGTCCCGCTCGATGGGGACGACGAGGTTCAGCGCCGCGGTGAGTTCTGACGGGACGTCCGAGAGCCCCTCCGCGACGAACACGGAGCACGCGCCGGTGGAACGCGCGAGGTCGTGCGCGCACCCGACCACGCCGGCCTCGGCGGCGTCCCCCGTGAGGAAGACGAACGCGGCGTCCACGACGGCGTCCCGGAGGCTCGCGGGCGTCTCCGGCGGGTCGTCGACGGTCCGGAGCGTCGCCGCGGTGTCGGTGTCGATCCGTTCGACCGACGCGGTGCCCGCGGCTCCGAGGCCGACGACGACCACCGCGGGCTCCCAAGGCGGCGACTCACTCATCGACGTGCGTCGACCGCACGGTCCGTCGCGTTCGGTCGGAGTCGGTGCCCCATCGGCGTCCCAGCGCGGTGTACGTACCCCGTCACCGGGCGGGCGATTCGACTTCTGTGCGGATAAAGCGATGGGGTGCGCTCTCGTGCCCGCGCGCCGGGCGCTCGAACGCTCCGCGGTTCACGCTCCGAGTCAGACGGTCGTCGTCGCGACGTCGCCGCTCGGCGTTCGGCGGACGGCGGTGAGGTCGTCTCGGGTCTCGACGAGGACGCCCTCGCCGCCGGGCGACCCGTGATTCAGTCGGATGACGTTCCCGCAGACGACGTTCCCGTTTCGGGTGGCGCGGGCGTGCTTCGTGTGGCCGACGACCTGCGGCGGCGCGGACGCCTCAAGGTGCGCGAAGTCCATCCAGCAGAGGCCGGCGTCCGGCCCGCGCCCGCCGTGGCTGTCGCCGATGCCGAGGATGGCCGCATGGTGGGACGCGAGGCGGCGCTGGACGCGTTCGTCGCCGCCGTCGCGCGCGAGGAGTTCGCTCGCGGCGTCGCGCAGGGCGTCATTCACGTCGCCGACGTCGAAGGGGTCGTTGCGCCCGGCGTGACTGTACGTGTAGTCGTATCCGTCGAACGCGGCGGTGACGGCGCCGTCGGCGACGCGTTCGAGGAACGCGCGGCGCTCCTCTGGGGAGAGGGAGACCGAGTACTCGCGGCGCCACCCGACGAGCGCCGGGAGGAGGACCGCGAGTTCGTGGTTGCCGATGTGGTAGCGGACGCGTCCCGGTGGGGCCTCGCGCTGGAGGCGCCGGACGAGGGCGAGGCACTCCTCGTTCGCCGGCCCGCGGTCGATCAGGTCGCCGTTGACGACGAGGACGTGGTCGTTGTCCGCCCAGTGGAGCGTCCCGTCGTCGTCGGCCGTCACGACCGGGTCGAACGCGTCGGTCTCGCCGACTGCGCGCAGCGCGCTCCGCGCGTCCGCGAGGTAGCCGTGGACGTCGCTGACGTGGACGACCGTCGGGGCGCCGTCGAACGCGTCGACCGTCGCTGGCGGCGTGGACATGGTCCGGGGTTGCGTCTCGGCCGGGGTAGGTCTTTCTCCGGGACGTGCGGTCGGCGTCGCGTCCGAGAGGGAGTCCCCCCGTCAGACGGACCCCAGGTCCTCCTTCTTCCGCATGAGGTAGAGGAAGTAGGGGCCGCCGACGAGGCCGGTGATGATGCCGACGGGGAGTTGGATGGGGCTGAGCGCGAGGCGCGCGCCGACGTCGGCGCCGACGAGGAGCGCCGGCCCGAGGAAGAGACAGCCCACCAAGAGGCGCTTGGAGTCGCTGCCGACGATGTTGCGCACCATGTGCGGGACGATGAGGCCGACGAACCCGACGAGGCCGGCGACGGCGATGGCGGCGGCCGTCGAGAGGATGGCGATGCCCGCGACGGCGAAGCGAATCTTCTCGACGGGCATCCCGAGCGAGGAGGCGGTCTCCTCGCCGAGGAGGAGGACGTCGAGTTCGCGGGTGACGGCGAGCGCGAGCGCCATCGAGAGGACGGTGAACGGGAGCGCGATGCGCACCTGCCCCCAGTCCGTCCCGAGGAGCGACCCGGAGAGCCACGCTTGGGCGGACATGACGACGCTGAGGTCGTCGATGAAGAAGAACAGCGCGCGCTGGACGGAGCCGAACACGGTCCCGACGACGACGCCCGCGAGGACGAGTCGGACGGGCGACGTGCCGTTCTTCCACGCGATGAGGTAGACGACGAGGAACGCGATGGTGCCGCCGATGGCGGCGAGCATCGGCAGCAACGGCAGGTAGCTCGACATGAACGTCAGCGTGACGAGGACGACGAGGCCGGCGCCGTCGCTGATGCCGAGCACGTACGGGCTCGCGAGTTCGTTCCGGGTGACGACTTGGAAGATGGCGCCGGACACCGCGAGGTTCGCGCCCACGAGAATCCCGACGAGGATGCGCGGCAGGCGGATGTTCCAGACGATGAGCTGTTGGCGCGTGAACCACTCGGGGATGCCGCCGCCGAGGAGGAACGCGCGCCACGCGGTGAGGCTGAGGAGGACGTCGGCGTCGAAGACGGTGTGCCACGCCTCAGCGAGGGTGAGCGGGTAGGCGCCGAAGCTCACCTGTAACAGGGTCGCGCCGAGGAGGATGGCGAGGCTCCCGAGCGCGACGCCGGCGAGCTTCGAGTTCTCGTACCACTCGCCCCACTCCGAGCGCCGCTGCGAGAGGGTGTCGGAAACCTTGCTCATCGGGGGTTAGACGTCCCGGTTGACGATGTCGAGGAGGCGCTGGCGGTCGAAGAGCTGCTCGTCCTCGGAGAGCTCGCCGACGGGGCCGGGCCACTCGCCGAAGGTGTCGGGGTAGACCTGCTTCGCGACGGCTTCCGTCGAGAACATGTCGACTATCGGGCCCATGTACTGGCCGGCGCTCCGGATGACGTTGCCGTTCTGGACGGCGCTGAGGTCCTGTCCGTTCTCGTTGTTCTCGAAGGGTTCGATGACGTTGCTGACGAACTCCTCGTGCGTGGAGGAGGTGAGCGCGCCGACGGCACCGATGTAGTCGGGGTCGACGTCGAGGAGTTCCTCGTAGCCGATGGGGCCGTCCGGATACTGGCCCTCGAAGGCGTCCGTCATGCCGAGGCGGTAGTAGGACTTCGTGTTGTTCGCGAGGCGGTGGAGGGGCGCGATGCGGAACCGCCCGGAGTCGGGGCTGACGCCGCGCCAGATGGCGGCGACGGTCGGGCGGTCGTCCTCCGGCGGGAGCCCGTCCTCGATGGTGCGCATGAGGTCGTCGTGCATCGACTGCCACGCCCGGAACTGCTGTTGGCGCTGGAAGACCGTCGCGTACTTCTCGAAGGCCTCGTAGAGCGTGTAGGGGTTCGGGCTGGAGGAGACGGCGGCGGTCGGCGCGAACCGGAGGGGCGTCCCGAGGAAGGGGCCGGTCTGTGACTCGATCTCCGCGTAGTCCGACTCGTCCCAGCTGGTGAAGCGCGCGAGCGTGCTCTTGGGGATGAGCCAGACGTCGGCGTTCGCGGCGTAGAAGTTCTCCTTGTCGTAGCCGGACTCGGCGCCGCTGGCGAGTTTCGTGATTCGGCTCTCGTCGAACTCGAGGCCGAGGAGGTCGTAGAACTTCAGCGGGGCGCGTTCGAGGCCGGTCGTCGCGCTCGGGTGGATACCGAGGGACATCCCGACGTCGAGCAGCGGGCCGGAGACGACGCCGTACGTCTCGGGGACGTCCTCGAACGTGTAGGGGTCGTTCGGCTCGATGTCGACCGTGTAGGGCGTCGGCCCGCTCTCGGTCGTCGACGTGGTCGAGTCGGCGCTCGACGTGGTGACCGCGTTCGTCTCGTCGCCACCGCTGCTGCTACAGCCGGCGAGGGCGGTTGCGATGAGTCCGGCGCTGCCTGCGAGTACCTGGCGTCTGCGTGCCATGAGTGTTAGGCTCGCCTAAAAACACATAACACCTTCGAACTTTAGGCGTGCCTAAAAATGTGTGTTCGACCGTTAATAACTCCGGGGGACGGTATCCGAGAACCACAGTACTCCGAGGGGAAGCGAGCGAGACGTGTTCGGTTTCGGAGCGGTCCGATTTCGGCCACACGACGCCCGCGTGTCGACGTCGAGGGACGGACAGCGCGCCCAGTTACGTATAACTACCTCGAGAGGTCCGACCCAGGAAGCGCTATAGATACACAGTATAGCTATATCTCACAGCTATACCTGGGCGGGCGTCCCCGTTCAGCGCACGAAATCGGCAGCGCGCGAAACCGGCGGCTCACTCGTCGTCGGCGTCGGTCGACTCCACCGGCTCGGTAATCCGGAGCGTCCCGTTCGCCTCGTAGAGGTAGCCGCGCTTCAGGAGGCGCTCGACCGCGTACTCGCTGTCGCTGTGCTCGGCGGAGACCGCGTCCGCGTCGTCGAGAACCGCGTAGGCCTCCTCGTACGTGAGTTCGCCGTGCGGGCCGTCGGCGGCGTCGACGAGGGACGCGTAGGCCTGCTGGACCCACTCGGGGAGCGGCGGTCGCGGGTCGGACGGATCGGAGAACGGAACCATTGGGTTTCGTGACTCGTGGTGTGGCCTACGGCCGGCGGGCACGTGAACGTTCCCACCGACGCCACCTCGCGCTGGTCGCGGCGCCGACCAAGGCTTATCGACGTGACGCCCCTCAGATGCGGTAATGACCGAGACATCGGACGCGACGGGGGCGTCGAGCGGGGGCGAGCGACGCCGGACGCTGACGGTCACCCTCACCGTTCCGGAGATGGACTGCCCGTCGTGCGCGCAGAAGGTCGAGAAGGGGCTGGGTCGCGTCGAGGGCGTCGTCGAGACGGCGCTCCGGCCGACAACGGGGACGGCGACGGTCACCTACGACCCGGAGCGGGCGAGCGAGGCCGACGTCGTCGACGCCATCGAGGGGGCCGGCTACGAGGTCGTCGGTCGCGACGCCGACGACGCCGACGGCGCGGAGCGCGAGGGGACGCGGGTCGCGCCGCCGTCCGAGGTCTGGACGAGCACGCGCGCGAAGAAGACGTGGGTCGGCGCGGCGCTCGTCGCCCTCGGCCTCCTCTTCGAGTTCCTGCTCACCGGGCAGAACGCCCCCGTCGCGAGCGTGCTCGACTACCCGCTCCGCGTCGCCGACTGCCTCTTCCTCGGCGCAATCGCGGTGAGCGGCGCGCCGGTCGTCCGAAACGGCTACTACTCCGCGCGGGCCCGCTCGCTCGACATCGACCTCCTGATGGGGACGGCGATACTCGCCGCGACGGGCATCGGCTACTTCGTCGAGGCGGCGACGCTCGCCGTCCTCTTCAGCGTCGCCGAGTTGCTCGAGGAGTACGCGATGGACCGGGCGCGCGACTCGCTGCGCGAGCTGATGGCGCTCTCGCCGGACGAGGCGACGGTCGTGCGCGAGGGCGAGGAGGTGACGGTGCCCGCGGCGGCGGTCGCGGTCGGCGAGACGGTGCGCGTCCGGCCGGGCGAGAAGATCCCGCTCGACGGCACCGTCGTCGAGGGCGAGAGCGCCGTCGACGAGTCGCCGATCACGGGCGAGAGCGTCCCCGTCGACAAGGGCGTCGGCGACGACGTGTACGCGGGGTCGATAACCGAGGAGGGCTACCTCGAGTTCGAGGTGAGCGCGCCCGCCGCCGAGTCGACGCTCGCCCGCATCATCGACCTCGTGCAGGGCGCCCAAGAGCAGCGGACGGAGACGGAGCAGTTCGTCGACCGCTTCGCCGGCTACTACACGCCCGCCGTCGTCGCGCTCGCGATACTGACCGCCGTTCTCCCGCCGCTCCTCGTCGCGGGAAGCGTGACCGTGGACGTCGCGGGCGTCACGCACACGGTCGCGGGCGACTGGCGGACGTGGTTCGTTCGCGGGCTCACCCTCCTCGTCATCGCGTGCCCGTGCGCGTTCGTCATCTCGACGCCCGTCTCCGTCGTCTCCGGAATCACGAGCGCCGCGCGGAACGGCGTGCTCATCAAGGGCGGCGTCCACCTCGAAGCGATGGGGGACGTCGACGTCGTCGCCCTCGACAAGACGGGGACGCTCACGAAGGGCGAGCTCGCGGTCACGGACGTCGTCGCCGTCGGCGACGCGCGCGAGGGGGACGTCCTGCGGTACGCGGCGGCGCTCGAACAACGGAGCGAGCACCCGATTGCGACGGCTGTTCTGGCGCGTGCCGGCGAGGCGGGCGTCGACTATCCGGCGGTCGAGGCGTTCGAGAGCATCACCGGTCGGGGCGTCCGCGCGACCGTCGACGGCGAGACGTACTACGTCGGGAAGCCCGGACTCTTCGCGGAGCGCGGGGTCGACCTCGACGCGCGCGGCCGGCCGGACGGCGGGGCGCTCGACGACGCCGAGCGTGACGGGCGTGCGGAGAGCGTGCGCGAGACCGTCGAGCGCTTCGAGGCCGAGGGGAAGACGGTCGTCCTCGTCGGGACGGGGACCGACGTGCTCGGCGTCGTCGCGGTCGCGGACGAGGTGCGCCCGGGCGCGGCGCAGGCGGTCGCGCGCCTCCGCGAACGCGGCGTTTCGCGCGTCGTGATGCTCACCGGCGACAACGAGGGGACGGCGCGCGCGATTGCGGAGCGCGTCGGCGTGGACGCCTATCGGGCCGCACTCCTGCCGGAGGAGAAGGTCGAGGCCGTGGCGGACCTCCGCGAGTCTGACGGCGACGTCGCGATGGTCGGCGACGGCATCAACGACGCGCCCGCGCTGGCGAGCGCGGACGTCGGAATCGCGATGGGTGCCGCCGGCACCGACACCGCGCTGGAGACGGCGGACATCGCGCTCATGGGCGACGACATCGACAGGCTCCCCTACCTCTACGCGCTCTCGAAGGAGGCGAACGGCGTGATCCGCCAGAACATCTGGGCGAGCCTCGGCGTGAAGGCGCTGCTCGCGCTCGGCGTCCCGCTCGGCCTCGTGAACGTCGCGATGGCGGTCGTCGTCGGCGACATGGGGATGAGCCTCGGCGTGACGGGGAACGCGATGCGACTCTCGCGGATACGACCGGATAGCGTCCGCGACGACGACGCATTCGGCGGCGAGTAGCGCGATTCGGGGCCGGGTCGCCGGTGTGAACCGGCCTTCGACCGACGAGGGTCGTCACCGCCACCGTATTTAGATAAGTCTAATTTTGAGATTGGGTAGAAGAAACTTTATAGTTAGCCGGTCTCGGGGACGGTAGACAGTCGTATGCGTCACACCTCTCCACTGCGGTCGGCTGCCGGCACTGCGCGCTCGCGGACACGCCCCGGTACCGCACTCGCCCGCCGAGGCAGCGAATGACCGCGAGCAACACACTCGGCGCGCTCCCCGCCGCGCTCGGCATCGGCGTCGGGGACGCCCTCGACATCCTCGTCTTCTCCGTGCGCGACGGCTTCGTGCAGGTGAGCGCGTTCGTCGCGGTCACCGTCCTCGTCTTCAGTTACGTCCAGTACCGCACCGGCGGCCGCATCGTCACCTATCTCGAGAACAACGAGCGTATGCAGCCGCTCGCCGGCGCGCTCCTCGGCCTCACCCCCGGCTGTGGCGGCGCCATCATCGCGATGCCGCTCTACATCCGGGGCACCGTGAGCTTCGGCACCGTCGTCGCCGCGCTCGCCGCGACCGCCGGCGACTCCGCGTTCGTCATCCTCGCGCTCGCCCCCGAAGCCGCGCTCTACGCGTACGGCCTCGCGTTCGTCGCCGCCGTGCTCTTCGGCTACGCAATCGACCTCTGGGGGCTCGGCATCGGGCGCGTCGACGACGCCGTGCGCCGCATCAGTCGCCCCGTCACCGACGGCGGCTTCCGGACTAGGAGTGTGGCGGCCGGCGGCCCGAGCGTCCCTGACTTCGAGGGGGAAGCGCACGCCGAGCACGGAGACGCTGGCTCCGCCGACACACGGATGGCGACGCTCACGCACGGCGTCCACGTCCTCTGGTGGGTCGTCGCCGTCGCCGGTCTCGCCGCCGGCGTCGCCTACCTCGTGCGCGGCGCGCCGGACGTCCCGCTCACCGTCGGCCCGACGTTCGCCGGCGTCTTCACCGTCGCCGGCCTCACCGGTACGCTCGCGTCGTTCTACCTCCACTTCGTCGGCCGACACTACATCGGCGAGGGCGCGGCCGGCCGCATCCGCGACGACTTCACGAGCGCGTACGGAACCTTCCAGCACGCCGCGATGGAGACGAGCATGGTGACCGTCTGGGTCATCGCCGCCTACCTCATCTACGAGTACAGCATCGCCGTCTTCGGCATCGAAATCGCCGCCATCGCCGCTTCCGTCGGCGTCCTCGCACCCGTCGGCGGCGCGCTCCTCGGGCTGATACCGGGCTGTGCGCCCCAGATCGTCTTCGCCGAAATCTACGCCGAGGGCGGCCTCCCGTTCTCCGCGCTCGCCGCGAACGCCATCAGCCAGGACGGCGACGCGCTCTTCCCCCTGCTGGCCATCGACGCGAAGGCCGCCATCGTCGCCACCATCTACACGACCATCCCCGCGCTCGTCGTCGGCGTCGCCCTCCACTACCTCTGGCCGTACGCGCAGTTCGGCTTCGGGGTGATATAGATGTACGACCGCATCCTCGTCCCGACGGACGGCGGCGAACACGCGACGGCGGCGGCGCGCCACGCCCTCGAACTCGCGGCCGTACACGGCGCGCGCGTCGACGCGCTCTACGTCGTCGAGACGGAGACGAGTTGGCTCACCGTCTCGAAGGCCGACGTGAAGGAGACGCTGCGCGACGTCGGCGAGGCCGCCGGCCGAGACGCGCTCGCGGACCTCAACGCCCTCGCGGCCGACTACGACGTCCCGTTCACGACCGCGCTCCGCGAGGGGTCGGTCGACGAAGCGGTCCTCGCGTACGCCGAGGACGTCGGCGCCGACTGCATCGTCATGGGGACGCACGGCCGTGCGGGCGTCTCACGACGCCTCCTCGGGAGCGTCGCCGAGCGTGTCGTCCGGGGCTCGCCGGTTCCCGTCACGACGGTACACGCCGACGACTGAGGGGAGGCAGGACTCGGCGCTCGACGTGTCGCACGCGTCACGGTGGTCGGTGAGCACCGGGCGTGCCCCACGACCTCAGACCGAGCCGAGGTTCTGCTGGCGGCGCATCAAGTAGAGGAAGTAGGGGCCGCCGACGAGGCCCGTGACGATGCCGACCGGAATCTGGACGGGACTGAGTGCGAGGCGCGCGCCGACGTCCGCGACCACCATCAGCGCCGGGCCCGCGAAGACGCAGCCGACGACGAGTTTCTTGTAGTCGCTGCCGACGACGTTCCGTACCATGTGCGGGACGATGAGGCCGACGAAGCCGACGATGCCCGCCGCCGCGATGCTCGCCGCCGCCGCGAGCACCGCGACCCCGGAGAGCGCGAAGCGGATCTTCTCGACGTTCATCCCGAGCGACTTCGCCGTCTCCTCGCCGAGCAGGAGGACGTTCAACTGCCGCGCGCTCACCACCGCGAGGAAGAGCGAGACGACCGACCACGGCAGGATCATCCGTACCTGTTCCCAGTCCGTCCCCGTGAGCGACCCGGTCGTCCACGAGATCGCGGACTGCACGACGCCGATGTCGTCCGCGAAGAAGAACAGGCCCGTCTGGAGCGAGCTGAAGACGGTGCCGACGATGACGCCGGCGAGCACCAGCCGAACGGGCGACGTGCCGTTCTTCCACGCGATGAGGTAGACGACGAGGAACGCCGTGATCCCGCCGAGCGACGCGAACACCGGCAGGAGCGAGGAGACGCCGAGCACGAGCGTCCCGAAGACGTAGGGGACGACGAGCGTCGCGCCCGAGAAGGCGACGAGCACGAGCAGAATCGTCAGCCCCGCGCCCGAGGAGACGCCGAGGATGAACGGGCTCGCGAGCTCGTTGCGCGTCACCGCCTGGAAGATCGCGCCGGACGCCGCGAGGTTCATCCCGACGAGCATCGCGACGAAGACGCGCGGCAGGCGGATGTTCCAGACGATGAGGCTCCGCTGGTTCATCTCCGGCACCTGCGCGCCGAGGACGAACGCGCGCCACGCCTCAACGTTCAACACCACGTTCGGGTTGACCACCGCCTGCCACGCCTGCACGATGCTCATCGAGTACGTCCCGAAGCTCACCTGCACGAGGCCGCCGAGGACGACGATGGCGGTGCTCACCGCGCAGAGCGCGACGAGCGCGCTGTAGTCGCTCACGGCCGTGCGAACGCGCTCTCGACGCGACGACGCGGCGCTGGCCGGGACGTCCGACACGGTCAGCTTCCCCCGTCGCGTTCGGCCTCGATCTCGCGCGCCCGAGCGAGGACGGCGTCGTCGTCGACGTGCGCGAGGAGGCGCCGCTGGCCGCGCTCGGCGGCCGCCGCGAGCGCCTCGTCGTCGCGATACGCGTCGAGTCGGCGGTCGATCTCCCGCTCGCGGAGTTCGACGAGACCGTCCTCCTCGACGTCGACGTCGTCGGGAGTGCGCTCCGCGAACCACTCGCGCCACGTGTCGCGCTCCGTCCACTCGCCGCTCAGGTCCGCCTCGCGGCGCACCCAGTCGTAGTGGTCGGCGACGGCGTCCGGGAAGCCCCGTTCGCGCCGAACGTCCGCGAGGAGCGTGCGCGCGGTGCGCGCGCCCTGCCCGGCGGCCATGATGGCCTGCGCGTCCGCCGTGCTCGTCGGCGACGCGACGTAGACGCCGTCGATGGGCGTCCGGCCGTCCGCGTCCGGGTAGTCGCGGTCGAAGTGCTCGTGGGTCTCCCCGTCGTGCTCGTGCGACTCGAACATCGCGTCCGCGTCGCCGAGCGCGCGGAGGTAGTCGCCGTCGTAGCGGGTCGCCGCGACGACGCGGCGCGCCGTCAGCGCCCGGCCGTCCTGCGTCTCGACGGCGAAGCCGTCGCCGTCGCGCGTCACGGTCTCCACGAGGTCGGCGACGAGGTCGGCGCCCGCCTCCGCGACGTGCTCGTGCAGCAGGCCGTAGAACGTCTCGATATCGATGCCGGCGGGGAAGCCGAGGTAGTTCTCGAGGTACGCACAGCGCCGGAGGGAGGCGTTCCCACGGTCGAAGACGACGGTGTCGAGGCCGTAGCGTGCGGTGAAGACGGCGGCCGAACAGCCGGCGGGGCCGCCGCCGACCACGACGACGTCGCGGTCGAACCCGCCCCCGTCGTCGGCCTCGTCTACGGTCGGCATCGTCAGCGCTCCCCGTTGATGACGTCCGCGACGCGCTCGCGGTCGAAGAACCGTTCGTTCTCGGGAATCTCGGGGTACGCGCCCTCGGTGTACGCCGGCCACTCGCCGAAGGCGTCGGGGTAGAGCTGTTTGGCGGTCATCTCGAGCTGGAAGAGGTTGAGTATCGGGCCCTGATAGCGCGCGCCCTGCGCGTAGACGCGGCCGTCCTGCACCGCCGTCACTTCGCTCGCGACCGGGTCGTCCTCGAGCGACGCCCGGATCTCGGCCATGTCGTAGCTCGGGTGCATCCCGCCGAAGACGAGGATGACGTCCGGGTCGGCCTCAAGGAGCGTCTCGGAGTCGATGCGCGAGCCGGACGTCACGTCGTCGCCGAACGCGTCCACCGGCTCGAACGGGCGGACGTGCGCGCTGAGGAAGCCGGGCGTATCGACGTTGTAGACGTAGGGCGCGGCGGGGTCGCTGAACCCGCCCATGACGACGCTCGGGCGCTCCGCCTCTGCCGGGAGGCCCGACGCGATGCGTTCGAGCACGTCGTCGTGAATCGCGGCGAGCGCGTCGTACTTCTCCTCGTCCGCGAAGACCTGCGCGACCCTCTCGAACTGCTCCCAGAGCGTGTAGTACTCGTACGCGTCGGCGTAGGCCGCCGGTGGCTCGGAGTGGCTGTCGCTGAACGTGTTCCCGAACCACGGCCCGACGTTCTCGCTGATCTCCGCGACGTCCTCGACGTTCCAGTCGTCGAGCGCGACGACGCTCGCGGGGTCGGCGAGGTGGACGTCGCTGTCGAGTTCGTAGAGCTTCTCCTTCGAGGTGGTCCACGAGGAGTAGCGGCCGGTCCAGTCGAGTTCGACGCCGGGGAGGCGGGGCGTGAACTGATTCCAGAGCGCGTCGTAGTAGTCGGGCGCGTGCAGCGCGTTCACGTCGTTTCCGCGTCCGAGCGCGAACGCCATGCCCGCGAGGTGGGTGAGCCGCGTGAATATCGTCTCCGGGACGGCCGCGAAGGTGACGTCGCCCATCGGCGCCATCGACACCGTGTACGAGGCGTCGGCGGTCGTCGTCGTTCCGTCCGCCGTCGTACTCGTCGTGCTCGTCGCGCCGTCGCCGCTACCCGTACAGCCGGCGAGCAGACCGCCGCCGACGAGCGCGCCGCCGGACGTCAGGTAGTTCCGACGCGTCAGGCCACTCGCGTGTGTGTCGTCGCTCACGGTCAGACCGCCCCGTTGATGACGTCCGCGAGCCGCTGGCGGTCGAACAGCCGTTCGCTCTCGGGGATCTCCGGGTACTGGTCGGCGGAGAAGCCCGGCCACTCGCCGAACAGTTCGGGGTAGAACTGCTTGGCGGTCATCTCCAACTGGAAGAGGTTCATGACCGGACCCTGACGCGGGTTCCCGGACGCGTAGAGGCGGTCGTTCTCGACGGCGGTGAGCTGCGAGCCGACGCTGTGCGAGCGGATGGACTCCTTGGCCTCGGGGACGTCGTAGTAGGAGGAGATCCCGTGGTTCATGATGATGACGTCCGGGTCGGCCTCGAGCATCGCCTCGTAGTCGACGAGCTTCCCGCCGTACTCGCCCGTCTCGATGTCGGCGAAGACGTCGTTCGCGCCGAGCGGCCGCGTGTGCGCGAAGAAGTAGCCGGGCTGATTGAGCTTGTGGACGTAGAACGCGTTCTCGGAGAGCCGGGGGTAGACCATGCCGACGGTCGGGCGCTCGTCCTGCGGTGGAAGCTCCGCCTCGACGTCGCGCATGAGACCCTGCTTGAGGCCGTGCAGTCGCTCGAAGCGCTCCCGCTCTCGGAAGACGGCCGCGTACTTCGACGCCATCTCCCAGAGCGTGTAGTACTGGTAGCTGTCCCGGTACGCTTCGGGGGGCTGTCGGTGCTTGCGGCTGTACATGTTCCCGAAGAACGGTCCGACGTTCTCCTCGACTTCGCGGAGGTCGGACTGGCTCCAGCCGTCCAGCGTGGTGAGGTACGCGGGGTCGACGAAGTGGACGTCGCTGTCGAGTTCGTAGAGCGTCTCCTTCCCGTACTCGCCCGCTTTCTCCAGGTCCAGCCAGTCGGTGGACACGTCGAGCGTCGTGTAGTAGTACTCGAGCGACGGCGTCGTCGTCGACGGGCTAGACGTCGACGTGGCGGCGCTGCCATGACCGAGTGCGGCCATGGCGTCGAGGTAGTTGGTCGAGCCCGCCAGCACGTTCTGCGGGACGGCCTCGAACGTCACCTCGCCCATCGGCGCCATCGACACCGTGTACGAGGCGTCGGCGGTCGCCTCGGTCGACGTCGAGCCACCCGACGTGGAGTCGCTCGACGTCGTCGTTTCGTCGGCTCCGGTACCAGTGCAGCCGGCGAGGAGGCCCCCGCCGAGGACTGCGCCGCCGTACGTCAGGTAGTCCCGACGCGTCGGGGCGTCGCGACCGGTGGCGTCTCGTGCCATACGGATTAGGCTAGCCTAAAAATATAAAACGCTTCCGGGATTTAGGCGAGCCTAAAGTCATGGCGGGCCGGGTGGTCCGCGCGGGACCCCACAGTTCGGGCACGTCGGCGGGCCGGGGTCTGGGAGGTCGACCCCGCAGTTCGGACACGCCGCGTCGGGTGCCGTGATGTCCGCGACGGCGTCGTCCGTCGTCTCGCGGACGCCCGCGACCGTCCCGACCGCCTCCCCGGCGTCCGCGTCGCCGAGCGCGAACCGGGCGCGCGTCGCGGCGAACGCCGCCTCGTCGTCCCGTACCGTCTCGAGGGCAGGCGGTGCCGGCGCCGATACCCCGTCGGCACGCGTGAGGACACCGAGCGCTTCGGCGGCGCGCCCGCGAACGTACGGACTCCCGTCCCCGAGGCGCTCGACGAGCGCGTCCCGGTGCGAGCACACCGCCTCGGGGTGGACGCAGGCGACGACCGTTGCGGCCGTCGAGAGGTGGTAGCGCACGAGTTCGGCGTCGTCGTCGAGGTGCGCCGCGAGCGTCTCCGTCTGGTGGCGCAGGCGCGACGGGTCGCCGAGTGCGATACACTCGAGGGCCGTCGCCAGTTTCTCGCGCACCGCCGGCTCGTCGAACGCGAGGCCGACGCAGAGGTCCGCGACGACGTCCGGCGTCGCCACCGCCTCGGGGGCCTCGCGGGCGACGTAGCCGAGCGCTTCGGCCGACCGCGCTCGGACGTAGTAGAACTCGGACTCGTCGGCGAGCCGCTCGGCGAGCGCCGGGACGACCGCGAGCACGTCCGTGGGCGCGACGTCGGCGAGGGTGACGAGGAGCTTCGCGCTCAGGAGACGGACCGCTCGGTCGTCGTCGACGAGGAACGGTTCGAGCGCGTCGACGAGCGGCCCGAGGCGCTCCGGGTCGTCCTCCGCGACGGCGGTGAGGGCGCGCAGCGCCGCCTGCCGCTCGTCGGACGCGCCCCGCCGATACCGCTCGAGGGCCTTGCGGATCGCGTCGAACGCCCCCGCGTCGAGGTGAGCGCGGAGGTCGCGGGTCGTCGGGGGGGACGCTGAGTCGTCCATCGGGTAGTCGTCTACGGGACACTCTCGCCCCCCGTGCCTTAAGCTTTTTAGGTTCCCCTAAATGGGGCGTCGCGGACGGAACCCATCGAAGGAATAGGAGGTGTGCATCACGCGCCACGCGACGGCGGGGAGACGGGGTGAGCGTGAACTCGAAATATACATACGAAGGCTGTCTGTTAGTCGTATCTACCAAATAGAGCATATTATAACATCGCCAGACTGGAGGGCCGCGCTTCGAGGGCGATGACGAATCGCTTCGAACGCGGGGCGGCCTCCAACACACCGGCCATCTGCATCGCGTTATCGTGCGTTTTGACGGCTCTACCGTCGATACATAGCGTCTGTCGAGAGAGGTTGTCGGCGTGGACCGTCGTGGCCGGGTCCGATGCGTTCGATAGTCGCGAAGTCGTCTGTTTCGGACGTCTGAGCGCCGTGTAGTCGTAGTAGCGGTGACGGCAGCTCGACGAGGAAGAGGACGCTCGGCGCCGCGTCGGAATCGCAGTCGACACGACCCGAGCGCGACCTAGGAGCGAACAGTTCTGCGAATCCCTCTATCTAAGAGATAGTAAAGGCAGTATAGAGGTCGGATAGAGTGAGCGTCGAGAGCCACCGTGGTCGCGGGCGACGGTGAGGTCCCTCAGCGGTGCGTCTCGGCGGCGACTTCGACGCCGGCGGCGGCGAGCGCTTCGCGAATCGCCTCGGGGACGGCGCCGTCGGTGACGAGCAGGTCTATCGCGTCGTGTGACGCGACGCGGAACGCGTGGCTCTCCGCGAACTTCGAGTGGTCGGCGACGAGGACGACGCGCGCCGCGTTCTCGATGAGCGCGCGCTTGGCCTGCGACTGCTGCATGTCGCGGGCGCTCAGACCGTCGCGGTCGACGCCGTCCGTTCCCAAGAAGAGGACGTCCGCGTTCGTCTGCCGGACGCGCTCGTCCGTCCACGGGCCGACGCAGTCGTGGCCGTCCGGCCGATACGTCCCGCCGGTGAGGTGCGTCTCGTGGCCGCGTTCGGACAGTTCGTGCGCGATGGCGGGCATGCGCGTGACGGCGGTCAGCGAGAGGTCCTCGGGCACCTGCTTCGCCACCTCGATGAGCGTCGACCCGCTGTCGAAGAACGCAACCTGCGTGTCGCGCACCTCCTCGACGGCGCGCTCGGCGATGGCGCGCTTCTCCTCGACGTTGTACACGCGTCGCGTCTCGTACGGGCGGCCGTGACTGATGACGGGCGTCGCGCCGCCGTGCGTCCGCTCGAGGAGACTGCGCTCCTCGAGGTCGCGGAGATCGCGCCGGATGGTCGTCTCCGAGACGCCGATCTCGGCGGCTAACTCGGCGACCGAGCAGCCGTCCCGGTCGTTGACCAGATCGACGATGGTCCGCTTCCGGCGTTCGGGGAGCATACGTTCGCATCGACTCCCGCGCGAATATACCTTTGCTCCCGAGGCGGCCGCGACCCGTCGGTCGGTGCATCCTCCTCAAAGAACCATATATCAACGGAAACCGACCAGAAATAATCACGGTGCGGGGTTTACAGCGCTATGCTCGTAACGAGCGGTCGGGACAGGCCATCGGGAGCGCGGCCGGTCGAGTGCCGACGCGTGCAGGGCCGTCCGAAACTCGGACACCGGGTCCGGCGGTGGCGGTCGGGCGGATGGGTCGTGGGCGCTCGGCCGTCGTTCCCCGGACGGACGGCCGAAAACAATCACGCGGCGTCGCGCTCGACGTGTCGGACGCCCGAGGAACAAGAGTCATTTACCCCGCCGTCCAGTATCCGGTATGCCCCACGACTCAGCCACGGCGCTCCGCGAGTGCTACGCGCACGCGAGGGACGGGCGATACGGGTTCTTCGCGAGCAACGTCACCCACTTCGAGGTGCTCGTCGGCCTCCTGCGGGGGAGCGCGAGCGCGCGCTCGGACCTCGTCGTCCAACTCGGCGAGGAGGAGGCGGCGTTCTTCGGCGACGGCGACCCGGCCGCCGGCGTGCGCGTGTTCGGCGCGTGCCTCGACGCCTTCGCCGCGCGCTACGACGTCGACGTCTACTGCAACATCGACCACATCCACCTCCCGGAGAGCGCCGGCTTCCTCGAGGCCGCGCTCGACTCGGGCGTCCCGGACTCCGTGATGGTCGACGCCTCCGACGAGGCCTTCGAGCGCAACGTCGAACTGGTCGCGGACGCCGTCGACCGCGTCGGCGACGACGTGCTCGTCGAGGCGGAGCTCGGCCGCATCGCCGGCGTCGAGGGCGGCACGGAGACGCCGGACGACGAGGCCTTCTACACGGACCCCGACGACGCCGTCGAGTTCGTCGAGCGGACGGGCGTCGACCTGCTCGCGGTGTCCATCGGCACCCAGCACGGCGTCGCGTCCGGGCGCGACCTCGACGTCCGCCCCGACCTCGCCGCCGACATCGACGCCGCGCTCCGGGACGCCGGTCACGAGACCGGGCTCGTCGTCCACGGCGCCTCCGGCCTCTCCGACGAGCGCATCCGCGAGCTGCTCGATGCTGGCGTCTGCAAGTTCAACAAGAACACGCGCTACCAGTACGAGTTCGCGCGCACGCAAGCGGACTTCTACCACGAGCACGCGGACGCGATCCGCCCGCCCGAGGGCGTCCCCGACGACCGCGACGGGTTCTTCGCGGACAGCGACTGGTCGCCCGAGAAGGCGCAGTTCCACCCGCACGTCGTCTCCGAGGAGGTCCGGGACCGCATCGCGTCGGTGATGGCCGACCTCTGTGAGCTGACCGGGAGCGCGGGCGAGAGCCTGCACGGGACGCGATGAGCGAGACAGAGCCCGTCCTCGTCGGCATCGACGCGGGGCTGACGAACGTCACGGTGACGGCGTTCGACCCGACGGGCGCGGCGCTCGCGAGCGCGTCCCGGGACACGCCGACGGCCGAGGCGGCGCGCGGGCGCGACGAGCAGGACCACGACCGCCTCTGGGACGTCGTCTGCGAGGCGACGGCGGCGGTCGTCGCGGACGACGCGGTCAGCCGGGACGCCATCGCGGGCGTCGGCGTCGCCGGGCACGGCCACGGCCTCTACGGCGTCGACGCCGACGGCGAGCCGGTCTGCGGCATCAAGTCCACGGACAGCCGCGCGCTCGACGCGCTCTCGGACGCACAGCGCGAGGCGGCGACCGAGCGCCTCGGCTGGGAGCCGTTCGGCGCGGACCCGTTCAGCCTCCTCGTCTGGCTCCGCGAACACGACCCCGAGACCTACGAGCGCCTCGACACCGTGCTGTTCTCGAAGGACGTCCTCACCCACCGGCTCACCGGCGAGCGCGTCACCGACCCCTCCGAGGGGAGCGTCTTCTACGGGCCGGACGGCGACTACGACGAGCGCGTCTTCGCGGCGCTCGAGGTCGAGGCGGCGTTCGACGCCCTACCGCCGGTCGTCCCGAGCACCGACGCCTGCGGGACGGTGACGGCCGCGGCGAGCGAGCGGACCGGACTCCCCGAGGGGACGCCGGTCGCCACGGGACTCCACGACGTCGCCGCGTGCACGCTCGGCGCGGGCATCGTCGAACCCGGTGACGGCCTCGTCATCCTCGGGACGTGGGGCCAGAGCGTCGCCGTCCTCGACGACCCCGCCGACGGGGACGCCGGCCTGCCGCGTCGCTACCTCGACGGGTGGCTGCGCTACGAGGGCGTGCGCGCCGGCGCGGCCTGCCTCGAGTGGTTCGTCGAGAACTGCGGGAGCGACTGGCGCCGCGAGGCCGCAGAGCGCGGCGTCTCCCCGTACGTCGTCTACGAGGAGGCCATCGAGGACGTTCCGCCGGGCGCGAACGGCCTCGTCTTCCACCCCTACCTCGAGGGGGCGACGGACGCGCCGAACAGCACGGGCGGATTCTACGGCCTCCGCCTCGAACACACGGACGCGCACATGCTTCGGGCGGTCTACGAGGGCATCGCGGTGACGCAGGCGCGCGGACTCGACGCGATCACGTCCGACCTCGACGCGATCCGGCTGACCGGCGGGGGCGCGCGGAGCGCGACGTGGGCGCAGATGGTCGCGGACATCTCGACGCGACCGGTACAGGTGCCCTCGGAGCGCGAGACGGGGGCGCTCGGAGCGGCGCTCTGCGGCGGCGTCGCCGCCGACGTCTATCCGGACGCCGACGCGGCGGTCGAGCGCGCGGTCGGCACGGCGGCCCGCTACGACCCCGACCCGGCGACGGAGTCCCAGTATCGGACGCTCGGCGAGGCGTTCTCGCAGATCGCGGACGCGATGGCCGAGCCGTGGGAAACACTCAAGACCCTAGACGAGACACAGTAGGACGATGAAGTTACTACTCTGTGGTGACCCACAGCAGCCGAGCGAGTACATGTACGAAGCCCTCGGCCGCCTCGAGTCGCGCGGCGTGACGTTCGAGCGGATGGACTGGATGGGCGACGCCACGCCCACCGAGTTCCGGAACGTCACGATGGACATGGAGGCCGACGGGCCGGGCAGCTACGACACGGAGGCGATTGCGGCGAACCTCGACGACGTGGACGGCCTCGTCGTTCACAAGGCCCCGGTGTCGCGCGAGCTCGTCGAGGGCGCGGACCTCTCGGTGGTCGCGGCGGCGCGCGGCGGCACCGAGAACGTCGACGTCGAGGCCTGCCGCGAGCACGGCGTGACCGTCCTCCACGCGCCCGGACGGAACCGCGACGCCGTCGCGGACTACGCGGTGTCGATGCTCCTCTCGCGTTTCCGCGAGATTCCGTTCAACCACGCCGACCTCTCCGGCGGGGAGTGGAATCAGGTCTTCGACCCCGACGAGCTGCCGCCGGACGTCCGCACGACGACGGTCGGCATCGTCGGCTTCGGGCACATCGGCCGCGGCGTCGCCGACCGCCTCGCTGGCTTCGACCCCGACCTCCTCGTCCACGACCCGTACGTGGACGACGAGGAGATCCGCGAGCGCGGCGCGGAGCCCGCCGCCCTCGACCGGCTGCTCGGCGAGTCCGACGCCGTCACGCTCCACGTTCGGCTCTCCGAAGAGACCGAGGGGATGCTCGGCCGCGAGGAGTTCGAGACGATGAACGACGCGGGCTTCCTCGTCAACACCGCGCGCGGCGGCCTCGTCGAGACGGACGCGCTCGTCGACGCCGTCGCCGAGGGCGACATCGCGGGCGCCGCACTCGACGTCTTCGAGGAGGAGCCGATTCCGGACGGCCACCCGCTCCTCGATCTCGACGGTGTGGTCCTGACGCCGCACGTCGCCGGCTCGACGCGCGACGCCGTCCTCGGCGGCCCGCGCATCATCGCCTCGCAGCTCGAGGCGTACCTCGACGGCGAGACGCCCGAACACACCGTCGAGTAGGGGCGCGCCCTCGCGTCCGACCACCGCGTCGCGGCGTCGCGGAGACGCGCGTGCGTCGCGTTCGAGCGCCGCGTGTGCACCGACGGACATCGTGGGGGAGACGGCGCGGAGTGCCCGAATCGCTACTCCGCAGGGAGCGTCCGAAATAGGCGAACGAAGCTCGCGCCGTGCGAGAGGGAACCACAGGGCGACGCGTTCGCCGTATCGGGGGTTCACCCGTGAATGCCGCCGAATACGCCCGCTGTGGGGGTGACGCGATGCACTATTTTTACATGGATATACCCGTCAGGCTACCGGCGCCGCGAGCGGCAGGAGGCCGTTCGGCTATCGCGAACGCGCGGAGTCAGGCGTGACTGTTCATGTTGAGGCTGACCTCGATGACGTTCGCGGCGCGGGTGACGCGTTCCGGGAGGTCGTCGCGGAAGCGCTCGTCGCGCATGAAACTCGCCGGGCCGGAGACGCTCAGCGATCCGAGAACCTCCCCCTCCGGGTTGCGAATCGGGGCGCCGATTGCCCGGAACCCCTCGATCTCCTCGCCGTCGTTGTACGCGTAGCCACGTTCGCGGATCGCCGCGAGTTCCTCGAACAGTTCGTCGGGGTCCGTGATGGTGTGCTCCGTGTGCGCGGGGAGGCCGTGACTGGCGACGATGTCCTCGACGCGCTCGCGGGGAAGGTAGGCGAGGATGGCCTTCCCGGAGGCCGTGTAGTGGAGGTGGTCGCGGTGCTGGGGCTTCTCCGACTGGTAGTCGTCGCTGATGCTCGTCTCGCCCTTCACCTGATAGAGGTTGATGCCGTAGCCGTTCTCCTCGGTGACGATGTGCGTGTACTGGCCGGTCTCCTCGGCGAGTTCGTCCACCTCGGGTTTCCCGTACTGGTAGAGCGGACTCCGATTGCGGGCGTACTCACCGAGCACGAAGAACTTGAACGCGATCTCGTACGCTCCGTCGCGCCGGACGAGGAAGCCGTTCTCCTCGAGCGTCTTCAGGTGGATGTAGGCCGTGCTCTTCGAGAGGTCGAGGTACTCCGCGAGCTCCGTGACGCCGACGCTCCCGCGCTCGCGCACGGCCTCGACGACGTCCGCCGCGACAGAGACGGTCTTCAGCGTCCGCGGACCGTCATTCCCGTCGTTCGTGCTCATACGCACTCCGAGCAACTGCATGCATATCAATGTTCGGCTACCTCAACCATACGCGACCAAATACAAAACATACGGGTTGTTTTATGGATTATTATCGGACAAGCACCCCTCAAAGAGCGTCGTTCTGGACGCGGCGGCGCCAGCGGGTCGTGCCCCCGTTCGAAATCGCCGAACGAAAGCACCCGTCGGTGGAGGCCCGGTCGGGCCCACGAGCGGCAGTATAAGGAGTATATATTCGTGCATCGGATATTATGAGATTACACGGCCGGGGTCTGTTATTACAGACGCTGCGTAAGGCTTTTCAACTACTGGCCGAGAGTTCGCTAATGTGTTCGAAGTGAGCTCATACGTCGAAGAAGTGGCGGATAGCCGCGAATACTCTAGTGTTAACCCTTGTTTCACCGTTGGACTCGGAACTACTGGGGGTGTGCAATGAGCGACGCTGGAGACGGCGGCCGGATCGACCCCCGCACCCTCACGTCGCGGCGGTCGCGGCGTGGCTTCCTCGCCGGATTCGGCGCCGTCGGCGCCGCCGGCCTCGCCGGCTGTACGAGCGACGCGGGCTCTGACGTGTCAGCCGACACCACGACGAGCGCCGACGGGACGACGACGGCGCAGGGCGGCTCGACGCTCACGGCGAACATCTCCCAGCGCCTCGGCACCATCGACCCCGCGAAGGGGACGGACTACGTGCAGGCGATGGCGCTCGTCAACCTCTACGATCCGCTCGTCTTCCCGGACAGCGAGGGGACGATCCAGCCGCACCTCGCGAGCGACTGGACGGTCTCGGAGGACAGCACGACGTACACGTTCACGCTCCGCGACGACGCCACCTTCCACAGCGGGAACGCGGTCAGCGCCGAGGACGTGAAGTTCACCGTCGAGCGCTTCATGGACCTCGGACAGGGCTACTCCTCGCTCCTGACCGGCGTGCTCTCGAAGGAGAACATCACCGTCGAGGACGAGCGGACGATCACGTTCGAACTCGACCGGCCGTACACGCCGTTCCTCCCCATCCTCGTCCTCGTCTTCGTCGTCGATAAGGACCTCGTGATGAACAACCTCGAGGACGGCGAGTACGGCGAGCGCGGCGACTACGGGCAGGCGTTCATCAACGACAACGACGCGGGCTCCGGCGCGTACGCGCTCGAGGAGTTCACGCGAGGCACCGGCATCACCTTCTCGAAGTACGACGACTACTTCGAGAGCTTCCCCGACGGGGCGTTCGAGACGGTGGAGGTCGAGATCATCACCGAGAACTCGACCGTCCTCACCCGGATGAAGAACGGGACGCTGGACATGACCGGCCAGTATCAGAGCTCCCAGACGTACGGCGCCATCGAGGAGATGGACCACGCCCGCGTCGAGAAGATTCCGACGTTCGGCCTGCTCTACAACAAGATCAACACGCAGAAACCGCCGACGGACGACCCGGCCGTCCGCGAGGCCATCGCGTGGGGCTTCGACTACGAGCAGGTCGTCGAGGATATCCGCCCCGACATGCAGAAAGCGCAGGGGCCGCTCCCACCGACGTGGGGCGCGCACAAGGAGGACGTCCTCCAGCCGTCCTACGACCCCGAGCGCGCGAAGCGGGTGCTCGAGGACGCCGGCTACACCGAGGGCGACATCACGATCACGAACACGTTCACGTCCTCCTACGCCTTCCAGGAGCGCATCGCGCTCCTCTTCAAGGACAACATGGCGGACATCGGCATCGACGTCGAGTTGAACCCGCAGACGTGGGGGACGATCACCGAGCTCGCGACGACGCCGGAGAAGACGCCCCACACCAGTCAGGTGTTCTACGTCCCGACGTACCCCTCGGCGGACTCGATGTTCTACAACCAGTTCCACTCGGAGGCCGCGAACACGTGGATGAGCATGGAGCACCTCGACAACGAGCGGGTCGATTCGCTCATCGAGGAGGCGCGCCGGACGCCGAATCGCGAGGAGCGCGCCGAGATCTACGGCGAACTCCAGAGCGTTCTCGCCGAGCTCTACTGTGACATGCACCTCTACCACACGGTGAAGACCATCGGTTTCCAGAACGACGTCGAGGGGCTCACGCTCCGCCCGGCACAGGGCTTCGAGTACACCTTCCGTGACCTCCACGCGACCGAATGATCGACCCGAAGCAGGTCGCACAACGCCTCTCGGGGATGGTCGTCAGCCTGCTCGGGCTGTCCGTCCTCATCTTCGTCATCTCGCGCGTCCTCCCGGGGAACCCCGCGCGGATGGCGCTCGGCGCGATGGCGAGCGAGGAGCAGGTCCAGCGCCTCGCCGCCGAGATGGGGCTGAACGAACCCCTGCCCCTCCAGTACGCCGACTACATGCGCCGCCTGCTCGTCGGCGACCTCGGGCAGAGCCTCCAGACGAAGAACCCCGTCGTGCAGGACCTCATGTTCAAGCTCCCGGCGACGCTCGAACTCATCACCGTCGCGTTCGCACTCATGGTTGGTCTCGGCGTGCCGCTCGGCGTGCTCGCCGCCGTCAACCACGGCGGACGCCTCGACAACCTCACGCGCGTGTTCGCGTTCTCGACGGTGAGCGTGCCGAGCTTCTTCATCGGCATCCTCTTCCAGCTCGCCTTCGGCTACTTCCTCCAGTGGTTCCCGATCACGGGCCGCGTCTCCTCGGCGGCCGCCGCCGAGTTCACGCGCGTCACGGGCTTCTACCTGCTCGACACCCTGCTCGCCGGCGCGTTCGCGGCACACGTCGACGTCTGGGGTCATCTGCTGCTACCCGCGCTCGCGCTGTCGTTCAGCGGGATGGGGCAGGTGATACGCATCACGCGCTCGAGCATGATCGACGTCGAGGGCAAGGACTACATCGTGGCCTCGCGCGGCTTCGGACTGCCGTCGTGGATGGTGACGCACAAGTACACGCTGAAGAACGCGTTCGTGCCGACGCTGACGATCCTCGGCCTCCAGTACGCGTGGCTCCTCAGCGGCGCGTTCATCATCGAGATCGTCTACTCGTGGCCGGGCGTCGCGAAGTACGGCGTCCAGTCCGTCCTCACCTCGGACGTGAACGCCGTCGTCGGCGTGACGATGCTCATCGGCGTCGCGTTCGTCGCCGTGAACTTCCTCGTCGACGCCGTCATGGCTGTCCTCGACCCCCGCATCGACCTCACGGGTGATACGACATGAGCACTGACACCGACCACTCACACGCTCTCGACCGGCTCGTTTCCCCGGCGAGACGCGAACTCTGGTACCGGTCGTATCGCCGCTTCGCGAACCAGCCGATGAGCATGGTCGGGCTCGGCATCGTCACCGTCGTCGTGCTCGCCGCCGTCTTCGCGCCGTACGTCGCGCCCTACCCGGCACAGGTCGGCTCCTTCACCGACTTCGCGAACGCCTACCAGCCCCCGACGCTCGCCCACCCGTTCGGGACCGACAGCGCCGGCCGCGACATCCTCACGCGCGTCATCTACGGCTACCGCATCTCGCTGTTGCTCGTCGCGGTCGTGCTCGGAATCGGCGTCCCCGTCGGCGTGCTGCTCGGCCTCGTCGCCGGCTACACCGGCGGCTGGGTCGACACGGTGATCATGCGCGTGACGGACACCTTCCTCGCGCTCCCGCCGCTGGTGCTCGCGCTCGCCATCGCGTCGGCGTTCGAGCCGACGCTCGAAGTCGCGATGTTCGCGGTCGCGTCGCTCTGGTGGACGTGGTACGCCCGTCTCGCGCGCGGACTCGCGGCCGGCCAACGCGACGAGGAGTACGTGCAGGCCGCGGAGCTCGCGGGCGCGGGCACGCCCCACGTGCTCTTTCGCGAGATACTCCCGAACTGCCTCTCGCCGATCCTCGTGAAGGTGACGCTGGACGCCGGTATCGTCATCCTCACGGGCGCGTCGCTCTCGTTCATCGGGCTCGGCGTCCAGCCGCCACAGCCCGGTCTCGGGACGATGGTCGCGAACGGGACGCAGTACCTGCCGGGCGAATGGTGGATCAGCGTCTTCCCCGGGTTCGCCATCTTCGTCCTCGTGATCGGGTTCAACATGCTCGGGGACGGCTTGCGCGACCTCTTCGACGTGGAGGTGGAACAGTGAGCGACGACACCCTCCTCGACGTCAGCGGCCTCTCCGTGGGCTTCGAGGGGTTCGACGGCTACGCGGACGTCGTCGGCGACGTCGACCTCCGCGTCGAGCGCGGCGAAGTCGTGACGATAGTCGGTGAGACCGGCTGTGGGAAGTCGGTGACGACGAAGGCCATCACCGGCCTGCTCGACGAGCCGCCCGCGCACGTCGACGGCGACGTCGAGTTCGACGGGATGGACTTGCGCGAGCTCTCCGAGGCGGAGCGCGACGACCTGAACGGCGACCGCCTCGGGATGGTCTCGCAGAACCCGCTCTCGAGTCTGAACCCCGTCTTCACCGTCGGCGAGCAGCTCACGGACACCGCGCAGTTCGGTGGGAGCGACGACGCGGGGCTGCTCTCCTACCTCCGCCGGCGGCACTCGGGCTCGGAGCGGTCGGCGGCGCGTGAGCGCGTCCTCGAGATGCTCCGCGAGGTGCAGATGCCCGACCCGGAGGCCGTCATCGACAGCTATCCGTCGGAGCTCTCCGGGGGGATGCGCCAGCGTGCGCTCATCGCGCAGGCGCTCCTCAACGAGCCGGACCTCCTCATCGCCGACGAACCCGGCTCCGCGCTCGACGTCACCGTCCACGACAGGATCCTCTCGCTCCTCACGGACGTCATTGCCGAGCGCGACATGAGCGTCCTGATGATCACGCACAACCTCGGCGTCGCGCGCCAGATCAGCGACCGGATATACATCATGTACGGCGGCCGCATCGTCGAGTCGGCGCCGACGGAGGAGATATTCACCGAGGCCCGCCATCCGTACACGCAGGGCCTCATCGCGTCCATCCCCCGGCTCTCCGGCGAGCCGATGGCGGGCGGAATCGACGGCTCGGTGCCCGAGTACACCGACCCGCCCTCGGGGTGTCGCTTCCACCCGCGCTGTCCGTACGCGGACGACGACTGCCGGGGCGCGGAGCCGCCGCGTACCGACTTCGGTGAGGACGCGCACGCGGCCTGCGTGCGCCACGTCGACGACGGGCCGACGCCGACGGTCGCGGAGACGAAGCGCCGGCTGATGTCGGACGACACCGAGACGGACGCGTCCGTCGAGCGCACGGGGGGAGAGCGATGAGCGCGCCCGTCCTCGAGGTGAAGAACCTCAAGAAGCACTTCGCGTCGGGCGGCTGGCTCACGGACGAGCCGCCGGCGAAGGCGGTCGACGGCGTCTCGTTCAGCATCGACGAGGGCGAGACGCTCGCGCTCATCGGCGAGTCCGGGAGCGGGAAGTCGACGGTCGCGAAGACCATCATCGACATCCACGAGACCACGGACGGCCTCATCCGCTATCAGGGCGAGGACATCACGAACCCGATCCGCCGGCAGGTGGAGACGATTCGCTCGGAGATCCAGCTCGTCTTCCAGGACCCGACGTCGTGTCTGAACCCGCGGCGGACGATTCGGAAGACGCTGCTCGTCCCGCTGAAGGCGACGGGCGTCCCGCGCGAGGAGCGCGAGGCACGCGTGAGCGAGATGCTCGAGCGCGTCGGCCTCACGGACGAGTACCTCCACAAGTACCCCCACGAGCTGAGCGGCGGTCAGAAACAGCGCGTGAACATCGCGCGAGCGCTCGCCGTCGAGCCACAGCTCCTGTTGCTCGACGAGCCGACGAGCGCGCTCGACGTCTCGGTGCAGGCGAAGATCGTCGACCTGCTCGCGGACCTCCAAGCGGAACTCGGCCTCACCTACCTCTTCATCACGCACGACCTCTCGCTCGTCCGGAACTTCGCGGACGAGACGGCCGTGATGTACCTCGGGGAGATCCAGGAGCAAGGACCGACGGCGGAGCTCTTCGAGTCCCCACGCCATCCCTACACGCGCGCGCTCCTCTCCTCGATTCCCGTGACGTCGGCGGCCGACGAAGCGTACAGACCCGAGAGCGAACCGCTGCGCGGCGAGGTGCCGAGCCCACGGGACGTCCCGTCGGGCTGTCGCCTCCACCCGCGCTGTCCACACGCCACCGAGGACTGCTCGATGCGCCAGCCAGACACACGACACGTGAACGACGTAGCGGTCAACTGCATCGCGTACGACGACGACACCGACGGCTTCGACGCGCTTCTCGACGCCGCAAACACCACGCCGGGGGACGCGTCGTGAGCGTCGACCTGACCGTCGTCGGCGGGACGCTCGCGACGGTGGACGGCCTCCGCGAGGCGGGGTTCGCGGTCGACGACGGGACCATCGTCGCGGTCGGTGACCCGGACCGACTCCCGGCCGCCGAGCGGACGCTCGACGTCGACGGCCGCCTCGTCATGCCGGGCGTCGTTGACCCGCACGTCCACGTCGACGGCTTCAACTCCATCGACAGCTACGAGACGGGGACGGCCGCCGCGGCGCGCGGTGGCGTCACCACCGTCATCAACTTCGCGTGGCAGACGTGGACGGGCGAGCGCGAGTACGGCGCGGACGGCTCCGTCTGGGCGGACGAGGGGTCGCTACTCGACGCCATCGAGCGCCAGAAGCGCAAGGCCGACGGCGCGTACGTCGATTACGGACTCCACGCGACCGTGACGGCCGAGGACGAGTCCGTGTTCGAGGAGTTCGATGCCCTCATCGAGGCCGGCGTCCCGACGGTCAAGTTCTTCACTGCCTACGACATCGGCGTCTCGAACGGCTTCCTCCGGCTCGCGTTCGAGGAGCTCGCCGACCGCGACGCGGTCGCCGTCCTCCACACCGAGGACGCCGCCGTCTGCGAGGCCCTCACGGAAGAGCGGCGCCGCGAGGGGCGGGGCGACCCGGTGGACTACCCGGGCGCGCGCCCCGACTACGCGGAGGCGATGGCGCTCGCGGACGCGGTCACGCTCGCCGACTCGACCGGCTGCAAGTACTACGGCATCCACACGTCCTCGCGCGCGGCCGCGGCGGAGCTCGCGGCCGTCCGAGAGGACGGCAGTCAGTTCCGTGGGGAGACCTGCACGCACTACGCGACGCTCACCGAGGACGCGTACGCCGAGCAGGGGACGCTCGCGCTCCAGTCGCCGCCGCTTCGACGCGCCGACGACGTCGACGCGATGTTCGAGTACCTCCGCGAGGGGACGCTCGACGTCGTCTCGACGGACCACGTCGCCTCGACGCGCGAGGAGAAGACCGTCGACGACTGGTGGGAGTGCTCGTTCGGCGTGAACGGCCTCCAGACGAGCCTCCCGGTCTTCCACGACGAGGCCGTCAACGAACGCGGGCACTCCTACGGGTTCCTCGTGCGCGCGATGTGCGCGAAGCCGGCGGCGACGTTCGGCCTCCCGAGGAAGGGTCGGCTCGCCGTCGGCGCGGACGCGGACTTCGTCGTCTTCGACCCCGACGAGTCGTACACCATCACGGCCGAGGAGAACGCCTCGAAGGCGGATTACTCGATCTACGAGGGCCGCGAGGTCACCGGGCGCGTGATGGCGACGTACGTTCGGGGCGAACGCGTCGCCGACGAGTCCGGCGTCACGGCGGACCCCGGCTACGGCGAGTTCCGCGCACGGGACGTCCCGGAGTGGGGCGCGCGGGGAGGGAACACGTGAACGTCGAGAGTGCCGTCGACGGCGACGCGCTCCGACGCGACGTGGAGCGAACCGCCGCGTTCGGTGCGGTCGAGGCCGAGGCAGGGCGCGGCCGAACCGCGCTCCCGGCGGACGCGGCGAACGCGCAGGCGCGCGACTACTTCGTCGAGCGACTGGAGGCGGCCGGCCTCGACGTGCGCGTGGACGCCGTCGGGAACATCGCGGGGCGCTGGACGCCGCCGAGCGCGGACCCGGACGCCGCGCCCGTCGCCGCCGGCAGTCACCTCGACTCGGTGCCGCGCGGCGGCGTCTTCGACGGCGTCCTCGGCGTCTACGCCGCCCTCGAAGCCGTGCGCTCGCTCCAGCGCCGCGCGGTCGCACCGTCGCGGCCACTCGACGTCGTCTGCTTCACGGGCGAGGAGGGGACGCGCTTCGCGGACGGCGTCCTCGGCTCGACGGTCGCGAGCGGGAAGCGCGGCGTCGAGGAGACGCTCGCGCTCTCGGACGGTGACGTCACGCTCGACGCCGCGCTCTCGGAGGCCGGCTACCGGGGCACCGGTCGACTCGACGCGGGCGCGTGGGACTCGTGGCTCGAACTCCACATCGAGCAGACGACGCGCCTCCGCGACGCGGGCGTCCCGCTCGGCGTCGTCACCGACATCACGGGGACGGCGCGCTGCCACGTCACTATCGAGGGCGAGGCCGACCACTCGGGGACGACGGGGATGGACGAACGCCGGGACGCGCTCGCGGCGGCGAGCGAGCTCGTCCTCGCGGTCGAGGCGTGCGCGACCGACGCCGCCACGACCGGCAGCGGCACCGCCGTCGGCACCGTCGGCCGCCTCGACGTCGAGCCGAACGCCGTCAACGTCGTTCCCGGGTCGGTCTCGCTCCGCCTCGACCTCCGGTCGGTCGAGCGCCCGGAGATACGGACGCAACTCGACGCCGTGAAGCGCGCACTCGACGACCTCGAAGCCGAGCGCGGCGTCTCGACGGCGTTCGACTGCGATTACGACGTCCCGCCGACCCCGCTCTCCGAACGCTGCCGGCGGACCGTCGCGGACGCGGCGCGCACACGCGGCGTCGAGACGGCGGCCGTCCACTCCGGCGCCGGCCACGACACGATGCAGGTCGCCGACGTCACGGACGCAGCGCTCCTGTTCGTCGCGTCCGAGAACGGCCACTCGCACTCGCCGAAGGAGCGCGCGGACTGGGCGGACTGCACCACCGCGACGGCCGTGCTCGCGGACGCGATGGCGACCCTCGCAACGACTGACGACCACTGAGAGAACACCAATGTTAGCAATCGAAATCGACGACACGACGTTCACCGCAGAGCTGCACGAAGACCGCGCACCCGAGTCCGTCGCGGCGGTCCGGGAGTTCCTTCCGTTGGAGTCGGAGCTGATGCACGTCCGCTGGAGCGGCATCGCGACGTGGATCAACATCGACGAGATCGACCTGCCGGAGATTCCACGGGAGAACCACACGGTCTACCCCTCGCGGGGCGACCTCCTGCTCTATCCGGGCTATCGGAACGAGCAGGAGGTCCTCGTCCCCTGCGGGCCGACGTGCTTCAAGAGCCCGGCCGGCGAACTCGCCGGCAACCACTTCGCGTCGATAAACGCGAGCGCGGAGGAGCTGAAAGCAATCGAGGAACGGACGCTCCGCGACGGCATGCTTGAGGTCACGATCCGGGAGGTGGAGGAATGACGGACGTCGTCGTCCTCCGACAGAAGATTCACGGCCTCGACCCGGCGGACTACGCCACCGAGATACGCGAGGCGCGCCCCGACCTCGACGTCGAGTTCGCACGGACGCCCGCCGAGGAGCGCGAGCTCCTCATGGAGGCGAGCGTCGCGACCGGCTTCCAAATCGACCCCGCCCTCGTCGCGGAGTCCGATACCCTCGAGCTGTTCGCGTGCACGTTCGCCGGGACGGGGCACTTGCCGCTGGAGGCCTTGGAGGACGCGGGCGTCGCCGTCGCGAACGCCTCGGGCGTACACGGCCCGAACATCGCCGAGCAAGTACTCGGCTACGTCTTGGCTGACGTCCGGAACCTCCAGCGGGCGTGGGAGCAGACCGAGCGCGCCGAGTGGAACCACTTCCAGGGCGGCGAACTCCGGCGCTCGACCGCCACCGTCGTCGGCATGGGCCCCATCGGCGAGGAGATAATCGCCCGCTTCCGGGACTTCGGCGTCGAAACCATCGGCGTCCGCTACACCCCCGAAAAAGGCGGCAACGCCGACGAAGTCGTCGGCTTCGACGAGACGCTGGACGCGGCCGCGCGCTCGGACTACCTGGTGCTCGCGTGCCCGCTCACCGACACCACCGAGAGCCTCGTCGGCGAGGAGGCCTTCCTCACCATGCCGACCGACGCGATGCTCGTCAACGTCGCTCGCGGCCCCGTCGTCGACACCGACGCCCTCGTCGCCGCGCTCAGAGGCAACGACATCCGGAGCGCCGCCCTCGACGTCACCGACCCCGAACCCCTCCCCGCCGACCACCCACTCTGGGGCCTCTCCAACTGCCTCGTCACCCCTCACAACGCCGGCCACACACCACACTACTGGAAGCGCTGTGCCGACATCCTCGTCGACGCGCTCGACGCGACGTCGCTCGCGTAGCGCGCGGCGCGGACCGCGACGCCGTCGTGACGGACTCGAAGACGAGCCACCGCTCGGGAAGGCGTTCGCGTGGGGGCGGCGCTCAGCCCTCGGTTTCGGCCTCGGCGACGGTGTTCCGGAGCGTGCCGACGCCCGCGTACGTTATCTCGATCTCGTTCCCGGGCTCGATCACACCGGGGTTCGCGGGGCTGCCGAACGCGACGACGTCGCCCGGTTTGAGGGTGACGCGCTCGGAGAGGAAGGAGACGACCTCGCGCGGCGAGAAGAGCATGTGGTCGGTGTTCGCGTTCTGGCGTTCCTCGCCGTCGATGACGGTGCGCATGTCGATACCCGCAGGGTCGAGGTCCGTCTCGATCCACGGCCCGAGCGGCCCGGAGCCGTCGAAGGCCTTGCGCGCGGTGCGTCCCGGCTGGTCGAGCGCGTCCACGTCGTTCATGATGGTGTACCCCCGCACCACGTCGTCGACCTCGGATTCCGCGACGTTCGAACACTCGGCGTCGATGACGGCGGCGAGCTCGCCGGCGTACGTGACCTCCTCGGAGAAACGCGGATAGGGAATCGGCGTCTCGGGACCGCGCACCGAGACGGGCGGTTTGATGAAGAAGTCGGGTTGCGCGGGGCGCTCGTAGTCCATCTGGTCGAGCGTCGCCGCGTAGTTCCGGCCGACGCAGTAGAGCGCGGAGGGTCGCGTCGGCGCGAGCAGGTCGGCGTCGACGCCGAGTTCGTACGTCTCGCGCTCCGTCTCTATGACGCCGTCGTCGTAGGCGCCGGTCACGATACCGTCCGGGGTCCGTGCGCGTGCGAGTCGCATACGTGGGGTATCGCGAGCGAACACAAGAAGGCTCGCACCACGGTGAGACTTTCGTGAGCGGCGCGTTACTCGACGCCGACGCGCTCACGGAGTCGCCTGGAACCGTCACGTCCACCCCGGAGCACCGCTCAGTCGTGGCTCTGCGGCGCCGTCGCGTGCCACGGCCGCCGCGCCCTCGGCGTGGCAGTATAACTCCTACCGAGCGACGCGCCCATCGACGATCCAAACAGTATGGTTATATCTATGCAATCACGTGGAGTGGGAGCCGACACCTGAGTGCGGCGCCGCCGCGACGGCCACTCGCGGCAGAGCATCGTGAGTGCCCGTGGTGGCGCGTGACGGTCGGTATGGCGTCGGTCGGGTCGGTCAACAGCGGGCTACCGCTCCGATTCGGCAGCACGTCGAGCGCGACGGTGGCAGAGGGGTTCGTCACGGCTTTTACCGTTCGTTACCCCGGTTGTGATGTCTCGTCCCACGACGCGGAACGCTCGTTTCACTCAGCGGTATTGTTTTGTATTTGCACTCATGGATGTCCGAAGTCACCGTCGAGGAGCGTGCTGGAGTGGAGCTACCCGGCGGGCCGACTCACCCGACGGTGCGTTCGAGGAAGCGGCGGATTGCGTCGGGTCCGGCGGGCGGGAGGTCGGCGAGGAGACGGGTCGGCGTGCCGCCCTCGGGGACGTGCGTGGCCTCGTAGACCGACTGGGCGTGCGTCGGCGACGCGGCGAGCAGGTCCATCGCGACGCGCTCGGACTCGATATCCGCGAGGTCCTCGACCCAGACGTGGTTCAGGTCGTGGAGTTCGTAGCGGAGCGCGTTCACGCCCGCGTCGTCGAGCGCGTCGTAGAACCGCCGGCTCTGCTCGACGGCCACCATCTCGTCCTCGCGGCCGTGCATCAACAGCGTCGGCGGACTCTCCGGGGTGACGTGCGTGACGGGGCTCGCCTGCGCGTAGCGCTCGGGGTACTCGTCGCGCGTCCCGCCGAAGAGGAGCGAGACGGGGCCGCCCTCGTCGTCGACGGCGGTGAAGTCGCTCACGCCGTACCAGCTGACGACGGCCTGCACCGCCCCGGAGGCGTCGGGCGCGACGGTCTTCGTCAGCTCGTCCGCGAAGGCGTCCCCGAGGTCGGTGACGTCGTCGACGGTGCCCGCGAGCAGCGCGAGGTGGCCGCCGGCCGAGGACCCCCAGACGGCGATATCGGTCGCGTCGTAGCCGTAGTCGTCGGCGTGCGCGCGCAGCCATCGGATGGCGGCCTTCACGTCCACGAAGTGGTCGGGGAACGCGCCGCGCGGCGTCGGGTTCGACGGGTCCACCTCGACGTCGGCCCCGTCCGGGACTTCCTGGAGGCGATAGCTCACGCTCGCAATCGCACACCCCCACTCGGCGGCGTAGCGTTCCGGATCAGGAATATTTGCGCGCGTCTCCGCCACCCAGCCGCCGCCGTGGACGTAGACGACGAGCGGTGGGTCCTCGACCGCCGGGCGGTAGAGATCGAGTCCCAGTTCGCCGCTCTCGCGCTCGGCGTACGTCACTCCCTCGTGGACCGTGACTGACTCCGGCATGGTGTGCGCATCGCGAGCGTCCCGTATAGACCTGCGCCTCCCGGAATCGGGCGGGCCGGCGTGTCGGAGCGGCGCTCGGATCGGAGCGTGCGAATACGGTATAGGTACTCGGTATAGCTACACCACACAACTATACTCCACGGCTATACGTCTCGGCGGTATCGTGTGACAGCCGTGGGCCTCGGTCGGGGGCACCGGCTGTGCTCGATGTACCCCCGAGCGAGGGCGGCGTCGTCGGACGGGGGAGACGGCGGCGGCCCAGTTGGGTGGGGGTGACCAGAACTGGAGCGGGCCGAGCGCGCCTCCCCGGGTAGGCGTGCGTGCCGTACGAACATGGCTGTCCAGCCCCGATATTGAGGGCCCTTATTGTGGGCTATCGCGGCCACGGGGCGCGTCGGTCGAAACGGCGGTCCTGAGGTCGTCAGTCGCCCGCACTGGGCGTCGTCGGCGCGTCGCGTTCGGCGTCGGTGAGGTAGCACTTCGGGTCGGGCGCGAACGGGTCGCCGTGCGCGGCGGTCGCGCGGAGTCGGGACGCCCCCCGACAGACGTCGCGGTAGCGGCAGTCCGCGCACTTCCCGGAGAGGTGCTCCTCGCGCTCGCGGAGCCCCGAGAGGAGGGGGTTCGACTCGTCCTCCCAGATGGCCGAGAACGGCCGGTCCCGGACGTTGCCCAGCGAGTAGCCCTGCCAGAACTGCGTGAGGTGGACGTTCCCCTGGTAGTCGACGTCGGCGACGCGCTCGCCGGTCGGGTCGCCGCCGTTGCGCCGGAGGTAGTCGTGGACGGCGCGCGCCTTCGCCTCGCCGTACTCGCGGCGCGCGTACTCCACGAGGAACGCCGCGTCCGCGTAGTTCCCGACGAGCAGCGTCTCCACCTCCTCGCCGCGCGCGTGGTACTCGCGCGTGAGGTCGCAGAGCTCCTCGACGGCCTCGCGCGTCGCCTCGCGCGAGAGGTCGGCGTCGCTGATGTCCGCGCCGCGCCCGCCGTAGTCGAGGTGGTAGAAGCAGAAGCGATTCACGCCCTTCTCGTAGAGCAGGTCGACGACGTCCGTCATGTCGGGGGCGTTGTGCTGGGTGATGGTGTAGCGCAACCCCGTCTTGATGCCGGCGTCGAGACACGCCTCGATGCCGCGAATCGCGGCGTCGAACGCGCCCTCCTGCCCGCGGAACTCGTCGTTGCGCTCGTGGAGGCCGTCGACGGAGACGCCCGCGTACGCGAGGCCGGCGTCCTTCAGGTCGGCGACGCGGTCGGGGGTGAGGAGCGTGCCGTTCGTCGAGAGCACGGGCCGAATCCCCCGGTCGGACGCGTACGCGACGAGTTCTTCGAGGTCGTCACGGACGCAGGGCTCCCCGCCGGAGAAGAGGACGACCGGCGCGCCGTACGCCGCGAGGTCGTCGAGCAGGCGCTTGCCCTCCTCGGTGGTGAGTTCGCCGTCGGCGGTCTCGGTGTCGGCGGCGGCGTAGCAGTGCTCGCAGTAGAGGTTACACTGCTTCGTGAGGTTCCACACGACCACGGGCTTCGTCGTTCGGTCCTCGACGATCTGTGGTTTCTCCGAGTCCGCGGCGTCGTCGTAGCGGAGGCCGTCGCCCTCCGCGTCGAGGTCACAGAGGAGTTTGCTGACGGAGATCACGACTCCTCCACCCCCGCAGCGGGCGCGCCGCCCTCGGTGCCTGCCTCGGTCTCGACGCCGTCGGCGACGAAGCGAGTGACGGCCGTCGCGGGCGCGACCCAGACGTCCGCGAGTTCCGCCCCGAAGAGCCGCGTCGCCTGCTCGTGTGCGACGTCCGCGTTCGGCGCGGTGACGCTCCCGACGTGCTGGAGCGCCGCCTCGGTGGTCTCCCGAACGAACACCTCCCACTCGCCGCTCGTCGCACTCCGCGACCGTGCGTCTATCCGCCGGCGGTCGGTCTCGTCCATACCCGACGTGTCTCGCGGCGTCGGCATACCGTCGTCGTCAGTTCCCGCGCGCTGGGAACGCTCCCGAGGGGCGCCGCGGTCAGGTGGGTCGGACGCGCGCCGCCAGCGCGCTCGCCCGGCCGAGGAGGCCGCGGCGGGCGTGGGAGTCGCTCGCGAGCGCGCGCGTGCTGTTCACGACGACGAGGAGGCTGGACGCGCCCATCGCGACGGCGGCGACGAGCGGGTTGAGGAGGCCGACGAGCGCGAGCGGGACGGCGACGGCGTTGTAGCAGAGCGCCCACGCGAGGTTCTCGCGGACGCGCCGCCGGGTCGCGCGTGCGACGCCGAGGAGCGCGGGGAGCGCGCGCAGGTCGTCCGTGGTGACGACGGCGTCGGCGGCGTCGACGGCGAGCGCGGTGGCGTCGCCGAGCGCGACGCCCACGTCGGCGGCGGCGAGCGCGGGCGCGTCGTTCGACCCGTCGCCCACCATCGCGACCGTCCTCTCCGTGCGGAGGCGGTCGACGACCGCGGTCTTGCCCTCGGGCGGGACGCCGGCGAAGACGTCGGCGACGCCCGGATGCTCGCGGAAGCGCTCGGCGGCCGCGCCCTCGTCGCCCGTGAGGACGACGACGCGGTGCGCGACGGCGAGGTCGTCCACGACCGCTTCCCACTCCGGCCGGGGGTCGTCGCCCGCGAGGACGACGGCGCGCGCAGTCCCCCGGGTTCCGACGACGGCCGGGACGAGGCCGCGTTCGTCGGCGCTCGAGGCGCGTTCGGCGAATGCGTCGGGGACCGACCACCCCTCGCTCTCGAAGAGCGCGGGCCGCCCGACGAGCACGCGCTCGCCGTCGACGGTCCCGGAGACGCCCGTGCTGTGGCGCTCGACGTCGCTGACCGCGTGCTCGGCCGCGTCGTCGGCGTGCGCGCAGACGGCGTGCGCGACCGGGTGGTCGGCGTACTGTTCGAGCGCGGCCGCGACCCCGAGGACGGTCTCGTCGCCCGCGACCTCGTGGACGCGCATCTCGCCGGTGGTGAGCGTGCCCGTCTTGTCGAAGGCGACGACGTCGACGTCGGCGCCGCGCTCGAAGACGGACGCGTCGGTGACGATGGAGCCGTGCGCGAGCGCGCTCCGGACGGCGTTCGAGACGGCGAGCGGCGTCGCGAGGCCGAGCGCGCACGGGCACGAGACGACGAGGACGGTGAGCGCGGTGAGGAGCGCCGCCTCGGCGGAGGCACCGAACGCGAGGTGCGCGACGAACGCGCACGCCGCGAGCGCGAGCACGCCCGGGACGAAGACGCTCGCGAGGCGGTCGGCGAGCTGCTGGACGCCGCCGTGCGTGCTCTGGGCCTCCCAGAGGGTGGCGACGACGCGGTCGAGCGTGCTCTCGGTGTCCGTGACCGCGACGGTCACGCCCCCGGAGACGAGGACGCTCCCGCCGACGACGTCGTCCCCGGGTTCGACCTCTCGGGGCGTGGATTCGCCCGTGAGGAGGGATTCGTCGACCGCGCCGTCGCCGTCGGTGACGGTGCCGTCGAGGGGGACGCGCTCGCCGGTCGCGACGACGACCGAGTCGCCCGCGTCGACGCGCTCGAGGGGGCGCTCCGCGATGCCGTCGGCGGTCGCGACGCGCGCGGTCTCGACGCTGTCGGCGGTGCGCTCGGCGAGGCCGGCGCTCGCGCGCTCTTTCGCCTTCGTCTCCCAGTGCTCGCCGGCGGTGACGGCGAGGACGATGACGACGGGGATGTCGAAGTAGACGTCGACGCCGCCGGTGAGGAGGACGGCGAGGCTGTAGACGAACGCGGCGCTCGCGGCGAGCGCGACGAGGAGGTCCATGTTCGGGCGGCGCGCGCGCAGGCTGACGAGCGCGCCCCGGAAGACCGGGTAGCCCGCGAGCGCCGTCGCCGCCCCGGAGAGGACGGCGACGTTCCAGAAGAGGTACTGGCCGCCGACGCCGCGCGGGTCGAAGAACGGGACGACGGGACCCGCGCCGAGGTAGATGGGGTAGAGGAAGAGGACGTACCAGAGCATCACCATCATGCCGAAGAAGCCGCCGGCGAGCAGGCGCATCCCCGTCGTGAGCGTCTCCTCGCGCTCGGCCTCCTCGTCGGCGTCGGCGACCCGGTAGCCGTAGCCGGAGAGCGCGTCCGCGATCTCCTCGCGCTCGCCCGCCTCGGGGTCGTAGGTGACCTTCAGCGCGTCGTTCGCGTAGCTCGCGGCGGCGTCGTGGACGCCCTCGGTGTCGGCGGCACGGCCCTCGAGGAACGCCTCGCAGGTCGCGCAGTGCATGCCGTCGACTGCGAAGTACGCCGTCTCCGCCGTCTCGGGGACGTCGGTCGAGTCGTCCGCGTCGTCGCCCGCGTCCGCGCGCAGGTCCTCGCGGACGGCCTCGGGGTCCGCGTCCGCGACGGCCGCGTCGTCGAGGGTGCGCGCGACCTCGAGACAGCCCCGACAGCAGAACGACCCGTCGACGCCGTCGTCCGTGACGGGGGGGTCGGGCGTCGGGAGGTCGCAGAGCGTGCAGTGCGTCTGGTCGGACATCGGGGGTTACTGGGTCGGTATCGGGGCGAGTTGGACGGTCTTCTCGGAGGGCTGGTTGCCGATGGTGACGGTGGTCTCGACGCTCGCGGGCGTCGCGTCCGCCGGCAGGACGTACTCGGCGGTGAAGGACGCCGTCTCGTCCGGTGCGACGGGGTCGGTGGTGTAGCCGCCCTCGACGGTGTCGCCGCCCTCGGTGGTGACGGCGCCGAGTTCGAGGCGGTAGGGCGCGTCGGCGGTGTTGCGGACGGCGACCGCGAGCTGGAGGCGCCGGCCGTCCTCGACCTCGGTGAGCGCGGCGTTCTGGAGTTTCTCCCGGGTGTCGAGGTCGGGGCGGAGGTCGCCGCCGATGCCCACGGAGACGCCGGTGGGGTCGTCCCACGTGCTGTCCTCGCCGAAGTCGTTCTGCAGGAGGCCGACGAAGGTCTCCGTCTCGACGACGACCGGGATGGCGATGCTGATCGGTGCGAAGTAGCGGACGAACGACCGGCGACTCCAGACGTCGTTCTCGGTCTCGGCGTCGCCCGCGTCGTCGCTCGGGGTGGATGCGTGGTCGGTCATGGTCAGACTGGGATGGGGGCGCTTCCGGGTGCGAACAGGCCGTTCTGTACCATCGCCGCGAGCGGCGGGCCGTACGCGATGAGCAACAGCAGGAACGTCAGCGCGACCCAGACGCGGAAGTCGTCGAGGATGCGCGGGCTGTGCTCCGGCCCCGAGAGCGCCTCGGGAATGTGGCCGTTGACGGCGAGCGGTTCGGCGCCGCGCTCGCCCAGCCACGTCGAGAGGACGACCGCGAGGAAGCACAGCAGCGAGGCGAAGAGGAGGAACGCTCCGCCCACCGTCTGCAGGTGGAGCTCGCCCATCGTCGCGATGGGGGTGTTGAAGAGCACCTGCTCGTACTGGGGTTCGGAGGTGCGCCGCGGGACGCCCGCGAGGCCGACGCGGTGCATCGCGTTCGACATGAACACCATGCCGACGAACCAGAGGTACGGTTGGACGGCGGCGAGCGTCCGCAGGCGCAGGCGCTTGCCGGTGAGCTGCGGGAGCAGCCAGTAGGTAATCGCCATGAACGTCAGCGCGACGGCGGTGCCGACGGTGAGGTGGAAGTGGCCGGGCACCCACATCGTGTTGTGGACGAGGGCGTTCACGTTCAGCCCGGCGTTCACCATCCCGCCGAAGCCGCTCGCGGCGAAGGCGAGGCCGGCGAGCGCGATGCCGGAGAAGGACGGGTTCTCCCACGGGAGCGCGCGCAGCCACTTGAGGAGGCCCTTACCGCCGCGCTGGCGGGCGCCGTGCTCCATGCTCGCGACGACCGTGAACGCGGTGAGGAGGCTCGGCAGGAGGATGAAGTACGTGCTCGTCATCTGCACGAACTTCAGGCCCTGCGAGAGCCCGGGGTCACCGTACTGGTGGTGGACGCCGACCGGCGTGCTCAACACGAGGAAGAGCACGAAGACGACGCGCGCGAGCGGGTCGCTGAAGAGCCGGCCGCCCGAGATCTTCGGGAAGATGGTGTACCAGACGAAGTACGCGGGCAGCAGCCAGAAGTAGACGACGGCGTGCCCGAAGTACCAGAAGAGCGTCCGCGTCAGCAGCGGGTCGACGCGGGGGATGAGCCCGAGCGACCACGGCAGGAGGAAGACGACGACCTCGACGGCGACGCCGAGCGTGCAGACGAACCAGAGCAGCATCGTCGCCACCGCCATGAACGTCTGTAGGGGGATGCGCTCGTCGGGGTTCTGTGCGCGCCAGTCGCGCAGCGCGAGGACGTAGTCGACGCCCGCGCCCCACGAGCCGACGACGAGGAGCGCGAGGCCGAGGTAGAACGTCGGGCTCGCCTCCAGGGGTGCGTAGAACGTGTAGAGGACGGCGGCGTGCGTCGGGATGAAGCCGACGATACCCCCGAGGATGGTGACGAACGCCAGCACGGTGCCGAGCGTCATGAGGCCGAGCCAGCCCCACGTGAATCGGAGGTCGCGAAAGCCCGTGTCGAGGCTGCGCGTGACCCCCCACGTGAAGAGGCCGACGATGAAGAACGTCGTGAAGACGAGCGCCATCAGCACGCCGTGTGCGGTGAGGATGGAGTAGTAGTCGACCGACGAGAAGAGCGAGCGACTGTAGCCCGTGCGGAAGAGCGCCTGCAGGACGCCGAGCGCGCCGCCGAGGCCGATGGAGGCGAACGCGATGGCGAACGCCGTGCGGACGACGCGCGCCTCCCCGGGGAAGTCGTCGACGTACGTCATGCCGGCACCTCCGGCGTCGCGATTGATGCCTGCGCGGACGCGTTCACGGCGCTCGCGTTCGCGGCGTCAGCGCTCGCCGTCGCGTTCTGTGACATCGCGTCGGCGGGCACGACGACGAGTTGGCCCGCCATGCTCTGGTGGCCGGCGCCGCAGTACTCGTGACAGACGATGCCGTACGTCTTCGGCTCGTCGAACTCGGTGGTGAACTCGGTGACTTGTCCGGGGATGACCATGGTGTTCAGCTGCGTGCCGACGACGTCGAAGCCGTGCACGACGTCCGGGCTCGTGACGTAGAAGGTCACGGTGGTGTTCGCGGGCACCATGATCGGCTCCTGGGTGCCCGGCTGGAAGAGGAACTGGCGCGCGACGACGTGGACGACGTAGTGGTCCTCGCTCGCCCAGTGCCCGCCGGGGTCGGCGAACTCCGTGTCGTCGAGCGCGGACGGGTCGAGTTGCTGTCCGGTGTCGCCGACGGTGCCGACGCCGACGCCGGCGACCCCGTAGACGATGGAGGCGATGAGCCCCACGATGAACAGCAGCGATACGGCGATCCAGATCTTCTCGAGTCTGTGTATTTCCATCGTGTTAGCCGAAGATGTGCGGGCCGGTTCCGAGGAATTCGACGAAGTACATGAGCGCCCACGCGACCGAGATGATCACGAAGTAGACGGCGAGCAGGAGCGCCGTCCCCCACGGGTCGTACTCGTCGTGGTCGATCTCGCGCTCGGGCGTCGCGGGCGGTGCCTCCGTAGTCGCCGGGGGTTCGGCGGACTCGCCGCGCTCGAAGAGGTCGTCGAACGCGCCGGCGCGGCCGTAGTCCCAGAGGAGGTAGGCGACGATGGCCGGTACCGCGACGGCGGAGGGGCCGGCCATCCACGCGACGTTCCCCCAGTTGAGGTCGGGGACGAGGCCGCCACCGCCACCACCGCCGCCACCGCCGGCGCTCCCGGTGACGAAGATGCCGCCCTTCATCCCCATCGAGAGGTGGGGCGTGCAGTAGTAGCGGTAGGTACCGCTCGTCTCGAAGGTGTGCGAGTGCGTGTACCCCTCGTTCTTGATGGAGTCGACGCCCTCCCAGCTCGTCCCCGAGGGCGCGGACTCGACCTGGATATCGTGCGTGTTCGACGTCCACTCGAAGGTCACCTCCGTGCCGGGCGAAATCTTCAGCGCCGGCGGGGCGTAGGCGTACGTGCCGCCGTTGCCCTGCGCGCCCACCTCGACGGTGACCGAGTCCTGGCCGGTCTTGTCGACGGTCGAGCCGTCGTAGTTCCCGACGGCGCCGCCGCGTCCGGCGTCCGTGAACCAGTCGCCCCACTCGGGGCTCCCGCCGCCGCCGGAGCCGGAGCCGCCGACGACGACCGCGCCCTTCATCCCCATCGAGAGGTGGGGCGTACAGTAGTACTTGTAGACGCCCGCCGTCTCGAAGGTGTGTGAGTGCGTGAAGCCCTCGTTCTTGATGGAGTCGACCCCCTCCCAGCTCGACCCGGACGGCTTCGACTCGACCTGAACGTCGTGCGTGTTCGACACCCACTCGAAGGTCACTTCGGTGCCGGGCGAGACGCGGACCGCGGGCGGCGCGTACGCGTACGGCCCGCCGTTGCCCTGCGCGCCCACCTCGATGGTGACGGAGTCCTGGCCGGTCTTGTCGACCGTCGTCCCGTCGTAGTTCCCGACGGCACCCCCCTTCGCGGAGTCGGTGAACCAGCCGCCGTAGTCCGGTGACGCGCCGGCCGCGACGCCGGTGCTCGCGCCGAGCGCCACCGCGGCCGCCGACGCGTCGCGGAGGAACCGCCGGCGGCTGTACCGCCGCTCAGGCACCGCACTCACGGGCCGATATCGACCCACTGCTCGCCGTCGTCACACCCACCGCGAGTGGTCGTAGCGTTCGCATACTCGCACATCAGGACAGCATCCACTTATCCTAACTCAGGCTTCCCATCGCGTAGGAACGCCCGACAGCCCTTATCTACTCCCGGAAGTAGCGATGCCTATGGCCGACGTCCCACACCAGTGGCTGGCAGTATTGGCGCTGCTCGCACTCCTCCCGGTCGCCGTCTACTTCGCGGCGAACACCGACCTCGTCGTCGCGCTCACGTTCGTCAACGTCGTCCTCATCGCCGCGATGCTCTATCGGTTCTTCGTCCCCGACGGGGACGGCCGCGAAGCCGAGCACGCCTGACGCACATCGAGCGTCACGGCGTCGCCGAACACCGGCCGCTCCAGAGCGTGCGGTGGGCTATCGGTTCGGGCCCCGAGAGCCGCGTCGCCTGCCGAGCGACGGCGACGTCGATTGCGACGAGGTCGGCGTCGTGCGTGGCGTTCCAGCGCTCGCAGAGGTAGCCCGCGTACGCACCCGTGAGCCGGGCGTCGTCGCGCTTCCAGACGTTGCTGAGGTACTTCCGCCAGCGCGCGCTCGGATACTGTGCGGCGAACTCGTCGGGCGGCGTCCACGTGACCGCGCGCCCGGTCAGCGCGTTCACCGTCGACCCGTTCGCGGTGCGCGCCGGCGCGACGAACCAGCGGTCGCTGCGCGGCGGGTCGGGCGCGAACATGTTCCAACTGTACTCGGAGGGCGCGACCGACGCCTCGTCCGACCCGCCGACGTCGAGCGCGCCGAGCGCGACCGCGTTCCACGCGAGCGCGGCGACGAGGAGGACGCAGAGGGCGACCGGAACGACGGCCCGTCCGACGCGACTGACGGCGGCGGGGAGGCGGAACGACGGCCGGGGCGCCCGTGGGAGGCGGCCGGCGAGCGCGCCGAGGCGTCGGCCGCCGGCGCGTGCGGCGACACGCGCCACGCGTCGCTCGACGCGTGCCCAGACGCCCCCATGGAGGAAGACGAGGAGCGCGGCGGCGGAGACGAGCGGGAAGACGCCGACGCGGAGCGTGAGGAGCATCCCGAGGTGCGCGCCGAGGAAGCACGCGGCAAGCGCCGTCCGCGCGCGCCCGGTGACGAGGACGAGCAGGGGGGAGGCGGCGATGAGCGCGAGCCACAGCCAGTCGGCGGCCGTGAGGAGGAGCGCGTGCCCGGCGAGCGCCGGCCCGAGGAGGACGGTGAACTCGCGGAGGGAGAAGACGTAGCGGACGGCGTCGCCGCGCAACCAGAGCTCGCCCCGGTGTTTGAACAGCGCGTTGACGACGTAGACGACGACGACCTGGAGCAGGAGGCCGGCGGAGGCGACGCTGGCGACGCCGGCGAGGCGCTGGCGAGTCGGGCCCCGGTGGACGGCGTCGACGGACCAGCGCGTGCCGAGCGGGAGGAACAGCCCCCAGAAGAGGAGGCGACGCAGCAGGGAGTCGCCCGCGTTCAACACGAGCGGGTTCCGCGCGTGCAGGGAGACGAGGAGGAGAAGCGACGCGAGCGTCGCCGCGCGCGTGTGATAGCCGAGGCAGAGCATGAGCGCGAACGCGCCGGCGAGCGCGAACAGCGTGAGCTGGAGCCACGCGTCCCCCGAGAGCGCGTGGAGCGAGAACTGGGAGAGGGTCGGGTAGAGGTCGGCGAGCACGGCGCGCGGGAGAACGCCGGCGTCGGTGTAGAACGCGCAGAGGTGGCGCGCGCGGAGCGCGAGGTCGACGAGGAGGAGGAGGCCGAGCGCGACGCGAAGCGCAGCGAGCGCGCGCGTGTCGATACGCAGTCGGTCGACGAGGCCGTCGCGAAGCGCCGCGAACGCGGTCCGAATGGAGGTCGGGAGGGCCAACCGTGATCAGTGGCTCGTCGTCGCTCGGCCGCGAGAATAAGCCTTCTGCTCGTGCCGGTACACGAGTGTTCGGCGGCGAACGGCGGCGTGGAGTGAGTCGGCGACGACCGGAGCGCCGACAACCCGGAACATTAGAGTGGTCAATCGTCCCCAAATACCCCAATATAGAAGGCAATCGAGTTTTTGTTCCATCATATATTGTGTTTTCGTGTTCCTTAATCAGTTTTAACACTACGTACGGAAGTATTATCTTCAGGAAGGGCAAATCGAGAGACGATGAATGGGGATGAATCCCACGCCCTCGACGTTCGCGGCGACACCGGGCCGTTCCGCTACCTCTTCGAGAACGTCCAAGACGCCGTCGTCGCGTTCGAACTGGAGGACGGGGAACCGGTCGTGTCGCTGGTCAACGACGCGTTCTGCGAGACGTTCGGCGTCACGCACGAGGAGGTCGTCGGCGCCTCGCTGAACGACCTCATCGTCCCGACCGGCCGGGCGCCGGAGAGCGACCGGTTCGACCGGCGGACGGCCGCCGGCAAGCCGAACTACGCCATCGTCGACCGACTCACCGAGGACGGCCTCAAGACCCTCCTCTATCGCGGCATTCCCTACGACGGCGGCGACCGCGGGTTCGCCCTCTACACCGACCTCACGGACGAGATCCGCCGCGAGCGTGAGCTCGCCGTCCTCAATCGCGTCCTCCGCTACAACCTCTCCGAGGAGGTCGAGAGCCTCCTCGAGCACGCCGAGCACCTCGCCGAAGCGGTCGAGGACCCGGCGCTCGTCGAGTCGGCACGCGAAGTCCGGACGAGCACGCTCGCGCTCGACCGGATGGTCGAGGAAGCGAGCGACCTCGAGGACGTGCTGGACGCCGACCCGGACCTCGACGGGGTCGCGCTCGCGGACGCCGTCGAGGCCGCCTTCGACGACGTGCCGCTCGTCGACTACGCGGCCGTCACCGTCGACATCGGCGACGTCCCGCCCGTGCGCTCGGGCGGCCACCTCGACCGCGCGATTGCCGCGCTCGTCGACAACGCGATCAGGCACACCGACGCGCAGACGCCGCGCGTCCGCGTCAGCGCCGAGCACGCGGACGGCGTCGTCGCGCTGACGGTGCGCGACCACGGACCCGGGCTCCCCGAGCGGGAGCGCCGCCTCCTCACCGGCGACGTCGAAGTCACGCCGCTCGACCACGGGAGCGGTCTCGGCCTCTGGCTCGTCCGCTGGATCACCACCGCCTACGACGGCGCCGTCACCTACGAGGAACGCGAGGACGGCGGGAGCGACATCACGCTCGAACTCGTGCCCGCGCGGGACTGAGGCACCGTACTCGGTGCGCATCCGCGCGGACGAAGACCGGAGTCGCGTGTTCGGGCCCGGCTACACGACGGCGTCCGACGGGGCGGGATACGACCCCGCGATCATCGCGGATATCGTCGCCACCCACGACTCGTGAATCGCCGTCACCGAGAGCGTGGGCGGTGGCGCGTGCTTCGAGAGACGCGATGTCGATCCAGCGAACGATAGGGACCGTTCGGCACGTCAAGAACACTTACAACTCGGGTTGGTGTTTCGTCGAGGGGGAGGGCGGCGTTCAAGAAGAGGAGAAAAAGAGGTTGATAGTACTGTTTTCGAGAGAAAAGGGAATCGAGGCTGGGTCGCGAACACCGCCGTCGCCCCCACTCCAGATTGTAAGTGTTCCGCGCGCAAAGACGGCGACCCCCCAGTGGGGAGGGCAAATCAGCTATAAGCTTAAAGGCGCGGAATATCGGGCCAAGATACCCTCCTAATTGTAAGTGTTTAATACCGTTTACAGTGCCTGTAAATACCGTATAGGAGCAATAGACTATATTGCTGGAATAGAAAAGACTAATACTACTATGCTAGTCTAGTATCTAGTCTAGTAGTGGTACGGTAGCACCGTGCTTCAGCCGTTCTCGGCGTGGGTTCCCGTCGGTCTTGGTCCATCTCTCGTCTCGGACGCCACCATTTCGATATCGACTCCTACGCACTCTCCGCTCTCTCTTCTCCCTCTTTCTCTCGATCTACCCCCCGCCTCCTCCTTCTCTCGCCGAAGAACACTTACAATCTGGGGGGTGTGTGTTCCGGTGTTTTCGGGAACACTTAGAACAGTTAGAACACTTGCAGGGGAGGGTTAATGTAGGTGGAGTGTGACGACGTGGCTATGGACTCGCCGTTCAAGGGGTCGAATCACATCTTCCGGGACAAGGAGCCGTTCAAGGAGGGCTACACTCCCGAAGAAATCCTCGAACGCGAGGAGGAGATTCAGGAGTACGCCGCCGCCCTCCAGGACATCCCCGACGGGTTCGGTGCGCCCAACGTCTTCATCTACGGGCAGACGGGCGTCGGCAAGACCGCGACGACGCAGAAGGTCATCGAGTTCCTCGAGGACGAGGCGGCGAGCGCCGACGTCGAGCTCACGACGCTCTCGGTCAACTGCAACAAGCGGACGTCGACGTACAAGGTCCTCCAGTATCTCGCGAACGAACTCTACCCGGACCAGCACTTCAAGCAGGGGACGCATCCCGACACTCTCTGGGAGCGCATCTACGCGCGCCTCGACGAGATCGGCGGCTACGTCATCGTCATCCTCGACGAGATCGACAAGCTCGGCGAGGACGAGGAACTCCTCTACGACTTCCCGCGCGCGAAGGCGATCGGCGAACTCGAGCACGCCGAGGTCGGCATCGTCGGCATCAGTAACAACTTCAAGTTCCGCGAGAACCTCTCCCAGCGCGTCAAGTCGACGCTCTGCGAGAAGGAGATCCAGTTCTCCCCCTACGACGCGAACGAGCTCCGCTCCATCCTCTCCTACTACGCGGACCTCACGTTCCGCGACGGCGTCCTCTCCGACGACGTCATCCCGCTTACCGCCGCGCTCACGGCCCAGGACTCCGGCGACGCCCGGATGGCGCTCGATCTCCTCGAAACCGCAGGCGACATCGCGCGCCACGAGGACGACGACGCCGTCCTCGAGGACCACGTCCGCATCGCGCGCAGCGAGGTCGACCGCGCGAACACGCGCGACATCATCACCGAACGCCTCACCAGCCAGATGCAACTCGTCCTCATGGCGACGACGCTCCTCGTCATCGACCCCGACGGCGAGGCGAAGGTGAAGACGATCTACTCCCTGTACAAGGACCTCTGCGACCGCATCGACTCGGACACGCTCTCCGAGAGCCGCGTTCGCGACCACCTCGACACCCTCGAGATGTTCGGCCTCCTCGAGAAGGGCGAGCACAACCTTGGGCGTCGCGGCGGGCGCTCGTACATCTACTCGCTCGTCGACGAACCCCGCATCATCGTCGAGACGTTCCGCGAGGACGACCGCCTGCAACGCGGGTTCCCGTCCTCGGTCGACAGCCTCCTCGGGTCGTTCGAGCAGTCCAGTCGCTCGCACGTGCAGAGCGAGTTCGACGTCTGAGGGCGTCGGAAACACTTACAACGTGGGGGGTGTGACCGTCCGGATCGCACGCTTGACCGCCCACTCACCACGTTCCCCACCCGCGTTCAATCGACTGTCCTCACCCCCGCTCGCCGTCTGTGTTCGCCACTCACGCGTGCCGCTCTACTGCCGAGCTAGGCGGTGGGACCGCGAGATACACTTACAACGCGGGGGGTGTGCGGAGACGGAGCCGGCGTCCCGAGCCCCGCCTCCCGCTCCTCCTTCGATTCACGGCCGTCGCGTTCTCCGCGGCGCGCCCGGTCACGCCGTGCACGGGGCGACTCGTGCGGATACACTTACAACCCGGGGTGGGGGTCGCCGCTCCGGGGGTGTGGGGTCCCGGTTTCGCGAGCGTCGACGAATCATTCCGTGAGCGCTTGGAAGTTCGCGAGCACGCGCTCGGTGGTGGCGTCCGCGAAGGCGTGCGGTCCCGCTCGCCACTCGAACTCGCCCACGAGTCGCGCTCGGAGCGCACTCGTGAGCTCCGGGTGGAACTGGACGGTCCACAGGGGCGCGTGCTCGTGGCGCGTCGCGAGCACGCGCGCGTGACTCGCGGAGGCGACGACAGCCATGCTCTCACCGGGCGTGACGACGACGTCGCCGTGGAGGACTGGAACGACGGGCTCGACGCCGTCGAACAGTGGGACGTCCGCGAGCGACGCTTCGACGAGGCCGGCGGTCATCCCGGCGTGCTCGACGGTGCCACCGAGCGCGGCGTTCGCGATCTGGTGGCCGAAGCAGATGCCGAGCGTCGGCACGCTCGCGGCGACGAGGTCGCGGACGAGCGCCGCCTCCGCCTCTATCCACCCGCCTCCCGACTCGTAGACGCCAGCGGTGCTCCCGGAGAGCACGACCGCGTCGGCGTCCGCGGGCTCGAAGCGCTCACCGTCGGGGTAATCGACGACGGTCGCGTCCGGGAGGTGGCGTGCGAGCGCTTCGTAGTGGAACGCGAGCTCGGGGTCGACTTCGTTGCGCACGAGGTACAGCGACCGCTCGGGGTCGCGACGCGCGCCGTCGGTTCTCCGCGTCACTCGCGTGTCACTCCTCGCGCCGCGTCGATAATGCTGATTCACCACTCGTCAGTGGTGGTCTTCGGGGGTGGCGCGTCCCTACTCGGTGTCCGCGGCGGGTTCGGGGGCGAGCGCGCGACTGTCCGACCACATCAACTCGAAGAGGTGCGCGAGGGTCCGATGGAGGTGGTGACTGGTCGTCGAGACACCGACGAATCCCTCGTCCGCGCTGTCCCGGAACGCCAGCATGACGTTCTCGTCGTCGTAGAGGTAGAGTCGGCCCTCGATGGTGTCGACGCGGCGTATCGTCATCCACTCCGTCGCGCTCTGCCGAACGGACTCGTCGATTCGCCTGTCGTCCGCGACGAGCGTCCTGATGTCGACGCCGTCGGCGGCGCTCTGGCGGAATGCGTCGGTGTGATGGTTGACCATCCGCTCGAAGCTGAGCGGCGTGGTAATCATGAGGACGTGGTCGGTGGCGTCCTCGCAGAGCTCCGCGAGTTGGTCGAGAATCTGATAGCGGTTCGAGTACGACCACGCGACGTCGACGTCGGCCGCGCTGGGGCGCTGGAGGTCCTGCTCCCCGATTGCGGTCCGGAAGCGCTCCCCGTGGTCACGAATCGCGGAGAGCGCCCGGTCGTGCTGGCGCCGCCGGTGCGCGCAGAACTGCTGGACGGCGGTGTCGGGGTCGACCGGGCCGTACTTCTTGGGTCTGCCCGGCTGAATGTGGACGAACCCCTTCGTTTCGAGCGAGTCGAGGACGTCGTAGACGCGGGACTGCGGGACGTCGGCGACGTCGGAGACCTCTTTTGCGGTTGCGGTGCCGACGTGTAGGAGGCCGTGATACGCGTCCGCCTCGTACTCTGAGAGCCCCATCTCGCGGAGGTGAGCGACCGGGTCGGCATCCATGTCTCTCTGTCACACGCACCACTTAATCAAACTACTTCATTCATTCGAGAATAACCGACCGAACGTATCTGTCTGTGGTGATGTCTACACATATTGTATTCCTAAATCAGGTATAGGAATACTATTGTGGAAAATACTCTAGAATACGTGTCGATATTTACCACTTAGTGGTGGTGAACATCATCTAAGACTATCTCCGAGAGAGAAACATCCGTGCAGTACAACAGCGATGCGGTGTGCGGAATCGCAATAGATTACGATGGGAGATTCGTGGAGGTGCACTTCTGATGGGACAGAGTCCCACATCTGTCTCACACCCGCTCGACCCGCTGACCCCGGAGGAGATCGAGGTCGCGGCCGAAATCCTCAAAGCCGAGACCGACGTCACCAGCGACGCGACCTACCACAGCATCGTCCTCGAGGAACCGCCGAAGGCTGTCGTCCGGAACTTCGACGGCGACGGCCAATTCGACCGGGAGGCGTTCCTCGTCGTCCGGGAGGAGAAGGCGACCTACGAGGCGACCGTCTCCCTCACCGACGAAACCTGTCTCAACATCGAGCACGTCGAGGACGTCGAGCCCGCCATCACGCCGAACGAGGTGGACGCCGCCGAGGAGGTCGTGAAGAGTGACCCCGACTGGCAGGCGGCCGCGGCGAAACGCGGCGTCGAGGACTTCGAGCTCGCGATCGTCGACCCGTGGCCCGCGAGCGGCTTCGAGCCGGACGGCTTCGAGGACCGCCGGCTCGTCCGCGGCCTCTCGTGGATTCGGACCGAAGAGGAGGACAACGGCTACGCCCGCCCCATCGAGGGGCTCTTCGCGTACGTCGACCTCGACGAGATGGAGGTCGTCCACATCGAGGACAACGGCGTCGTCGACGAGGACTCCCCGCTCCCGAGCGAGGACGCGGACTACCGCGCCGACCGCGTCGACACGCGCGACGACTTCGAGCACCTCGACGTCGTCCAGCCGGACGGCCCGAGCTTCGAGGTGGACGACTGGACGGTCGACTGGCTCGACTGGGAGTTCCAGGTCGGCTGGACGCCCCGCGAGGGCCTCGTCTTCCACGACGTTACCTTCGACGACGGCGACGAGAAGCGCAAGGTCCTCCACCGGGCCTCGGCCTCCGAGATGGCCGTCCCGTACGGGGACCCGGACGTGAACCACTCGTGGAAGGACGCCTTCGACATCGGCGAGTTCCACGTCGGTCGGATGGCGAACGTCCTCACGGAGGGCTGTGACTGCCTCGGTGAGATGCAGTACTTCGACGTCGCAATGAACGACGTCAACGGCGAATCGAAGATTCTCCCGAACGCCGTCTGCATGCACGAGGAAGACGACGGCGTCCTCTGGAAGCACACTGAGTGGCGCAAGGACCACACCGAAGTCCGGCGTCGCCGCCGCCTCGTCGTCTCCTTCATCGCCACCGTCTACAACTACGACTACGGCTTCTACTGGTACTTCTACCCGGACGGCTCCATTGAGGGCGAAGTCCGGCTGACCGGCATCGACTCGAACGGGATGGTTCCCGCCGACACGGACGCCTCGGAGACGAACGGCGAGTACGCCATCGTCGGTGATCAGGTGAAGACGCCGATCCACCAGCACCATTTCAACTTCCGGCTGGACTTCGACATCGACGACACCCCGAATCAGGTGATGGAGGTCCACAACGAGCCCGTCGGGAGCGAGCGCAAGAACGGCTTCCGCGCGAAGGAGACCGTCATGGAGACCGAGCAGGAGGCGCGCGACGACATCGACCCGCTCGCGGGGAAGTTCTGGCGCGTCGAGAGCACGGAGACGACGAACTCCTACGGCCGGCCCTGTGGCTACAAGCTCGTCCCGCACTCGAACGTGAACTCGCCGGCGAAACCGACGTCAAGCGTGAAATCGCGCGCGGGCTTCATCCAGAACAACTTCTGGGCGACCCAGTACGACCCGGACGAGCAGTACGCGGCCGGCGACTACCCGAACCAGAACGATACCACCACGGGGCTCGCGGAGTGGACGGAGCAGGACCGCGACCTCGTCGGTGAGGACGTCGTGCTCTGGTACACGCTCGGGGTGAATCACGTCACCCGCCCGGAGGACTGGCCGGTGTTACCGGTGGAAATCGCGAGCTTCCACCTCAAACCCGAGGGCTTCCTCGACTCGAATCCCTCCATCACGCTCCCGCCCGAGCCCGACGCCTGCGAGCACGACCTGACGTCCACGGGGGACGACTGACGATGCCCGTCGCCACGGAGGTGGCCTGAGATGGCCGTCGATGCGGGCGTCGTCGCGGAGGGCGTCAACCTCCTCTGGGTGTTCGTCGCCACCTTCCTCGTGTTCTTCATGCACGCGGGCTTCGGCATGCTCGAGTCCGGACAGGTGCGCACGAAGAACGTCGCGAACCAGCTCACAAAGAACGTCCTCACGTGGGGCGTCGGCGTCATCGCGTACTTCGTCGTCGGCGTCGCCGTCTCCGGGATCGCCGCCGCGATAACGTCCGGCGGCTCCATCTCGGGCGTCTTCTCCCACCTCAGCGCTGGCTCGACTGCGTGGGCGGGCCTGCTCTTCGGCGCGGCGTTCTCGATGGTTGCCGCGTCCATTGTCTCCGGCGCCGTCGCGGAGCGCGCGCAACTCGGCGGCTACCTCGTCTTCACCGTCTTCGTCGGCGCGCTCATCTACCCGGTTGCGACGGGGTTGACGTGGGGCGGTGGCTTCCTCTCACAGCTCGGGTTCGCGGACTTCGCCGGCGGCGCCATCGTTCACATGGTCGGCGGCGTCTGTGGTCTCGTCGCCGCGTACGTCGTCGGCCCGCGCATCGGCCGCTTCGACGACGACGGCACCGCGAACGTCATCCCCGGGCACTCGCTCCCGTACGCGATTCTCGGCACGCTCATCCTCGCGTTCGGCTGGTACGGCTTCAACGTCGGCACCGCGATAAACGTCTTCCAGGTCACCGACGCCGGCGACCTCGCGCTCGCCGACTTCGCATACGCCGGCCGCGTCGCCATCAACACCGCGCTCGTCATGGGCGCGGGCGCCATCGGCGCCGCGCTCACCGGCTACGTACGCGGCGGGAAGGTCGACCCGCTCATGAGCGCGAACGGCCTGCTCGCCGGGCTCGTCAGCGTCTGCAGCATCGTCGCGGTGGCGAGCTGGCGCGGCACGCTCGCGGTCGGCTTCGTCGCGGGCGTGCAGGTCGTGCTCGTCTTCGACCTGCTCGAACGCTTCGAGATAGACGACGTCTGCGCGGTCTTCCCCGTCCACGGCTCGGCCGGCCTCCTCAGCGCACTCGCGTACCCCTTCGTCAACACGACGGCACCCTTCACCGTCTCACAGCTCGTCACGCAGGTCATCGGCGTCGCCGTCCTCGCCGCGTGGGCGGGCGGCGCCACGCTCGCCATCTACGGCGTGCTGAAGGCCGTCGGGTGGGCGCGCGTGAGCCGCGACGAGGAACTCGACGGACTCGACGCTGCCGAGCACGGCGTCGACACCTACCCCGAGTTCGGCCGCAACGCGCCCGGGAGCGCGAGCGCGTCGAGCCGCCAGCAGGCCGCCACGGACGGCGGTGAGGGGGGCCAGCAATGAGCGACATCGAGATGGTCGTGGCGGTCATCCGCCCTGACAGACTCGGTGACGTGAAGCAGGCGCTTGCCGAGGTCGGTGCGCCGTCGCTCACCGTCACGAACGTCTCGGGGCGCGGCAGTCAGCCGCCGATGACTGAGCAGTGGCGCGGCGAGGAGTACACGGTCGACCTCCATCAGAAGGTGAAGATCGAGTGCATCGTCGCGGACATCCCCGCGATGGACGTCGCGGAAGCCATCCAGGAGGGCGCACAGACCGGCGAGCCCGGCGACGGGAAGGTCTTCGTCATCGACGTCGAGGACGCACTTCAGATTCGCACCGGGAAGACCGGACCGGAGGCGGTCTGAGTCATGTTCGAATGCGCCCAGACGGGCGATATCGGCATCGAAGCCGACTAACGTGATGCTGGCGCGACACACGACCGCGACCACGGGGGTGGCCTGAGTGCTCCCGTCGGTCGGCACGGCGTCGATCGAGTACGCGGTCTTCGCGGCCATCGGCCTCCTCGGCGGCGCGCACTGCGTCGGGATGTGCGGGCCGGTCGCGACGATGTACGCCGATCGACTCGGATCGGAATCCGTCTCGATCGGCCGCGTCGCCCACCAACAACTCCTGTTCAACGCCGGGCGTACGGTCAGCTACGCCACGCTCGGCGCGGCGTTCGGACTGCTCGGCACCGTCTTCTACGAGACGGCCGCGATCAGTCGCTACGGCACGCTCGTCCGCGCGGTCGTCGGCGTCGCCGTCGGCGCGTTCATCATCGGCGTCGGCGCCTTCCGACTCGCCGGCCGGCACAGAACCCCGCTCGACGCCCTGCAGACCACCGGCCGCGCCGGCCGCGTACTCGGCCGCCTCTTTCGCGGCCTCGTCGCGCGCCTCGACGGCTGGGTGGAGCCCCCGCGCGTCGTCGTGCTCGGCCTCGCGCACGGCGTCATGCCGTGCCCGCTGCTCTTCCCGGCGTTCCTCTACGCGTTCGCACGGAGCGACCCCGTCGTCGGCGGCGTCTCGCTCGCCGTTCTCGGCCTCGCGACAACGCCGACGATGCTCGCGTACGGCACCGCGACCGGAACGCTGAGCACGCGCTCGCGCGGCGCGCTCCACCGGGCGCTCGGCGCCGCCTTCCTTCTCTTGGGGTACGTGCCGTTCGCGCACGGGCTCGCGATGCTCGGTGTCCCGATCCCGCACATCACGATTCCCGTCTACCAACCGCTGGTGGTCGGATGAGCGAGTGCACGCACTGCGGGATGGCGCTCGACGAGTCGCCGGTGACGGCTGCGGACCTCGACGGGGCGTTCTGCTGTCGGGGCTGCCTCGACACGTACCGTCTCGTCGAGGACGTATAGATCGCGGCCCGCTCCGGCGTGTCCCACGCTCGGCTCGCCTCAGTCGTCGCTCTCCGCGACCGCCGTTTCGGTCCGCGTCGTCGCGCGCGGCGGCGCGTGGAGCGCGAACGCGGCGAGGCCGGCGACGACGGCGAGTGCGCCGCCGAGGAGGAACGTCCGGTCCCACCCCATCGAGGAGACGAGGAGGCCCGTCACGGTGCCGCCGAGGACGCCGCCCCACGTCTTCCCGGAGTAGAGGAGCGCGTAGTTCGCCGAGGAGTGCTTCGTGCCGTAGTAGTCCGCGACGAGCATCGGGAAGAGCGTGTACTTCGGGCTCCAGAAGAACGTCGCGACGACGACGGCCGCGACGAACACTCCCGCGATCCCCTGTATCCCGAAGTAGACGACGGCGAACAGCCCCAGACCGCACAGGAGGAAGGACAGCGCGGTCATCCGCATCGGGTCGAAGCGGTCGGCGGCCTCCCCGAGGACGAGGCGCCCGATGGCGCTCGAGAGCGGGAGGAGCGTCGCGGCGAGCGTCGCGATCACGGGTGCGAGGTCGTGATAGATCGCGTAGTCGACGATTTTCTCCGTCAGCATCAACCCCGACCCCGAGACGGCGACGAACATCGCGTACAGCAGCCAGAACTGCCACGTCCGTAGCATCTCCCGCCACGTGTACTGCTTGCGATGCGTGCCCGCGCCCGCAGTCTCGCCGGTCTCGGCGCCGTCCGCGTTCGACTGCTTCGCCGCGCCGTCGTCCGAGTCGTCGCGCCAGCCAGCGGGCGGATCGCGAATGACGAGCGCGCCGACGAGCACGACGACGAAGATGAGGATGCCGACGGTCCGCAGGAGCGAGACGTACGCGCCATCGGGAACCGTCGGCCCGGTGTTCGCGCGGACGTACGGGACGAGCGCTGCGGGTCCGGCGGCGAACGCCATCGTTCCGACGCCGGTCGTGAGACCGCGCCGGTCCGGGAACCACTTGAGCGCGGTGTTGACGGCGACCGTGTAGACGATGCCGACGCCGAACGCGCCGAGCGAGTAGACGAGGTAGACCTGCCAGACGGTCGTCGCGTAGCCGAGCGCGACGTACCCGCCGCCGGCGAGCACCGCCGCGAGCGCGCAGACCCCGCGCGGGCCGTGGCGGTCCCGCCACCACCCGACCGGGAACTGCGAGCACGCCTGCACGGCGACGAACAGCGTGAACACCGTCGAGAGCGCCGCCGCTTCGATGCCGAGGTGTCGTGCGACCGGCGAGCGCAGGCTCGACCAGACGTACTGGTACGGCCCGACGACTGCCATCATCGCGGCGGCCGCCGCGATGAGCCACCACCGCGAGAACCCCAAGACGTCCTTCGCGCGCGCGGCGTGATCCGTCTCGGTACTCATGCGGCCTCCATAGGTGTTCCCGGACGGGTCGCCCCATAAATTCCTCGCACCCGCGCCCTCACAGCGACACATCCCGGTGTGGCGATTACCCCTCGCTCACTCCGCGTCGAGGTCGTACCCCCACTCGCGGAGGATGTCCGCGATGAGCTCGGGATTGCGCTGGGCGACGACCATCGCGGCCTCGCGGTAGTCGGACTTGTAGACGGTTTCGCCGAGCGCGTCCTCGAGCGTGTCCTGGAGTTCCTCCTCGCCCGCGATGACGTCCTCCCGGAGGAAGTACGGCACCTGCTCGCGGCCCTCGTTCACCTTGTTCCGCCGGAGCTTGTAGGGGATCGAACTCATCGACGGCCGGTCGTCACCCTCCTCGGCTTCTGCCGCCGCGTCACTCGACGCGTCGCTCGCCTCGCCCGTGTCGCCGCCCGTGCCTGACTCCGTGCCCGCCGCGCTTTCGGCGCCTTCCGCCGTCGCTGGTTCGTCCGCGTCGCTCGCGGCGTCGGCCACGGGCGCTTCGGCCGCCTCGTCGTCCGAGCCCTCGACATCGGCGTCTTCCGCGTCGTCGAGGCCGGAGTCCCGCGACCCCGATTTGAGGCCCATTACGCCGACACCTCCGGCGTGTCGAGGCCCGCCTCTGCCTCGAGGAACGCGGCGAGCTCCTCGAACTGCTCGAGCGTCTCGAGCTCGTAGTCGCGCTCGCGCGAGCGGTGCTCCTCGATATAGCGATATGGGCTACATTGCTGTCGCCAACAGCCCTCCATCAGCGACCCGCGCTCGCCGATGACGACCGGTACCGGGAAGCCGCTCTCCCGGAGCTCGCCGAGGATTTCGCGCTGGTCGCGCGTGTCCCGATAGCCGATGGGGAGGACGGCGAGGACGCCGACGTCGACGCCGATGTTCTCCTCGAGGCCGTCCACGAGGTCGTCGAGGCCCTCGATGGACTCCTGGCCCTTCGCCGTCGCCTCGAAGGGGATGACGACGTTCCGCACGGCGACGAGCGCGTTGTAGAGGATGGGACCCGCCTTCCCGGCGGTGTCGACGACGACGACGTCGTACGCCTCGCGGACGTCCGCGTCGCGGAGCACGCGGTGGAGCTGGTGGTACATGCTGTAGGACTCCCCGAGACGGTCGGCCTGCTGTTTCTCGCTCAGGAGGAACTCGTGGAGGTCCTCGAGCATGTTGTGCGAGGGCACGAGGTCGACGCCGGCCTCGACCTCGTGCGTGAGGTCCTGAAAGTCGCCCTTCGGCCGACCGACGAGGTGGCGCACGAGGTTGTCGACCTCGGGGTCGCCCCGGTCGTAGTCCGGCCCGAAGAAGTAGGTCAGGCTCCCGTTCTGGGTGTCCATGTCGATGGCGAGAACGTCGTGGCCGTTGCGCGCGTGACTGACCGCGAGCGTCGCCGCAGTCGTCGTCTTCCCGACGCCGCCGGCCTCCGACACGGGGGTGTAAGTCAGCATATGGCGATTCATCGAGGCCCTTGGATATAAATCTAAGTCAGACACAATCGGTATTAGATATAGCTATACGGTATAGTTCTGGAGTATAGCTAGATGATTTAGCTGTAGCGTCCACGCTAGATGTGTATCTATCGGCCTCGACAGTTCCGTATCCATCGCGTGCCGGCCCTCTCTCGGTGGGGTCGACGCCCTCTTTGAATTCTTGCTGTATGGGGTCTCCTGCGGGCTCCTGATTTGGACTGGGGTTCTGTTCGAAGTATAGCTATACAGTATATCTATATGGTATCGCTGACTGTAGTAGCTACGAGCGACGCCGGCACGTCGCGCTCCGACTCGCTTTTTCCGCTCACACTCCCGACTCGGATAGCCCCTCTCACAGCTGTTAACTATACCTATACCCTACAGCTATATGTTGTAGCCACTCTCCTCTGTCTTCGACCGCCCCACCGTACGCACTCGCTCTCCGCTTGGTGCGTACCGTCCTGTACGACGCGTGATGCGACCCGTCGGCGGGCCGCTCGCCCTCCGTCGCCCCGTCAGCGGATCATCTTGTCCCGCTCGGGGTCGAACAGGGGGCCGGAGCGGACGGTCGCGTCGTAGCGTGTGCCCTCGTACTCGATTTCGACGGCCTGCCCGGCTTCGGCGTACTCGGTGGGGAGGTAGGCGTACGCGATGCCGGCGTCGATGCTGTAGCCGTAGTCGGCGCGGCAGGCGTACGCGACCACCTCGTCGTCGACGAGCACCGGATGGCCGGCATCCACCACCACACCCTCCTCGTCGAGCGTGATGGGGACGATCTGCTCCTCGATGCCGTCCTCGCGGGCATTGATGAGTGCGTCCTTCCCGACGAAATCGGTGTCGAGGTCGACCGCGAAGCCGATGCCGGCCTCGTAGGGGTTGTACTCGGGCGTGATATCCGTCCCCCAGAGCCGGAAGCCCTTCTCCATGCTCGTCGAATCGAGCGCTTCCCACCCGACCGGCGCGATGTCGTAGGCTTCGCCCGCGTCGGCGATGGCCTCCCAGAGCCGGCTCCCGTACTCGGTCGGCGCGTAGATCTCCCAGCCGAGCTCGCCCGCGTACGAGAGGCGCAGCATCGTCACCGGGATGCTCCCGAGATAGGTCTCCTGAGCGGAGTAGAACGGGAACGCGTCGTTCGAGAGGTCTGCTTCCACGAGGTCCGCGAGCACGTTCCGCGAGTCGGGCCCGAAGACCCCGATGCCGGTGCGACTCGAGTCGTGGACAGTGACGTCGACGGAGCCGTCGTCGGGGGCGTGCTCGGTGACCCACCGCGAGTGGAGGGTGGCGGAGCTCCCGCCGCCGGTGAACAGCACGTAGCGGTCGTCCGCGAAGCGTGCGACCGTCAGATCCGCGAGCACGCCGCCGTCCTCGTCGAGCATCGCGGAGTAGCGCATCCGCCCCGACGAGACGTCGACGTCGTTCGTCAGGAGACCTTGGAGGAAGGCTTCGGCACCCGGCCCCTCGACCTCGATGGGAGTGAACGTCGTCATGTCCACCATCCCCACTTTCTCGCGGAGGTGCTGGTGCTCGACGCCGTGGGCCTTCGACCAGTTGCGTGCGAGCCACTCCGGGCGATCTGGGACGTCGTACTCCCCGAGTAACTCCTCGTTCACCTCGTACCACTGCGGGACCTCCCAGCCGTCGCTGTCGTAGAACTCCGCCCCCAACTCCGCTTGCCGGTGGTAGAACGGGCTCCGACGGAGGTCGCGCTGGCTCCGTGGCTGCTCGCGCGGGTGGATGAGCTGGTAGACCTCCTGGTACTGCTGGGCGCCGCGGCCGTACGTGTACTCGCGGCTCCCGGTGTGGGGCTGGAAGCGCGAGATGTGCGCGCCGGTCGCATCGACGGCGTCGCCGTCGAGACGCGGGGTACCGTGCTCCATCCACTCGGCGACGATGCTGCCGGCGCCGCCCGACTGGGTGACCCAGATGGCGAGCGCCCACCAGAGCCCGTCGGTACCCTCGTCGGGTCCGAGGATGGGCATGCCATCTGGCGTGAAGGAGAACATCCCGTTTATCTGCGAGGTCCACTCGCAGTCATCGAGCGCGGGGACGAGTTCGCTCGCGGCGTCGTATGCCGTCCGGTCGTGGTCGGGGTGGGTGTTCTCGTAGAAGTGCTCCTCGGTGAACTCCCGGAGGGAGGGGTATTCGAGGCCGAGGTCGTCGAGTCTCTCCGGGCCGTAGATGTCCTCGGGCTCGACGAGGAGCGGCGCGTGGTTGTACGAGCCGATACCGTAGCGTTCGCCGTGCTGGCGGAAGTAGAGCGAGTGGTCCTGGTGGCGCAGCAGGGGCTGTTCGACCTCGCGCTCGGCGCCTTCGAGCGCGTCGAGTTCGTCGGAGACGAGGTACTGGTGGGCGCAGGGGACGAGCGGGATGTCGGTGTCGACCATGTCGCCGAGGAGCGGCCCCCAGATGTTGGTGGCAACGAGCACGTCGTCGGCCTCGATACGGCCGTTCTCGGTCGCAATCGCGTCCACGCTCCCGCTCGACGTCTCGATGTCCGTGACCTCGGTGTTGCCGTAGAACTCGACGCCCCGGTCCCGCGCGTACTCGGCCATGGAGGCGGAGGCGCTGATGGCGTCCGCCTTCCCGTCCGAGGGGAGGTAGTACCCGCCGAGAATCGCGTCCTCGTCGACCTGCGGGACTTCTGCGACGACCTCCTCGGGAGTGAGGAGCTCGCCGCCTTCGAGGCCGAAGGAGCGCCCCCACTCGCGCTTGCGCTTGAGGAACTCCCAGCGATCCTCCGTGTATGCGACCTCGACGCCGCCGCAGGTGCGGAAATCACCGAAGCCATCGTAGAGGTCGCGCGTGTAGGAGGCCATGTTCGCCATGAGCTTGTTCCCGGTCGTCTGGAAGACCAGCCCGGGCGCGTGCGAGGTCGACCCGCCGGTCTCGAAGAGCGGCCCGCGGTCGACGACGACGATGTCCTCGCGGCCCATCTCTGCGAGGTGGTAGGCGGCGCTACAGCCGACGCATCCGGCGCCAACGATGACCGTGTCGGCGCGCTCCGGGAGCGTAGACCCTGTGTTCATGTACCATGCAGACGAGGGTCGTCTCCGGGTATATCTTTCCGGGTGTATAATCTGTGCCCTATACGTACCCCGTTGATTTCTCCCCCAACCTAGTGGATGAATAACGCACTCGACGCGGAATTGGTACGCGCTCGAGTTGCGACCCGGCACAATAGTTTTACGAATGCTGTCTGAATTCCTCACGTAGTCGAGTATGTACGATGAGATGCTGATTCCGTACGACGGGAGCGACGAGGGGGAGATGGGCGCGCGACACGGCATCGAACTCGCCGCTGAGCTCGGGTCGACCGTCCACGCGCTCTACGTCGTCGACCTCCCCGGCGTCCCGCGCTCGCTCTCCCTCCGGGAGGACGAGGAGGCGCTCCGCGAGAAGTACCGCGAGCACGGCGCCGAGACGCTCGCCGAGGTCGAGGACCTGGCCGCCGAGCACGGCGTCGACTGTGTGACCGAGATGCGCAGCGGCTCGGTCAGCGACAAGATCATCTCCTACGCCGAGGACGAGGAGATGGACGCCATCGTGATGGGGTCGGCCTACCGCGGGAAACTCGGGAACGTCCTCGGCGGCACGACCGACAAGGTCGTGCGCTCGACGACGATTCCGGTCGTCTCGAAGCGGATGGACGCCGACGCGCGCTAGTGCGCGCACCGAGCCGGACTGATGCTGACGCCGTCTCCCGGCGCCGAGTCCGCGCTCAGAGGCGCGATTCGCGCAGGTAGATGAGGACGCTCGCGCCGAGGAAGCTGAGCCCGGCGAACGGGAACTGTTCTCGCGTCATCAGTACGAGTCCGGCGCCGAAGAGCGCGACGACGACGGCGAGCGCGCCGGCGCGGAGGACGGTTACTGTATCGGTCATGTCGACGTGGGACGTCATCGCTGCGTCGGTGGTTGGGTTGCGGGCCGCGTGAGCGGTCCGCGTCGATTCTCGGGGAGCGTGGCGCCCATCAGTCGTCGCTGACCTCGGCGCCCGCGTCGCGGATGTCCGTCACCACCTCCGTGCCGGACGTGTCGATGTCGAACTCCTCGTCGGTCATCTCGTCGATGCGCTCCTTGAACTCCTCGGAGGCGAGGACGTCGTACTCGTTCTTGAGGCCGAGGTAGACCGTATAGCACATCACGACGAGGATGATGGCGAACGGGAAGCCCGTCGCGATGGCGGCGGTCTGGAGGGCGTTGAGGCTCGCGCTCCCGCCGCCGTAGAGGAGGAGCGCGGCGACGCCGCCCTCGGTGACCGCCCAGAAGATGCGCTGGGCGCGCGGGACGTCGTGCTTCCCGCCGGAGGTGAGGTGGTCGACGACGAGCGACCCCGAGTCCGAGGACGTCACGAAGAACGTCACGACGAGCAGGACCGCGACCAGTCCCGATATCGCGCCGATGGGGAACTGCTCGAGCATCGCGAACATCGCGACCGTCTGTCCGACCTCGTTGTACGTCGCGAGCACCGCGCCGTCGCCGGCGAGCGAGTTGAAGAGGCCACTGCCGCCGAAGGCCGCGAGCCAGACCGTGGAGAAGAGCGACGGGAGGACGAGCACGCCGATGACGAACTCCCGGACGGTGCGGCCCTTCGAGATGCGCGCGACGAACATCCCGACGAACGGCGACCACGCGATCCACCACGCCCAGTAGAACACCGTCCACGCGTGGACGGTCGACGAGCCGTCACCGAGCGCGCCCGTGAAGAAGGAGAGCGTGAGGAGGTCACCGAAGTACGCGCCGAGGCCCTGCACCCAGGCGCCGAAGATGAAGAGCGTCGGCCCGACGACGAGGAGGAAGCCGAGGAGAGCGAACATGAGGTAGAGGTTGAGCGTGCTCAGGCGCTTGATGCCGCCGTCGAGGCCGGCGGCGACGGAGAGCGTCGCGATACCGGTGACGACCGCGATGAGGACGATCTGCGGGATGGTCCCGGTGGGGACGTTCGCGACCCCGAGCATGCTCGACCCGAGGATGTAGGAGAGGCCGGTGTTGATCTGCGCGACGCCGAGACCGAGCGACGTGGCGAGCCCGAACAGCGTCGCGAACACCGAGACGAGGTCGATGACGTGGCCGGGCCAGCCGTAGATGCGCTCGCCGAGGAGCGGCCAGAAGATCGAGCGGAACGTCAGAGGGAGGCCGCGATTGAAGGAGAAGAACGCGAGGCCGAGACCCACCAAGCCGTAGATCGCCCACGGGTGGAAGCCCCAGTGGAAGAACGTCTGCGTCATCGCGGCGACGCCCGCCCCGCCCGTCCCGGCTTCCGCGCTGTAGAAGCCGGGGACGTTCGAGAAGTAGTAGAGGGGCTCGGAGACGCTGTAGAACATCAGCCCGATGCCCATGCCGGCGCTGAACAGCATCGCCATCCACGAGAACGTGCTGAACTCCGTCTCGGCTTCGACGCCGCCGATGCGGATCTTCCCGTACTTGCTGACGGCGAAGAAGAGGAGCGTGACGATGAAGATGTTCACCGCGAGGAGGTAGAACCACCCGAAGTTCCCCTCGAAGAAGCCGCGAATGTCGGAGTAGACGGTCGCGGCCTGCTGTCCGAGTACGAGCGTCACGACGACGAACAGCCCGATGATGAGGAGCGCGGCCGGGAAAACGACGGGGTGGACGTCGAAGCCCCACTTCTGGATGTTCCCGTCGCCGGGTTCGCGCTCGGTCTCCGGGTGGAAGAGGTCCACCTGAAGTCCCTTCGTCGCGTCGTCGTCACTACTCGCCATGCGATACCCCCTCCGTCGGTGTCTGCCGGTCTACTGCTGTGTTGGTCATCTCTCCGCCCTCCGTTCCGTGGAGGCGTCGTGGTCGGCCGTCGATACCCCGCCGCCGGCGCGCGTCCGTCGCGCCCGCCGGCCGCTCCGTTCTGTGTCACCCTCTCGCATGCGTCGTGATACGACAAGTTCGTTGACACCACGCACCATAAACGTTCGTCACCGCAACCAGCGATGTTTATAAATTGGGTTGTCTAAATACGTCTCTTGGACCAAAACCTAGAACAAATGTAGCAGAAGTAGCTGAATCAGTAGACGCTCAGTCGAACCTGTCGAGTCCGAACATCCCTATGCTGTGGTCGCTCTCGCCGTCGACGGCGAGGTCGGCGAGAATCTCGCCGATGACGCTCGCGAACTTGAAGCCGTGCCCGGAGAAGCCCGCACCGACCGCGACCTGCGGGTGCTCCGGGAGCGTGTCGAGGATGAAGTGCTCGTCCGGCGAGTTCGTGAACATGCACGTCGAGAGCGCCATCGTCGGCCCGGCCGCGCCCGGGAAGTACTTCTCCGTGACGTCACGCAGGAGCGCCTCATCCGCCCGGTTCGGCTCCCGGTCGAAGTCGTCCGGGTCCACCGTCTCCTCGCGGTGGTGGTACTTCCCGAGCTTGAACCCCGGAACGTCGTGGACGGGGAAACCGTAGAAGCGTCCCTCCGGGACGCTGAGGTTCCACACCGGGAACGACTCCGGCTGGTAGTCCCTGAGCGCGCTCCCGTCCGGCTGGAACCACGCGAGCGCTTGGCGCTCCGGCACCGCCAGCCCGTCGAGGGCGTCCGCGAGCGTGTGGGTCCACGCGCCCGCCGCGAGCACGAGCGAGTCCGCGACGTAGACGCCGCGGTCCGTCCGCACGCGCACGCCCCCGTCGTTCGTCTCCGCCCAGTCCTCGACCTGCTCGCGGGCGTGAATCTCCGCGCCGCGTGCCTGCGCGGCGACCGTGTGCCCGATGATCGCCTGCTCGGGCACGACGAACCCGCCGTCCTCCTGATAGACCGCGCGGTAGTCCTCGGGGAGTTCGTAGCCGGGGAAGCGCTCGTTCACCTCCGCACCCGTCAACACCTCGTGGGGGATGTCGTGCTCCTCGCAGGAACGCTTCGACCCCGCGAACACCGCGTTGTCCGCGGGCCCGGCGTCGATAGAGCCCGTCCGGTGGATGACGTCCCGGCCCGTTTCCGCCGCGAGGTCGTCCCAGAGGTCGTACGCGCGCTCGATGAGCGGCACGTACGCGGGATGTTCGTAGTACGCGCGCCGGATGATGCGCGTGATGCCGTGCGAGGACCCCTTCGTGTGCGGGATGTCGTAGCGCTCGAGGCCGAGGACGTCGAGGCCGCGCTCCGCGAGGTGGTAGGCGGTCGCGCTCCCCATCCCGCCGACCCCGACGACAATCGTATCGTACCGGTCGGTCGTAGCCATCGTTTCCCCGAGTTCGACACCCCCGCTATTGACTCTTCACCCTCGGATGTGAACCGTTTATAAAGAGCAAGGAGAATACCCGCGCCTTTAGGCGCGGGATGAATCCGACATTCTGACTGACAATCCACCGACGCCACTCCCGCTGGATATTCAACGCCGGTTGTTGGTTTTAACACACTTCCTCTCATAACTAGTTATGTACCGCAGAACGATGCTGGAGACAACCCGCACCTATGTCGCACGCGTCACGAACCACCAACAGGTTCGTGACGACCTTGACCAGTGCGGGTTCTCCGCATCCAAACTGTGGAACGTCGGTCGCTACTACATCCAAGAACGGTGGGACGAAGACGGCGAGATACCCGACGAAGCCGAACTGAAATCGGAGCTGAAAGACCACGAACGCTACAGTGACCTGCATTCGCAGTCAAGTCAGCGAGTTCTCGAAGAACTTGCTGAAGCGTTCACCGGCTGGTACAACTCCGACGACGGCAACAACCCACCGGGCTACCGGAAACGTGGCGACGACTACCCGCGCTCCACCGTCACGTGGAAAAAGCGAGCCATCAAGCACGACGACAAGCACGGCCAACTCCGACTCTCGAAAGGCTTCAACCTGAAAGAGTCACGTGACTTCATCCTCGCAGAGTACGAAACCCGTCCTGACGTAGAAGTAGAGAACATCCAACAGGTGCGTGCCGTCTGGAACGGCAACGAGTGGGAACTCCACCTCGTCTGCAAGAAAGAAATTCCAGTTGAGGACGCCCCCGGCGACAAGACGGCAGGTATCGACCTCGGCATCAGCAACTACCTCGCCATCGACTACGAGGATGGCCCCTCGGAGTTGTATCCGGGGAACGTGCTGAAAGAGGACAAGCACTACTTTACCCGCAAGGAGTACCAGACCGAAGGCGAAAACGGGCCGTCGAAACGTGCGCGGAAGGCTCGGCAGAAACTCTCCCGGCGCAAAGACCACTTCCTCCACACGCTCTCGAAGCACATTGTTGAGCGGTGTGTCGAAGAAGACGTGGGGGAGATCGCGGTTGGCGACCTCAGCGACATCCGCGAAGACAAGAACGGCGACTCACGGAACTGGGGTGCGTCGGGAAACAAGAAACTTCACGGATGGGAGTTTGACCGCTTCGCCCGTCTCCTCGAATACAAGGCCGAGGAACACGGTATCCTCGTTGACCGCGTAGACGAGGAGAACACGTCGAAGACGTGTTCGTGTTGTGGGCAGATTCGTGATAGCAACCGCGTGGAGCGCGGTCTGTACGTCTGTTCGTCGTGTAAGACGGCGATGAACGCAGACGTGAACGGTGCGGTGAATATTCGCAGAAGGATAACTCAGAGTCCCCCGACCGGGGATATGAGTAACGGCTGGTTGGCACAGCCCGGAGTCTTCCTGTTCGACCGCGAGAGCGGGTCGTTCAACACGAGAGAGCAGGGAGTCTGCAAACCTTAATATCCCAACGCTCGGGATTCCTCCGGCTTTAGCCGGAGGAGGATGTCAAACGTTCGACGCGTCGCGTGCCGCCCTCACTCCCGATTCTCGTACGTCCACGTTTTCACCATCCACTACTGTGTTCGCTCGTATATTCCGGATACACTTATACGGGTGCTGTATTCCCGACGAATCCTTTTTTACCGTAACTGTCTACTGTTCTCACATGACGCGCTGGAACGACGGCCACGACGACATCGGTGCAGTGAGCGCCGACATCACCGAGGAGACGAACGCCCTCCCAGCGAAGTACTTCACCGACCCGGACGTCCACGAGATGGAGAAGGAGAAGGTGTTCGGACAGTACTGGGTGTACGCCGGCCACGCGAACCACATCCCCGAGCGCGGCGACTACTTCACGCGCACCATCGGGGACAAGCAGATAATCGTCACACGCGACGACGAGGACGACGTCCGCGCGTTCTACAACGTCTGCGCACACCGGGGTTCGAAGATGCTCGAGGACACGCCGATGACTGACCCCGGCACCCTCAGCCGCATCACCTGCCCGTACCACCTCTGGGCGTACGAACTCGACGGCGACCTCGCGAGCACGCCGAAGAGCTTCGAGGAGGCCAGTCTCAATCCCGACCTCGACGACGACGCCGTCCGCGAACTCGACCCCGAGGAGAACGGCCTCATGGAGGTCACCACCGACTCCATCGGCCCGCTCGTCTTCGTGAACTTCGCGGACGACCCCGACCTCACGCTCGCGGAGCAAGCGGGGTCGATGAAGACCGAACTCGAAGCCCTCCCCCTCGAGGAGTACGAGCACGCGCGGCGCTACGTCTCCGAGGTCGAGTGCAACTGGAAGACGTTCAGCGGGAACTACTCGGAGTGCGACCACTGTCAGGCGAACCACCAGGACTGGGTGCAGGGCCTCGAACTCATGGAGTCCGAACTCGAAGTCAACGACTACCACTGGATCCTCCACTACCAGCACAAGGAGGACGTCGACGACGAGATGCGCATCCACGAGGAGCACGAGGCGAAGTTCTACTACTTCTGGCCGAACTTCACCGTCAACATGTACGGCACCGCGGACGGCTACGGGACGTACATCATCGACCCCATCGACGAGGGGCGCTTCCAGCTCGTCGCGGACTACTACTTCCGCGACGCCGACCTCTCCGAGGAGGAAGCGGAGTTCGTCCAGACGAGTCGCCAGCTCCAGGAGGAGGACTTCGAGCTCGTCGAACGCCAGTACGAGGGCCTCCAATCGGGCGCGCTCGCACAGGCCCAGCTCGGCCCGAACGAGCACACCGTCCACAAACTCCACCGGCTCGCGCAGGAAGCATACAACGCCTGAGCTCATGTCCGCACAAGAACCGCAGGCCGGCGTCGTCACCTGCCCCGCCTGCGACCTTCACGCTGCTGTCGACGAGCCGAACGACGCCATCGACCTCTACCGGCGCCACACGAGCGTTACTGGCCACGACGTCGAGTGGGAGCGCGTCGCCGTCGGTGACGCCGTCACGACGGCGGACGTGAAGGACGCGCTCGTCGCCCTCGGTGACGACTACCCCGAGGGCGTCCCGCTCGGCGTCCTGACTGCCGCGCTCGCGGAGCGCGGCGTCACTATCGCGGCGACGCTCGACGCGCTCTACGACCTCCGCATGAGCGGCGAAATCTACGAGCCACGCGACGACCACGTGCTCGCCGTCTGAGTCCGCGCGCGCTCCTCCTTCCTTCTCTACTGTGCGGCCGCCGCGCTCACTCGTCGAGGAGCGTCGCCCCGATCAGCTCCGCGGTGCCGCGTCGGATGCGGCCGCTGACTGCGGTCGGCGAGATGTCGAGCGCGTCCGCGAGGTCCGCGAGCGAGGCGTCGCGCGGCTCGCGGAAGTAACCGAGTTCGTACGCGGTGACGAGCGCCTGTCGCTGTGCGTCCGTGAGCGTCGTCGGCTCCCCGTTCGTCCAGCTGTCCTGTCGGACCGTCCGCCTGAGGTTGAACTCGATGCCCTCGGCCTCGCAGAACTGCCAGAGGTCCGCGAGCGACTCGCGGTCCGAGAACTGTAGGCGGACGGTCCACCCCCGAGCGTCGCTGCTCTTCGCGTCGAGCATGAGGCCGCCGAGCTCGGTGACGACCGGCGAGAGGAGGATGACGTCGTCCGGGTGCCCGATCCGATAGACGCGCGTGTCGCCCTCGCGCGACACGAGCGTCCAGTCACAGACCGTGTGGTCGGCGTCGAGCGCCGACTCGAAGGAGTCGTCGGCGCCTTCCACGAGGAAGAAGAACTGCCCCGTCTCGGGGTCGGTCGCGGACTGCGAGACGACCTCGAGCTCGTCGCTGGAGTGCGACCGGATGGTCGGCATCAACGCGAGGTCGTCGTGCGCGACGTCCGCGACGGTCACGAGGCTCACGGCTCCACCGCCCCCCACGGCCGCGCGCTCGCCGCCGCTCGTGCGTCGACGCGGCACGCCACCCGCCTCCCGTTCGTTCCGGTCCCCCGCCGACTGGCGTCTCGTACTTCCATCTATGTAGACGAACGTCTCGTCGTACCTTTATTATTTCGACGAGCGCAATGCTATCGATGCACTAAATGCTCTATCTACACATAAACTGCCGGAGTATTTCACACGCCTATTCAGGGGTGTCGCGTGCGTCGGTCGTTCTCACACGATGTCTCCAGGTACCTCACTTCGGCGGCTCGGACAGTTCCTCGAGGAGTGCGAGGAGCGTCCCCCGATTAGGGTCCGGCCCGGAAGCGTCTCGGTGACCGAGTCGGATGCTCGCGCGACCATCGAACTCGCCCTCGACGGCGCGTCGGGGTCGTCGATTCGCCTCCACGACGCCGACTTCGAGGACGACGCGCTCGCGCTCACGCTCGACACCGCGGACGCCCTGCCAACCGCCGACGACGTCAGCCTCGCGCTCGCGGACGTCACGTTCGACTCGACGCCGACGGCCGTCGTCACCGCCACCGTCCCGGCCGCGTCCGCCCCGCAAGCGCCCGCCGACGACCGCGTCGCGTCGCCCGCCGACGTCCGCGACCCTGACGTTCCGGCGTTTCGCGACGAACCGTATCTCGCGGCGCTCTACGCGCGCCACGATACGTTCGCCGAGATGGCCGACGCCATCGAGATGGACGTCGCCGACGAGACCGTCCGGCGTTACATGATCAAGCACGACATCCACAGCCCCGACAGCTACGGCACGACGAGCGACGAGGCGGACGCGACGCCGAGCGCCGCCTTGGACGCGGAGACCGCCGTCGCGGGCGAGGACGCCGCGCCCGAACTGCTTGCGGACGGGATGGGACTTCCGGAGTCCGTGGCGGTCGACGAACTCGTCGACGCGGTGAACGCCGCCGAGACGGTTCGTGAGGTCGGTGACGCGCTTGGCCTTGAGCGCATGGACGCCTTCGAGTTACTGAAAGACCTCGACCTCCTCGAGTGCGTGCTCGGCTGCCTCGACGCCACCGACGGCCGCGAGGTGAACCGCGACCGGATAGTCGCGCGTCTCCGCGAGGCCGCCGTGCGTTAGTCGCTCGCCGCGACGACCTCGATTTCGACGGCTGCGCCCTTCGGGACGTCACCGACGCCGATGGCGCTCCGTGCGGGCGGGTCCTCGCCGAACCGCTCGCTGTACGCCGCGTCGACGGCCTCGAAGTCGTCGATGTCGTCGAGGTAGATGGTCGTCTTCAGGACGTCCTCGAACCCGAGACCCTCGGCGGCGAGAATCGCCTCCACGTTCTGGAGACATTGCGCGGTCTGCTCCGCGACCGGCGCGTCATCGAGGAGGTCGCCGTCCGCCGTGAGCGGGAGTTGGCCCGCCGTGAACACGAGGTCGCCGTTCGTCGTCGCCTGACTGTACGCGCCGACAGCGGCCGCCGCGTCGTCCGTGCTGATGGTTCGCTTCACACCCAACGAATCGGACCCGTCGGTGGTAAAACCGCCCGCCGACGCCCGAAACACGACCTCTCGCTCACCTAGGAGTTCTTGGTGACGTCGTCGACCGCGTAACCCGCGCCCTCGATCGTGTCGATGATGGCCGCGGCGTGCTCCGCGCCGTTCGTCTCCACGCGGAAGACGAGGTGGGCCTCCCCGACGGCGAGTGAGTCGACCGCGCGGACGTGCCGGACGTCATGGATGTTTGCGCCGCGCTCCGCGATGAGCCCGGAGAGGCGCGCCATCTCGCCGGGACGGTCGTCGATGCGGACGCGTAACCGGAGCGTCTGCCGGCGGTCCGTGAGCGCGTGCACGAGCACCGTCTGGAGCATCGTCATGTCGAGGTTCCCCCCGCAGAGCAGGGGCATCACTGTCTCGCCCGCGACGTCGAGGTCGTCGCTGAGGAGCGCGGCGACCGAGGCCGCGCCCGCCCCCTCGACGACCTGCTTCGCGCGCTCGAGGAGGAGGAGGATCGCCTGCCCGATCTCGCCGTCGGAGACCGTCACCACCTCGTCGACGTGCTCCTCGATAGTGCGCAGCGTCAGCTCGGAGATCCCGCCGGTCGCGATGCCGTCCGCGATGGTGTCGGTCTCCTCGAGGGTGACCGGCGCGCCCTTGTCGAGGCTCTCGTGGACGGTTTCGGCGCCCTCGGCCTGCACGCCGACGACGCGGATGCTCGGGTCGTGGTGCTTGATGGCGGTCGCAATACCCGAGATGAGGCCGCCCCCACCGATGGGGACGATGACGGTGTCCATCTCCGGGCAGTCCTCGTACATGTCGACGCCGAGCGTGCCCTGCCCGGCGACGATGTCGGGGTCGTCGTAGGCGTGGACGAACTCGGCGTCCGTCCCCTCGACGAGCGACTGGGCGTACGCCATCGTCTCCTGGAAGTCCTCGCCGACGAGCTCGACGCTCGCGCCGTAGTCGCGGGTCGCGTCGATCTTCGTCTGTGGGGCGTTCTCCGGCATCACGATCGTCGAGTCGGCGCCGCACTCGGTCGCGGCGAGTGCGACGCCCTGTGCGTGGTTGCCGGCGCTCGCGGCGATGAACTCCTGGACGCCGCGCTCGGTGTCCTGCGTGATCTTGTTGTACGCGCCCCGCGTCTTGAACGACCCCGTCCACTGGAGGTGCTCCATCTTCAGGTGGACGTCCGCGTCGACGAGCGACCCGAGCGAGGTGCTGCGGTCCACGGGTGTCCGCTTCACGACGCCGGGTTCGAGGCGCTCGCGTGCGCGCTCGATGTCGCGATACGTCACCACGCCCGCCGTCGTGTCGCTCATTCGTGTACCTCCGTCTCGTCGTTCGTCCGCTCGCTGACCATGCGTCCGTATACCACGAATCCCATGCTGCACACGAGCGCGCACGCGCGGAAATAGGTACGCGTAGACGCCCCTCGACGCGCTCGCCGAGCCGCGACTTATGCCCTCGAAAAATGCCGATACACGCTGTCAAACGCACTAACTACCTCTTCTAGCACGTGACTCCAATTGCGATTTGCGTCGCGAAACACAGCCAAACACAACCTATCGACTATTTTACCCTTCGTGGTTGGTCGTGGCTCCGTGCCCGCCGCGTACGGGGCTGGCGAAGGATTATACGCGCCTCTCGTGATGCACGGACGATGACGTACGAGACAGTCAGAGAGACCGACCCTGCAGTTGCGGACGCCCTGACGGGCGAGCGCGAGCGGCAGAACGACACCCTCGCGATGATCGCGAGCGAGAACCACGTTAGCGAGGCCGTGATGGAGGCCCAGAGCTCCGAGCTGACGAACAACTACGCCGAGGGCTATCCGGGCGGCCGCTACTACGGCGGCTGCGAGTACGCCGACGACGTGGAGGGGCTCGCCATCGAACGTGCGAAGGAGCTCTGGGGCGCCGAGCACGTCAACGTCCAACCCCACTCGGGCTCGCAGGCGAACATGGCCGTCCTCACGGCCATCCTCGAACCTGGCGACACGGTTCTCTCGCTGGACCTGACGCACGGCGGGCACCTCTCCCACGGCCACCCCGCGAACGTCGCCGGGAAGCTCTACGACGTGGAGCACTACGAGGTGGACGACGAGACGGGTCGCCTCGACTACGCGGGCCTCGACGACCTCGCGCGCTCGGCCGACCCGGACGTCATCATCTCCGGGTTCTCGGCCTACCCGCGGACGGTGGACTGGGCGGCGATTCAGGAGACCGCCGATGACGTGGACGCCCACCACCTCGCGGACATCGCGCACATCACGGGCCTCGTCGCCGCCGGCGAGCACCCCTCGCCCGTGGGTATCGCGGACTTCGTGACGGGGTCGACACACAAGACGATTCGCGCGGGCCGGGGCGGCATCATCATGTGCGACGAGGAGCACGCGGACGACGTTGATTCCGCAGTCTTTCCGGGGATTCAGGGCGGCCCCCTCATGCACAATATTGCGGGGAAAGCCGTGGGCTTCGGGGAGGCTCTCGGCCCCGAGTTCGAGGCGTACGCCGCGCAGGTCGTGCGGAACGCCGACGCCCTCGGTGACGCCCTCGAGATGCACGGTCTCTCGCTCGTTTCGGGGGGGACGGACACCCACCTCGTGCTCGTCGACCTCCGCCCCTCCCACCCCGACACCACCGGAAAGGACGTCGAGGCGGCCTTAGAGGAGACGGGTATCGTCCTGAACGCGAACACCGTGCCGGGTGAGACGCGGTCGGCGTTCAACCCGTCCGGCATTCGCGCTGGCACGCCCGCGCTCACGACGCGCGGCTTCGAGGAGGCGGAGATGCGCGAGGTCGGTGACCTCATCGCGCGCGTCGTCGATGCCCCCGAGGACGAGTCCGTCCTCGCCGAGGTGAGCGCCGCCGTCGACGACCTCGCGGCCTCGAACCCTCTCTACGAGTAACGCGGCCCACCGCTCACCTCGAGTCCCTCATTCGGTGGTGGCTCCCCATACCGTGTGCTAGGCCGCCCTAAAAGGAAGCGTTCGGCGTATCGTATCGGACTCTTGTCCAGCCAAATACTACGTTAGTACACCGAATACAAGTACCCACCACTCAATTACAACGATACCCGCGTAAAATAAGTGTTTTATATTTTACTAGTTGTGTTCGAATAGTGGCGTTTTACACCCGATGCGGGTCGCGCCATAGACATAAGTGGGAGTCCGCAGTACTCCGAAACGGATACGCAGATGACTGAGACAATTACACTCGAGGAGGCGAGGGACGTGATAGAGGCGGCAGAGGAAGCGGCCGAAGAGATGGGGCTGGCGATGGTGGTGACGGTGGCGAACCCGGCGGGGAACCTCGTCGCTCAACATCGGATGGATGGGGCGTGGCTGGCGAGCGTCTCCATCTCGCGGAACAAGGCGTACACGGCGGCGGCGCTCCAGATGCCGACCCACGAGCTGGCAGACCCCACCCAACCGGGCGAATCGCTCTGGGGGCTCCAGACGACCGACGAGAACCGCCTCGTCGTCTTCGGCGGCGGCTATCCCCTCGAAGTGGACGGCGACATCGTCGGCACCGTCGGCGTCAGCGGCGGCGAGGTCCCACAGGACATGGCCGTCGCCGAAGCCGCCGTCGACGCCTTCCAGGACACCATGGAGTGAGCGATGGCGGATGCTGAGTCGCCGCCGGCCGAGGCGACGAGTCGCGTCGAGCGCCGCCGCGCGTTCCACGTCTATCCGGAGCCCTCGTGGTGTGAGTTCCTGACGACGAGCCGACTCGTCGACTGCGTCGAAGCCATCGGCGTCGACGAACTGTACGTCGGACGCGACGTCATCGCCCCCGAGCACCGACTCGGCGTCCCCGACGCCGACGTCCGCGAGCGCTGGCGCGAGCGCGCCGCAGAGCACGGCGCGCGCCCCGATGTCCTCGACGCCACTACGGGTGGCACGACCGGTCTCGTCGCCGTCCTCGAGAAGGGCCCCGGGCCCGTCGTCGGCCTCCGCGTCGACATCGACGCGCTCCCGGTCGAGGAGGCGACCGGCGACGACCACGACCCCGCACGCGAGGGATTCCGCTCGCAAAACGACGGCGTGATGCACGCCTGCGGGCACGACGCCCACATGACGATCGGTCTCGGCGTCCTCGCGGAACTCGCGTCGAGCGAGTTCTCCGGGACGTTCAAGCTCTTCTTCCAGCCCGCCGAGGAAGTGCTCGGCGGCGGCAGGCCGATGGTGGAGAGCGGTCACGCCGACGACCTCGATGCGTTCTTCGCGCTTCACGTCGGCTTCGGCCACCCGACCGGCACCGTCGTCTCCGGCGTCGAGAAACCGCTCGCGATACGACAGACGCGCGCCACGTTCACTGGCGACTCCGCGCACGCTGGCTCCGCACCACAGGCGGGCCGCAACGCCATGCAGGCGATGGCGACAGCCATCCAGAACGTCTACGGCGTGTCGCGCCACGCTGACGCCCTCACGCGCGTGAACGTCGGCCGCGCCGAGGCCGGCACCGCCTCGAACGTCGTCGCCGAACGCGCCACAATCGACCTCGAAGCGCGCGCCGGCACGAACGACGTCCTCGCGTACCTCACCGACCGCGTCGACCGCGTCCTCGAAACTGCCGCCGAGATGCACGACTGCGACCTCGCGACGACGACCATCGGGGAAGCACCGCGCGTCGACAGCGACGACGCGCTCGCGGACGTCGTCGGCGCCGTCGCACGCGGACACGCGGACGTCGAGGCCGTCCGTCCGAGCGCCGCCCTCGGCGCCAGCGAGGACGCCACTTACTTCATGCGCCGCGTCCGGCAAACCGGCGGTCGCGCCACCTACGTCGTCGTCGGCACCGACCATCCAGGCGGCCACCACACGCCAACCTTCGACATCGACGAAGCCAGCCTCGACGTCGGCGTCGACGTGCTTAGCGAGGCGATCCGGCGGACGCTCGCGGGCGACGCCAACTGCTGACCACCGCCAGGCGGTCGCGTCGAGCCCGCAACCGCTCGCACCCAGCCACACTCGCTCATCGGCCGCTCGGAGAAAATACACCTAAACGGTATAGGTATAAGGTATAGATACAACGTATACCTAGGGAATACCCACGAGCTAATCGAGTAGTCCCTCACCGATTATACGTATAATAATAGATAGAGCGTGCATCACTTCCTCCTATATCTATCTTGCATTATGGTTCTGTATTCCGACGATCCATCGCAGGTGTTCGGGCGTCGACCCTCGCTCAACGGGGAATGATTCCGGCCGCCTCAAGCATCAGTGATTCGTCCTTTACCGCCGTCGCGGCCGTCGGTTCCGTAGGTTCACCTCCGCCGAAACACGCTGTATGACTCTTTCTCTGTCCTTTTCTTTCCGAACCGCGCGTAAGATAGGGGCATGTTCCCGCCCAGCTTCCGGTCGTCCATGTCGATTCGATCCAGCGGCACTGGGGAATACTGAGCGAGACGCCACGCTTGCACGCTCCCCCTCAGCCCAGCCGTCGATCAAGAAATACCTCTATTATATAGAATATATTCCATTCTTATATTTTCTATGGGCTTCCGAACAGCGCTAGCGTATTCGCCGTTCACCTGTTTCCCGGTGTCCATAGACTCACCCTCACCGTCACCGCGCTCGACGGGCATCCTGATGCGGTTGTTTCCTCTCACTCCGCCCAAGCCAAGCAGTAGGGCCCGTGAACTCCACCGTAATGCTCTAGACCTGATTGTAATCGGGGAATTCCGCCGCGAAGCCGTCGAAGCGGTTGATTCACTCCGCCCGTTCGGGTATTACAGGTATAGCTGTGTAATCCACTCGGTCCGATTCGACCGTCCGGCATCTCGTACGGTAGGTCGTGCGCACCCCACGACTTCGGGCGTACTGGTCGACGTATCCGGTGTTCTCGACTGTTTCCCGTCTATCCATCCCGCATACCTATCAACTCTATAGATAGTTACGTGTGTGGAGTGTTCTCGTTTCGGAGCGGACGTCTGTGGTCAATTTCGGGTGGGTGTGACCAGCTGACCGTCCGCTCGTCGGTGAGTGCAGGGTCGCTCCTCGAGCACGCGACGGTGCGCCGGCGGAAACCGACGACTCGAGGGACTATTCGTACGATAACGGCCCTGAAGCGCCGAAAATAGTGGTGAATTCGGATGCGGTCGCTCTCTCATCGTCGCGACCGTCACGGACCGGACGGCCCACGGCACTCGATGCGTGGTGACGGCCTGTCAGCGCCGATACAGCGCGCTATCCGGACCGCTGGCCCGGATAGGCGTCGCTTGTGTCTTTCGTCCCCGTGGTGACGGCCGCCGCCCACTCGTCACAGAAATACGTTCGCTTTTTTAGACTCTCAGACGGAAATCGAGGCACCAGAATACTTATCTTCTAACGAATGATTATTAGAATCGCTCTTCAGAAGAATATTTTCCACTAGCCGACTTCGCCCCTTCGGTGTGGCGTGAGCGACGGCGTTCGTCTCGGAGGTCGCGGCGTCCATCCGGCCCCGACGCGCGCTCGGACGTCACTCCCTCGTCGTTCGACTGCGCTCCTCCGAAAAGACCTAACGCTCGGGTGTGGTAGTTGATCCCGATGACATCCCACGTCGTAGTTCTCAGCACCGGCGGCACAATCGCGAGTACGGCCGGCGAGGACGGGGCGGCGCCGAGCCGGAGCGGTGCCGAACTCGTCGACGCTGTCCCCGAGATAGCGGCGTACGCGGACATTGACGTGCGGGACGTCGTCCAGACGCCGAGCTTCGACATCGACCCGAGCGACATCGCGGCCGTCGCACGCGGCGCTCGCGACGCGGCCGCTGAGGGAGCGGACGGCGTCGTCGTCACGCACGGCACCGACACGATGGAGGAGAGCGCCTACTACCTTGATCTCGTACTCGACCTCCGGATTCCCGTCGTCCTCACCGGTGCACAGCGCCGCCCCGACGAAGTGAGTCCCGACGGCCCGAGCAACCTCCTTACCGCGGTTCGCGCCGCGACGAGCGACCACCTCGCGGGTGCCGGCGGCGTCTACGTCGCGTTCGACGACGCACTCCACGCCGCGCGCGACGTCACGAAAGGCCACACTAGCGCGCTCTCGACGTTCGTCTCCCCTGACGCGTGCCCGGTTGTCCGCTTCATGCGCAGGGGCGAGCGCGTCTTCCGCGAGCCCGGCAGTCGCTCGGTCACGCTCGACGCGACCGAGACGACGGCGGACGTCGCGATGGTGAAAACGGGCGTTGGCGTCGGTGACCGCCAACTTCGCGCCGCCCTTGACGCGGGCGTCGACGGTATCGTCGTCGAGGGAACTGGGCTCGGGAACACGACCGGGGAGCTCGGTGACGCTATCAGTGACGCGATCGATGCCGGTGTCCCGGTCGTCGTCACCTCGCGCTGCCACGCCGGCGCCGTCGCGCCCGTCTACGGCACGGCCGGTGGCGGCGAGACCCTCCACCGCCACGGCGCCATCGACGGCGACGACCTGCCCGCGCACAAGGCGCGCGTGAAGCTCATGCTCGCGCTCGCGGCGGCCGACGGCACCCTCGATGCGGTCCGGGACGCGTTCGCGTAATCGTCGTCCAGTTCCCTCGACGTGTCGCTCACACCGCGTCGGCCTTCGCCGCCGCGACTGCGTCGATGACGTCCTCCATGTTGTCGGTCAGCGGGTAGACGACAGGCTCGGTACAGCCCGCCTCACAGTAGTCGCCGAGCCGCTCGATGACGTCCTCGCGCGTCCCCGTCGCGACGATGTTCCGCACGACTTCGTCAGGGACGTACTCGGCGGCACGCTCGATGTCCTCGGCGCTCGCCGGCCAGTCCAACTCCTCCTTCACGCGCGCCGCGTTCTCCTCGGAGATGCCCGACGCTTCCGTGATGTGGGGCTGCTGGCCGATGTACTGCGTCGCGAGCTCGCGCGCCTCGTTGAGCGCGACGTCCACGTCCTCGTCCATCGATACCGCGATGAGCTGCGGGCGGTCGACGTCGGCCATCGACCCGCCCTGCTTCTTCACACCGGCCTCAAGGCGCTTGAGGCCGCTCTCGACGTGCTCGGGCGGAATGAAGTAGTTCATGAAGATACCGTCGACGATGCCTTTCCCGACGAGCTCGCCCGTCATCTCGTGCATCGTCTCCCCGGTCGCGCCAATGTAGATGGGGACGTCGCGTGGCTCGGCGTCCGAGCGCACGAGGTCGAGCTCGATGTCCTCGACCTGAATCTCCTCGCCGTCGTAGGTGACGTTCTCGAGGTCGAGGAGCTCGCGGGTGACCGTGCAGTACTCCCACATGTGCCGGAGGGGGTTCCCGCGGTCGATGCCGACCTTGCTCGCGAGCGGGTCCCACCACGCGCCGATGCCGAGCTTCATCCGCCCCCCGGAGAGCTCGTCGAGCGTCGAGAACGTCTGCGCCATCAGCGCCACGTTCCGCGTGTAGCAGTTCGTTACGCCGGGCGCGATGTCGATGTCGTCCGTGACCTGCGTGTACGCGCCCATCACCGTCATCGCATCGCGGACGAGCCGCGATTCGCCCTGCCAGACGGAGTCGAGGCCGGCATCCTCGGCGTACTGCGCGTAGTGCAGTTCGTCCTCGATATCGGGCTTCTCCCAGTTCCAGATGCCGGCACGGGTGAAGTCGCGCTCGAACCCCATCAGCGCACCTCCGTCGCCGCGTCGGTCGATTCCTCGGTCTGCTCGAACCACATCGCGTTAGGCATACCAACGATGTACTCCTCACCAGCGTAATAAATGTACGGGTGGCCTTCTAGATTGGTGATAAGTTACTGTATGCACTCCTTCTACGAGAAAAACCGACTGACTGGGCGACGAACTCTCCTCAGACGTACTCGCTCTCGCTCTCGTAGACCGTCGGGTCCTCCTCGTACTTCTCCGCGACCGTTTCTAGCGTGGTGAACGAGGCGTTCTCGTGCTCTTTCACGTAGCCGATGAAGTCCTCAAGATGCGTGATCATGTGTGGAAGGCCGTGGATGTCCGGGTGGATCGTTAGCGTGTAGACGCCGGCCCCACGGCGGTTGTAGAGGAAGTCGAACTGGCGCTTGTAGTACTGTTCGTACATCATTTTCGGGTCCTTGTAGCCCGCGTGGTAGTTCGGCTGCTTGATGAACTGCATCGCGGGGATGTCGTCGCGGAACCAGCTGATGGGTATCTCGACGACGTCCGTCTCCTCGCCCTTCTCGTACGGCGTCATCCACGTCTCCGCTGGCTGGTCGTACTGGATCTTCTCCCACCTGTCGCCCTTCCGCATGTAGGTGGGGTCGAACTCGCTCTCCATCAGGCTGCTGTCGTAGAGGAAGTCGTACTTCTCGACGAGATCGGGCGTGTTCTCGCTGTACTCCCACCAACTCGCCCGGTGACCGACGGGCTTCTCGCCAGTAAGGTCCTGGATGAGGTCAATGGACTCCCCGATGATGAAGTCCTCCTGCTCGCGCGAGAGGTCGGTCGGGTTCTCGTGCGAGTAGCCGTGCACGCCGATCTCGTGACCGGCGTCCGCGACGGCACCGACCTCCTCCTCGAACGTCTCGATGGTGTGGCCGGGGACGTACCACGACGTGTCGATGTCCTCGTCCTCGAAGAGTTGGAGCATCCGGGGAATACCCTCCTCGCCGGCGCAGAGCCCCCGCGAGAGGTCGGCGAGCGAATCTTCGCCCCCGTAGGACCCAAGCCAGCCTGCGACACAGTCCGCGTCGACGCCGATAGCGATGTCTACATCTCCCATTGTTCGCGCCTCCTAATCTTTTACCCCACATCTTATATCTATTTCCCTCGGCAATCCTCAACTATTCTGAATAAATAATGGACGGACGTCTTTTGATTTGATCGGATCTAATGCATCGCATCCCCGCCGTCGGGACTCAGCGTCTGCCCCGTGTAGTAGTCGCCCGCGTCCGATGCGAGGAACACCGCCGTCGGCGCGACGTCCGCGACGCGTCCGAAGCGTTGCATCGGGAGCTCGGCGGCCTTCTCCGCCTGCCACGAGTCGCTGATGTCATCGAGAAGCGGGGTCTCGACGGGTCCGGGCGCGATGGCGTTCACCGTCACCGCCGGCGACACCTCTCGTGCCAGCGCACGTGTCATCCCGATGACGCCGGCCTTCGCCGCCGAGTAGTGGACGAGCTCGGCGCCGCCCTTGATGCCCAACTGCGAGGCGACGTTCACGATGGTCCCCGACCCGCGCTCGAGCATCCCCGGGAGGACGAAGCGCGTCGTCAAGAAGACGCCGCGGAGGTCGACCGCCATCGTCTCGTCCCACATCTCCACCGGCATCTCCGCGAGCGGGGCCTGCGTGAGGGTGCCGGCGTTGTTCACGAGGACGTCCGGCGTCCCGTGCGCCGCCTCGACGTCCGCGACCATCGCCCGGACGCTCGCCTCGTCGCTCACGTCGCCCGCGAGGGCGACCGCGTCGCCACCGGCCGCCTCGATGGCCGCGACGACGTCGTCGGCCCGTTCTCCGTCGTCCGCCGTCGGCCGGTGGTTCACCACGACGGTCGCGCCGGCCTCGGCGAGTGCGCGTGCGATTCCCGCACCGATACCGCTGCTCGCGCCCGTCACGAGCGCCAGGGCGTCGTCCAATCGAAACATCACTCCCAGACTCGTAAACGAGGGACAAAAAATACTATCGGGGGCTGCATGTTTCGAATAAACCACAATATACGGGTGTATGTAAACCTAATATACGAACTGCACCAAAAGTGTTATCTTCACGCCTGTCTCAGTCGCAACTGATGAGTACGGAAACGATTCGAGTAGCGTCCCTCTCGAAGCGCTTCTCACGCGAGCGGGTCCTGCACGGAATCGACCTCACGGTCGACGAGGGCGAGTTCTGCGTCGTTGTCGGGCCGAGCGGCTGTGGCAAGAGCACGCTCCTGAAGTGTATCGCCGGACTGGAGTCGTTCGACGACGGCGACGTCTACCTCCGCACGCGACCCGCAGAGGAGGTCCCCGTCGAGGAGCGCGACATCGGCTTCGTCTTCCAGGAGTTCGAGGAGACGCTCTTCCCGCACAAGACCGTCCGGGAGAACGTCGCGTTTGGCCTCGAACAGCAAGACACTGAGTACGGCGACGATGAACTTGAGGAGCGAATCGACGAGATGCTTGAGCTGCTCTCCATCGAGGAGACGAAGGACGACCTGCCGGGCACCCTCTCCGGCGGCCAACAACAGCGCGTCGAGGTCGCGCGCCAGTTCGTCCGCGAGTGCGACATCATGCTCCTCGACGACCCGCTCGCGGACCTCGACTACAAGCTCCAGAAGCGCATGGAACTGGAGATACGCAGGCTCCACGACCGCCTCGGGAGCACGTTCGTCTACGTCACCCACAACCAACAGCAGGCGCTGACGCTCGCGGACACGCTCGTCGTGATGAATCGCGGGCGCATCGAGCAGGTCGGCACCCCGCGCGAGGTGTACTCGAACCCGCGGACGGCGTTCGTCGGCCGGTTCGTCGGTGACTCGAACCCCTTCGTCGCCACCGTCGCGGACGTCGACGGCGAGACGCTCGTGCTCGACGCGGCCGTCGGGCGGATGCGCGCCACCGCCGTCGGCGACGTCGCCGTCGGCGACGAGTCGCTCGCACTCCTTCGCCCGGAAGCCGTCACCGTCGACGACCCCGACCGCGAGAACGCCTACGACGGCACCGTCGTCGGCACGACGTACACGGGCGAGGAGACCGAACTCAGCGTCGCGGTGTCGGGTGTCGACCGGACGGTACAGGTCGTCGAACCCGGACGCACCGCTGTCGCCGAGGGCGACGACGTCACGGTCGCGTGGGACGCGAGCGACGCGCAGTTCTTCGAGGACCTGAGCGTGGCCGGGACGGAGACGATAGACGAACTACTGGAGGTCTGACCATGTCGAAGCCGAACACAACGCCGGACGACGCGATCACGGACGGAGCACAGGACGCCGTTCTCGACGTCTCGGAGCTGACCAAAATCTACCCCGACGGCACGCTCGCCGTCGACGCGATCAGTTTCGACGTCCAACCGGGAGACTTCTGCGTCATCATCGGCCCGTCGGGCTGCGGGAAGTCGACGACGCTGCACTCGCTCGTCGGCACCATCGACGTGACCGACGGCGACATCACGCTGGACGGCCGCGACATCACCGACGCCCCGACGTACGAGCGCGACATCGGACTCGTCTTCCAGGACTTCCAGCTCTTCCCGCACCTGACCGTCGCCGAGAACGTCGCGTATGGTCTCGAACGAACCGGCGTTCCGGACGCGGAGCGCGAGGAGCGCGTCGCGGACACCCTCGAGTTGATGAACCTCACCGACCTCGCGGAGCGCCACCCGACCGAGCTCTCCGCCGGGCAGAAACAGCGCGTCGCGCTCTCGCGCAGTCTCGTGCTCGAGCCGAGCCTCCTCCTGCTCGACGAACCGCTCGGCGACATGGACTACAAGCTCCAGAAGCAGATGGAGCGCGAACTCCTGCGCATCCACCACGAACTCGACATTACGTTCGTCTACGTCACGCACGACCAGGTGCAAGCGATGCGGCTCGCCGACCAGATCGTCGTGATGAACGACGGTCACATCGAGCAGTCCGGGAGCGTCGACGAGGTGTACAACTCGCCCGCGACGGCGTTCGTCTCGACGTTCGTCGGCGACTCGAACACCTTCTACGGCACGATAACGGACGTCCACGACGGCGGCGAACGCGTGACGCTCGAGACGCCGTTCGGGGAGTTCCTCGCGGGGACGTCGAACCTCTACTCCTCGCCGGCCGACCTGCAGGGAGAGGAGATACCGTTCGCGGTCCGCCCCCAGTCGGTCACGCTCGGCGACGCGGGGACGAACACGCTCGCGTGCACCGTGACGGACGTCCTGCACAATCCGGGATCGGGGTCGCAGGTCATCCTCGAGGCGACGGGGCGCGACGGCGACCGCAAGGAGGTGCAGGCGAAGACCCGTGATAGCGGTGTCGACGTCTCCGGGGAGACGACGGTCTCGTGGACGCCCACCGACACGATCCTGCTGGAGCGGACGAGCGTGGTCGACGGCATCGACCTGAGCGAGGACATCCTCGGCGAGTAACCCGGCGTCCCCGCTCCGGTTCGGCTACTGTGCGGTCCAGCCGCTGTCGACGCGGAGCACGTGCCCGGTGACGAAGTTGCTCTCGTCGCTGGCGAGGAAGTCGGTGGCGTCCGCGACGTCCGCGCCTTCGCGTCCGAACGCGGCGGCAATCGCGTTCCCGATACCACTACTCGCACCGGTGACGAGGGCGACGCGGCACGCGAGTCAGTCCATAGCGACGACTCGTCCGTGACCGAGAAACACGCATCGACGAAGGCTGTTCAAATCGACGAGTAAGTGGGCATAAATGGACCATAATTCGGTGGACGGTAGACGAACGTACTCCATTCCGGCGCAGAACGAAATTTTTAGAAAGATTTAAGCCCTTCTGAACCACGGTTGGTAGTGTAACACATGGCATCTGGTATGAAGAGACGCAACTTCGTGAAATACGCCGGCGGCACGGCTGCCGCCGCAGGACTCGCGGGCTGTACCGGTGGTGGTGACGACGGTGGCGGCGACACGACCACGGACGGCACCACGACGACCGGCGGCGGGGGCGATTCGGGGTCCCGTCCCGTCCAGTGGATAGCGCCGGCGTGGGCCGGGCGCAGCGAGATCACCACCAAGTACAACGACGTGACGGGTATCGACCTCGAGATAACGACCGCGACGAACTCGACCACCCAGCAGCGCGTTCTCAGCGGCGGCCGGAGCACGCTCGACGCGTTCACGACGGACAGCGCCAACGCGGGCGCCATCACGTCCGACAACGACGCGAGCTACGCCATCCCCACTGCGGACCTCCCGAAGTGGAGCTCGGAGAAGATGGCGGACCTCTTCACGGACCCCGGGGAGACGCTCTCCTTCCTCGGCGAGCAGACCGAGACGTACAACGACCTCATGTGGGAGGACGAGGAGCAGACCGAACTCCGGTTCCCCCCGACTATCTGCAACTTCGACGCGATGGGGTCGAACCCCAAGTACGTCGACGATGTCTCGAAGTGGGGTGCGCTCTTCGACGACCAGTACGAGGGGCAGGTCGCCATCAACGGCGCGTCCGCGACGACGATCCCCGAGACCCTCATGTACCTCCTCGACAACGACATGGTCGAGGGCGATGTCGGGTCGCTGAACAACCCGACCGAGCAGCAAATCGACACCACGGTCGACTTCCTCGTCGACCAGAAGTCGAGCGGGCAGTTCCGCTCGACGTGGACGGCGTACGGGACGTCCGTCAACCTCATGTCGAGCGAGGAAGCCGTCATCGGCGACATCTGGCAGCCGGCGTGTCTCGACGTCCGCCGCTCCGGGACGCCCTGCGAGTACGCGACGATGAGCGAGGGCATCCAGGGCTACCGCTACTGGTACGCGGGCATCGCGCCGCTCAAGCCGGGCGCGCAGGACCGCAACAACATGGCCGAGGTGCAGTCGCTCATCAACGACGTCCACTGGAGCGCGTGGTTCCCCGGATACATCCAGAACTGGGGCTACTCCGTCCCCCACTACACGAACACAGACCTCGTTCGCGACGGCTCCGACGACACGGGCGAGGGCATGGGGCCCGAGTACTACGACTGGGCGTACGAGGGCGCCGCGACCTACGACTCCGTCGAGAACCCCGCGCTCTTCGACCCGCAGTCCTACGAGTGGTCGATGGAGGAGGGCGAACCCGCCGACGACGGCTGCGTCCGCGACAGCGGCCCCATCGAGGAACGCATCAACCGCATCGGCTTCTTCCAGATCTGGCCGGACAACGCCACCCACATGCTCGAGCGCTGGCAGGAGTTCAAGAGCGCCTGAGAGCCGATGGCAACAGAACACCGCGACCCGGACGGCGGCCGCCAGTGGCTCCCCGAGCAGTGGCGCCTCGGGGAGATGCACCTCCTGACCGGCCCGGCGACGCTGTGGTTCGTCGCGTTCCTCGCCGTCCCGCTCGCGATAATCCTCTACTACAGCGTCCTCACGTACAGCACGTTCAACGTCGTCCACGAGCTCACGCTGCACGCGTGGTCGACGACCGTCTTCACACAGACCACGCTCGCGGTGTTCGCGCGGACGCTCGTTATCGGCCTCGTCGTCACCGCACTCTGCCTCGTGGTCGGCTACCCGCTGGCCTACTTCCTCCGCTTCTACACGACGACGGTCGGCGGGACGCTCCTGCTGTTGTTCTTCGTCATCCCCTTCTGGACGTCGGGGGTCATCCGCACCATCGGCTGGCTCCCCATCCTCGGGAAGACCGGCGTCGTCAACCAACTGCTCATCATGGTGGGCGTCATCGACCAGCCGCTCTCGTGGCTGCTGTACTCGCCGGTCTCGCAGATACTCGGCTACCTCCAGAACTACGTCGTGTTCATGGCGGCCCCCATCTACATCTCGCTGTCGCAGGTCGACGCAGGCCTCCTCGACGCCTCCGAGACGCTTCGCGGCGACCACCTCGCGACGTTCCGGCACGTCACGTGGCCGCTGAGCCTCCCCGGCGTCGCCATCGGCTCCATCTTCGTCTTCGTCCTCTCCATCGGCAACTTCACTGTCCCGCAGTTCCTCAGCGGCGGTGAAGCCACCATCACGACGCTCATCTACCTCACCGTCAACAACGGCCTGAACTACCCGGCGGCCTCGGCGCTCTCCATCGCGCTCCTCGTCGTCATCTTCGCCGTCGTCTTCCTCCTGCTCCGCCGGGTGGACATCAGCGAAATCGCGCAGAGCTAAACGCTCCGCGCCACTCTCCCTCTCTTCGACGCCGCGACGTGTCGGGACGCGTCCGCCGAGCGCGCAGTCGGCACCCGTAGAAAGAGCGTCGTGGGCGCCGACCCACTTGCGTCAGTCGTCCTTTAGGTAGTCCGCGTGCCGCTCGGCGGCGTCGTCGTAGATGGCGTCGCCGGGGTCGGGCGCGTCCTCGCTGAACTCGGCGTCGATGGCGTCGTCGACGCGGAGGACGAGCGCGGCCACTTCCGTCGCGCTCCGGTAGCTGTCGAGGCACCGCGCGAGCGGGTCGAGGACGCCGGCGGCCGCCGCGTCACCGACGTCGCCGCCGGGGAGCACGACGCCCTGCCACGCGTCCTCGCGGTTCGCGACGCGGAGGTCCGCGACGGCCTCTATCGGGTCGGCGCCCGCGTTGCGCACGAGGGACGCGGGGAGGCGCTCGAGCGCGTCAGCGAACGCGGTCATCGCGAGCGCGGCGCGCGAGCCCTCGGCGCGCGCGGCGTCGCGGACGGCGGCCGCGGCGTGTACTTCTGCGCCGCCGCCCCCCGGGACGACGCCGGGCACGGAGCCGTGTTCGCCACGTGCCGCCGCGACGGCCGCCGTCGCCTGCCGAATCGCCGTCGCCGCGCGTTCGCCGAGACCGTCCGGCACGCCCTCGACGAGCGCGCAGACGGCGTCGGGGTCCTCGCACTCCTCGAAGACGGTCATCCGCCGCGTACTCGCGCGCGACTCCTCGCGTTCGATGCGGCGCTCCTCGACGACGCCGGCGTGACCGAGGTCGGCGGCGGTGATGTCGTGGAGGTCCTTGACGACCGTCGCGCCGGTCGCGCGTGCGACGTGCGCGAGCTTGAGCCGGTTGACCGCGCGGATGCCGACGACATCGTTCTCGGCGAGGAGCTCGAGGAAACCGTCGTCGATACCTAACTCGGCGACGACGACGTCGACGCCGGCGTCCGTGATGGTCTCCCAGACGTCCGCGCGCCACTCGTCGAAGACCGCATCGAGATCGTCGGCGCCGTGCTCCGCGTCGACGTGCGCGGTGTAGTCGTCGGGGAGGTCGGGGGTGCGGAGGCCACCGCGGTCGTGGCCACCGAGGACGAGTATGGACGCGTCCTCGACGCGCTCGGGCATCGCGTCGAGGACGCGCGCGCTCCGGTCGAGGACGGCGCCCCGGACGAGTCGAGAGTCCTCGATGGTCCCGTCGCGTATCGTGCGAACGGGGAGCGTCTTCGCGCCCGGGTAGCCGACCTGGTCGGCGGCGTCGCGCGCGACCTCGGCCCACTCGTCGGCGAGGCCGCCGATGTCGTTTCCGGTCATCGCCGTCCAGGCGACCGCGACGGCCGCGGCGGCCGGGTCGTCGAAGTCGGCGAGCGAGCGGGACACCTCGCGGAGCGCATCGCACGCGACGCCGTTCGCGACGTGGTAGCCCCGGACGATGTCGGTGGGGTGGACGCCGTCGTCCACGAGGTCGGTGGCCTCGCGAAGGAGCGCGGCGGCGAGGAGGACGCTCGACGTGACGCCGTCGGTGACGTCCTCGCCCTCGACGTCGGTGTCACCGGGGCGCTCGGCACCCACCAGTCGGCGGACGACGGGCGCGACGGGGTGCTCGAGGGGGAGCGCTTCGAGTATCGTCGCACCGTCGCTGGTCGCGGTGTAGTCGTCGACGGCGACATCACCCGGTCTCGGATCCTGACGCGATTTGAGGGCGTTGACGACGAGTTTGTCGCGCGACGCCGGCCCGTACGTGCTCTCGAGGGCGTCAGCGATTGCCGCGACGGCGACGGTGTTCGCGTGTGGGAACGACGGTTGCGCCTGCTCTCTCTCGCCCGCGCCCGCCGGGTCGACGGTGGGGTCTATCGGCGTGGACATCTATACGAACACACCCCACCCATGGGTAAAAGCCTACCCCTGAGAGCCCGCCAAAAGTACGCGAAATGCACCACTAACCTTATTGTGGGTGGCTATGTAACACCATTCAGATGGCTACGAGTAAACAGACGTCCAACTCATACGAACATAGTACCACGGGACTCGCACGCTGGGTACAACGGATACACGTGGGGACGGCGCTGAAGGTGTACGCGTTCCTCGTCGGGCTGTACGTCTTCCTCCCGCTCCTCTCCGTCATCGCGTTCTCCTTCAACTCGGGCGGGCTGACGTTCCCGTTCTTGGACCTCACGACGCGGTGGTACGCGGAGTTACTGAGCAGTTCGGAGATGGTGTCGGCCATCGTCCGCTCGCTCCAACTCGCGCTCGTCGTGACCGTCATCACGACCGTCATCGGCACCGCAACAGCGCTGGCGTATCGCCGTGACTTCTGGGGGCAGAAGACGCTCCTCTACCTCCTGCTCGTCGGCATCATCACGCCCGGAATCACGTACGGCGTCGGGGCCACCCTCCTGTTCAACCAGACGCTCGACCTCTCGAAGCAGCTCTGGCTCGCCGTCCCCGTCCACGTCGTCTGGACCGTTCCGTTCGCCGTTATCGTCCTGCTCGCCGGCTTCCCGCCGCATCTCGCGCAGAACGAGCGCGCGGCGAAGATGATGGGTGCCGGACGCATCACTCGCTTCCGTGAGGTGACGCTCCCGCAGATCGCCCCGACTGTCCTCGGTGCCGCCGTCTTCGCCTTCACCCTCTCCTACAACGAGGCGACGCGCGGTCTCCTGCTCATCGGCCAGGACATGACGATGCCGATTCGCATCTTCTCCATCGCGTCCTCGCGGCGCGCGACGCCCGAACTGTTTGCGCTCGGCAGCCTCACCACTATCGTCTCCGTCCTCCTCCTCGCTGGCGCGGGCGCGCTCGTCGTCTACGGCTCGAAGCGCTGATAGCCACTCGTTTCCCTTTACACACCGACCACCCCGATATTTGTTCCATAGAACGACAAAAACATTCATATGGACAGTTATCGACGTAATAGTCGCATGGGATTCACCCTTGATAGGGAGCGGTTAGTGGAGACGATGGTCGAGCAAGCCGAAATCGGCGCCACCGAGAACGGCGGTCTCCATCGGCTCGCGCTCTCTGACGACGACAAGGCGATTCGCGACTGGTTCGACGAGCAACTCACTGACCTCGGACTCGACGTCCGCGTCGACGTGTTCGGAAACATGTTCGCGCGCCGCGAGGGCGCCGACCCGGACGCCGACCCGCTCCTCGTCGGCTCACACCTCGACTCCCAGCCGTACGGCGGCATCTACGACGGCGCGCTCGGCGTCGTCGCTGCCATCGAATTCGTCCGCGAACTCGAGGCACGGGACGTCACGACTGAGCGTCCCGTCGAGATCGTGAACTGGACGAACGAGGAAGGGTCGCGCTTCCAGCCGGCGATGCAGGGGAGCGGCGTCTGGGCGGGCGCGCTCGACATTGAGGAGGAGTACGCGAAGACCGACGAGGACGGCGTGACGCTCGAGGAGGAACTCGAACGCATCGGCTACAAGGGCGACGTTCCGGCCGAGCCCCAGTACGACTACGACGCTTACCTCGAACTCCACATCGAGCAGGGACCGTTCCTCGAGGAGAACGGGAAGGACGTCGGCGTCGTCACCGGCGTCGTCGGCTTCACATGGGGCGCGACCACTTATTACGGCGAAGCCGACCACTCGGGCTCGACGCCGATGCAGTATCGTTCGGACGCGCTCGTCGCCGCCGCCGACGTCATCACGCAGGTGCGGCGCATCCCGAGTACGCTCGGCGACCGGACGGTCGGCACGGTCGGCTACGTTGACGCCGAGCCCAACTCCATCAACATCGTCCCGGGCGAGGTGACGTTCACGTGGGGATTCCGGGATCCGACGCGCGAGGTCATCGACGAGGCGAAGGAGCGCGCCCTCCACGAAATCGAGGCCGCCGCCGAGCGCGAGGGCGTCGACTACGAGTGGGAGGAGCGCATGGATGTCGACCCCGTCCACTTCGCGGAGCGCTGCACGGACGCCGTCGCGGACGCCGCCGACGAACTCGGCTACGACGCGATGGAGGTGTTCAGCGGTGCCGGCCACGACGCGACGTATGCGAATCACGTCTGCGACACCGCGATGGTGTTCGCGGTGAGCGAGGACGGCAAGAGCCACACCGAGGAGGAGTACACGAGCTGGGACGACTGCTACGCTGCGGCGAACACGTACGCACGGGCGGCGCTCACGCTCGCCGGGCGCGCGGACTGACGAACCGAGGTGAGCGCGCGTCGGCTCGAGCGAGCGCCCGGAGCCTTACGGCGACCAGTCCGGTATCTCGCGCTCGATGAACTCGCCGTGGCCGGCGTCGCCGACGACGTCGCCGTCGGCAGCGACGAGTTCGCCACGGACGTACGTCCGCTCGACGCGGCCGGTGACATCGCGGCCCTCGTAGATGGTGAAGTCGGCGATCGACTCGTTGTCCGCCGCCGTGATGGTGTCGGTCGCGTCGGGGTCGAAGACGACGACGTCGGCGTCCGTGCCGGGGTCGAGCGTCCCCTTCTCGGGCATCCCGAACGTCTCTGCAGGCCGCGTGCACATCGCGCGCACGAGGAAGGGGTAGGAGAAGCCGCGCTCGTTGACGGCCTCGTCGTGGAAGACCGGGAGGCTCGTCTGGAGGGCGTTCGCGCCGAAGGTGCTGTCCCACCAGTTCTCGACGTTCTTGCTCTCGCTCGTGTAGCCGCAGTGGTCCGTGGAGACGATGTCGATGGAGCCGTCCGCGAGGTGCTCGAACATCGCCTCGATGTCGTCCGGCTTGCGGATGGGCGGTGCGATCATCGCCTGATTCCCGATGTCGGCGTAGACGGAGTCGTCGAGCGTCGTGTAGTGCGTGCAGGTCTCGGTGCGGACCAGACTCCCGTCGTCGCGGAACGCGTCGAGCACCTCCGCGGACTTCCGACAGGACGTGTGGACGCCGTAGTACTTCGCGCCGGCTTCCTGTGCCATCCGGACGGCGTCCTCGGCGGCCATCGCTTCGGCGTAATCGGGGCGCGACTGCGGGTAGTCCGTCGGGTCGCCGCGACCCTCCGCTTCGAAGCGCTCGGTGAGCATCGTGCAGACGGAGTCGTCCTCCGTGTGGAGCGCCGCGACGGCGTCGAGGTCCGCCAGCTCCTCGAGGGCGCGATGCATGAAGCCGTTCGAGAGCCCGTGGTCGTAGGTGCTGAACATCTTGATGGAGGTGACGCCGTCCGCGACGACGTCCGCGAGCGCGTCGAGGACGGCGGGGTCCTCTTCGGTGATGGCGCCATGGAGCGAGAAGTCGATGAGCGCGTCCTCCCCGCGCTCTCTCGCGGCGGCGATGGCTTCCAGGAGCGTGTCGTCACCGTCGATGACGCCCATATCGCCCCCCCACCGCTGGAAGGCGAAACCGATCATCGTTGTCGTTCCGCCGAGCGCGGCGGCGCGCGACGCGGACTCGTAGGTGTCCGCCGAGAACGGGTCGTGGACGTGGACGTGCGGGTCGACGACGCCCGGCATCACGAGCTTGCCGCTCGCGTCCACCACCTCCTCGGCGTCGGGGAAGGCGTCTGCCTCCCCGACCGCGTGTATCGTCTCGCCGTCGATAGCGACGTCCGCGTCGTAGGTTCCGTCGGCCGTCACGACTGTCCCACCGCGCACGATGGTGTCTATTGTCACATACATGGTGATGCGGGGAGAGTAAATAAAAAATTCGGTGCCAAGATACGATATTGGGGCGTGTTACAGGGGCGAATTCGAGGTATATACTGACGAATGGAGGGTTGTCCGAAGTCAGTTGTCGAGGAGGACGTCCGTGGCGGCGTCGGGGAGGTTCGAGACGACGCCCTCGTCGGGCCGGTGTTCGTCCATCACGAAGCGCGAGGACGTCTGCTCGACGCCCTCGATGGCGATGATGTCGTCGATGACGCCGTTCATCTGGTCGCGGTCCTGCACGCGAACGACGAGGACGAAATCGACGTCGCCCATCGTGTAGTAGACCTGCTCGACGCCGTCGACCGCGCCGAGTTCTTCCGCGAACTCCTCGGAGTACCCGCGCTCGTGGACGACCGACACCTCGGTGAGCGCGACCATGTCGAGGCCGAACGCGAGCGAGTCGAGGTCGGCGGTGATGCCGGTCACGACGCCGCTCTCCTTCAGTTTGTTCAGTCGGTAGTGTACGGCGGACTTCGAGAGGTCCAGCTGCTCGGCGAGCGTCTCGAGGCTCACGTCGAAGTCGCTCTCGATGTACTCGAGGAGTTCGAGGTCCGTCTCGTCGAACTCGACCTCTGCCGTCGGGTTTCCGGACATAGTTTCATCTCACGCTTCAGCTACTTATATCTACGATGTCGGAATGAACGTCGTGCGAAGAGAACGGCACGTACGATGAACGGACGCGGTCGGGGGCCGGGCGGGACGCTCAGTCCATCGCAGCGTCGGAGACGTCGAGCGCGCTGTCGAGGGCGTCGGTGGCCTCGTCGATTTCGGCCTCGGTGATGGTCAGCGGCGGCGCGACGATGAGCGTGTTAATCATGTTCGCGACGTACGTCCCCTCCGCGAAGGCGGCGTCCGCCACCTCGTCGACGACGTTCGACCCCTTCGAGAGCTTGTCCTCGCGCTCGCCGAACGGCACGCGCTCGTCGGCGTCGCGCGTGAGCTCGATGCCGCGGAAGAGGCCGACGCCGCGCGTGTCGCCGACGCTTGGGTGCGCCGCCGCAAGGTCGTCGATCCGCTCGCCGAGGTAGTCGCCCATCTCGCTCGCGTTCTTGACGAGTCCCTCCTGCTCGTAGGTTTCGACGGCGGCGAGCCCGGCGGCGCACGCCACGGGATGCCCGGCGTACGTGTGGCCGTGCGTCAACATGTTGTCCTCGAAGTAATCGGCGATCTCGTCGGTGACGATGGTCGCGCCCAGCGGCTGGTAGGCGCCCGTGAGCCCCTTCGCCATCGTCATGATGTCGGGCGTGACGTCGAAGACGTCGCAGCCGAACCACTCGCCGGTTCGGCCGAAGCCGGACATGACCTCGTCGCAGATGAGGAGCGCGCCGTGCTCGTGGGCGATGTCCTTCAGGCGCGGGAGGTACTCCGCAGGCGGAACGAGAATGCCGTTCGAGCCGACGATCGGTTCAACGAGGACGGCCGCGACGGTGTCGCCTTCGAGCATCAGCATCTCCTCGATGTAGTCGAGGCTCTGCATCGGGTCGAGCGTCGAGCCGTACGCGTACGGGTCCGGGGCCTTGATCGCGCCCGGGATGCCGGGTTCGGCGGCGAGGCGTCGCGGGTCGCCGGTGACGCTGATCGAGCCGTAGGTCGCGCCGTGGTAGGAGCGGTAGCGCGAGACCACCTTGTCCTTGCCCGTGTAGAACTTCGCGATCTTGATGGCGGCTTCGACGGCCTCGGTGCCGCTCGTGGAGAAGAACGTCTTCGAGAGGTCGCCCGGCGTGACGTCCGCGAGTTTCGCGCCGAGCTTCGCGCGCGCCTCCGTCGTGAACCCGGGCGCGAAGTACGCGCCCTCGGTGGCCTGCTCGGCGATGGCGTCCGCGACGCCGTCCGCCGAGTGCCCGAGGTTCGAGCACATCAACTGCCCGGAGAAGTCGATGAACTCGTTCCCCGCCGCGTCCGTGAAGCGCACGCCGTCGCTGTCCGTTATCTGTCGCGGACGCACCGTACTCTGATACGACCACGTCCCGAAGACGTGCTCCTTGTCGAGCCGTTCTACGTCGTTGAGCGTCCGTTCGTGAGACATCGATGCCCACCTCTACCGAGCACACGGTGATTAAATTTTCCCCTATTTGCACCTATTCAGATATTCTGTTCTAATTCAGACTAAGAATGCGGATGTAGTTCTTCTTTCCTCCTACAACATCGAACGCAGTCAAATGAATGTCCGGAACGCTTATGATGGTGGGGTTGGGACACAGAGTTATGCCGGACACGGACTACGAGACGGTGCGGAACTACGTCGACGGGGTGTGGGAACCGGCGTCGGGCGACAGCCACGACGTCGTGAACCCCGCCACTGGCGACGCGCTCACCAGCGTCGGATTCAGCACTCCGAGCGACGTTGACGAGGCGGTGGAAGCGGGCCGAGCCGCCTTCGAGATGTGGCGGGAGACACCCATCGAGGAGCGGATTCAGCCGCTCTTCCGGTTCAAGTCGCTGCTCGAGGAGCACCAAGACGACATCGCTGCAGCCCTCGTCGAGGAGCACGGCAAGACGCTCGCGGAGGCGAAGGGCGAAATCCGTCGCGGCATCGAGAACGTGGAAGTCGCGTGCGGGATGCCACGGTTGATGCAGGCCGGTCACGTGGAGAACGCGGCGCCGGGCATCGACGAGACGGCGGTCCGTCAGCCGCTCGGCGTGTTCGCGGCCATCACCCCGTTCAACTTCCCCGGGATGATCCCACTCTGGTTCCTCCCGTACGCCGTCGCGTCCGGGAACTCGTTCGTCCTCAAGCCGAGCGAGCGCGACCCCATTACCGCGATGCTGCTCTTCGAGCTCATCGAGGAGGCGGGCTTCCCGGACGGCGTCGTCCAGCTCGTGAACGGCGGGGTGGAGACGGTGAACGCGCTTCTCGAGCACGACGGCATCGAGGGCGTCTCCTTCGTCGGGAGCACGCCCGTTGCAGAGACGATTTACGAGAAGGCCGCTGCCCACGGTAAGCGCGTCCAGGCCCAGGGCGGCGCGAAGAACCACGTCGTCGTCACGGAGAGCGCCGACCTCGAGTTCGCCGCCGCGAAAGCCGTCTCCTCCTCCTTCGCCTGCGGCGGGGAGCGCTGTCTCGCGAACGACGTCGTCATCGTTGAGGAGTCCGTCTACGAGGAATTCGTGGACCTCGTGGTCGCCGAAGCCAACTCGCAGGTCGTCGGATACGGGCTCGACGAGGAGACGACCATCGGTGCACTCATCACGCCCGAGCACGAGCAGCGCGTTCGCGACTACGTCGAGACCGGTATCGAGGAGGGCGCGGAACTCGTCGTCGACGGCCGCGACGTCGAGGTCGCGGGCTACGAGGACGGGAACTTCCTCGGCCCCTGCGTCTTCCGCGACGTCACGACCGAGATGACGATTGCACGCGAGGAGGTGTTCGGGCCCGTCCTCGGCCTCACAGCCGCCGAGAGCGTCGACGACGCCATCGACATGCTGAACGAGTCGGCGTTCGGGAACGCGGCGAGCCTGTTCACGGGATGCGGGGCGGACGCGCAGAAGTTCCGCCACCGCGCGGAGGCCGGTAACCTCGCGGTGAACGCGGGGACCGCGGCGCCGATGGCGTTCTTCCACTTCGGGGGGCAGAAGGACTCCTTCTTCGGTGACCTCCACGCCCAGTCCGAGGACGTCGTTCGCTTCTACACGGACGAGACCATCTACATCGAGCGGTGGCCCGACGCGTGAGCCGACCGGTACCGGCGACTCGCTGAGCGCTCGCCCGCCGGACGCGTCCGCACGCCGACTGCGCGCTCTTCCACCGCTCGCGACGCCAGCGAGGAGTCCGATTCCACCCGGTGCGGACGCACAGCGGAACCCGTCTGTCCGGGTCGGCACTCGACTGGATATTCTTCTACTTTAACTCCAATACCACGGATAAAATTCGATGAGTATCCAGAACAGCGCATATATATTCATATTATCTCCCTCGACCTCCTAACCCACGACTGACGCATATATGTTTGTAAACTGCTCGACCGACGGTCGCGTCTCGTCCCGCAGACACGACCCGGTATACCGACATGCGGTTCATCCCGTGTGCGTTGACGCCGGCCATCGTGTTTAGTTAAGCGAGTTCCACCAGACAGCGAAGGCTTGCAACCACGTTTCTGCAGTCTCGGGGATCAACGTGGCTGAAACTATTGCTGAACGAGGAGGTAAGACATTCTATTTCTCGAATTATATCTTCGATAGCGTTCCGATTTCCATGACGAACGGTTTGAAATTGGAGTGCTGCTCGATGGAGTGCAGCCACTAGGTGCTGGGCGTGATCGACGAGAAACACGGCGTTAACGAGACACATCGCGTCTCGTTCGCCAATCAGACCGCAGAGCGTTCTGATGACGTCGGAGACGTCGTGTTTCTCACGAAACTCCCGCAGAAATTGCTGTGTCAATGCCGTCGTAGTCGCCATAAACAGCCGCAGGTGCAGGAATTCGTTTGCGTCTGGACCGACGGCAGCGTACAGCCAGAACTGCTGTCCGGTGATTCGGATCACCGTCTCGTCAAATGCGATGTGATCCGGACTTGCGCCGCTAGCTGGCTGTAGATCGGCTTTCTGCACCCAGCCGTGAACCGTTTTCCGTGAGCGTTCGACGCCGAATCTCTCAATTTATAAGATAGTATTCGAAAGTGGGGGATCTCGACAGCTGAAGTCGAATACAGAGCTCCATCAGCCCGCTCGGTGTCCGCTCTCGCTCCACAAACCCCAAGTCGATCCAGTCACTACGACTGCTGAGGCGGGCGATTTCAGCCATAGACAGCAGAAATCGATCCCGCCTCACTTTTCAGCCTTAACTAAACACGACCACGCCGGCCGACACAACCGTAAAGGGGTCGCCGCGCGTTCGTCCGTTCGGATGCGATTCGAGACGGCGAACGCGAGACCGGCCACGGCACTGTCACGGCGTCGCGCACGGCGAGCGCGACGGATGAGCGCGCACGAGCGTCGCGGGCGGCGGCGGGGTGAACGATGAGCCTCATCGCCGTCGCCGCCGTCGCGCACAGCGACCTCGCGCTGACGCCGACGATACGTGCCGGCGTCGCGGACGAGATTCGCGTCGTCTCGCAGTCCGGCACCGACCCGGAAACCGGGCTCTTCTTCTTCCTCGTGACGGGGACGGACGGCGAGCGCTTCGAGGACGCGCTTCGAGCCGACCACACCGTCCGCGATTGGACGCGCGTCTCGGCGGATGCTGACACCGTCGTCTACCGCATCGCCCACGCGGACGGGACGATACTCCTCTCACCGATGGTCGCGCGACTCGGCGGCCTGATGCTCGAGGCGTGGAGCACCGAGCAGGGATGGGCGGTCCGTCTCCAGTTCCCGGACCGCGAGGTGCTTTCGGAGCTCTGGGAGTACTGCGAGGCCGAGGACATCACCTTCGAGCTACGGCGCGTGTTCCGCCAGGAGGGCTGGACGGACCGCGAGCCGAGCGGACTGACCGACGCGCAGCACGAGGCACTCGTCACCGCCTACGAGTGCGGCTACTTCGAGGAGCCGCGAGAGGCGACGCTGGCCGACCTCGCCGAAATCCTCGGCCGCTCGACGACGGCAGTTAGCGGTCGACTCCGACGCGGTATCGGGACGCTCGTCGCGTCGACGCTCGTCGAGGACGGCGACGGGGAGAAGCCGGGGCGTCCACCATGACACACGCGAGGCGTCCCGTGGACAGCCTCGAACGAATCGGGCGCTCGCGCCACGAGACGGGGTCGTCGCGTTCCCCGGCACGCGAAGGACGTGAGCGCACGACCAAATAAGTCGTGCGCGAATATCGAACCCATATATATGCTCGCGCGCTGCTCCGGAGGACGCGTCCCGCTCACGTGAGCGCGTCCGCAACGGCCGCGCGGAAGGCGTCGGCGGTGATGCGATAGACGTTGTTCCGGTTCTCGTCGCGGCGCCGCCGGACGGACGCGCAGTCCTCGCCGTCGACGCGTATCGTCCACCGACTCGGGTAGCTCGCGTCGTCGCTGACCACGCGAATCTCGCAGTCGTGCTCGGCCTCGAGCTCGTCGACGAGCGCGTGGAGGTACGTTCCATCTGCGAGGCGCGCCGGCTCGTACGCCGGCAGTCCCATCTCCGCGCGGATCTCGTCGTTCCGTCGCCACCACGCCGGTCGCTCACTCGTCATCGCCGTCGCCTACGGACACCGACCACCTAATAGTTGCGCGGCGACCGGATTCGGTAGCGCGGAATCCGTTCGGACGCCGGGTCTTGCGGCCGCTCGAGCCGCTCGCCGCGCTATCGGTCGCTCGACCCGTGGGCGCGTTACACACATAACGGTGTAAGGATCGCTCGTCGAGCGTTCCACGATACGGAATCACTGTCGCCGTTGGCGCTCTCGCCCGCCTACTGCTGTTCGACGGCGTGTACGAGACCGACACCGAATTACTCGACGATCATCCACGACCTACCCGGTCTCTATCGCGGAACAATCAACAAAACGGAGAAAATATTATGTACCTTGTTTTCTGATGTGCGGGTACATGGCACAATCGGCACCGCACGCGTTAGCGGAGACGACCGTCGTCGACACCGACGTCCACATCACGGTCGAGGAGGACGCGCTCGCGCCGTACCTCGACGAGCCGCACCGTTCGAGCATCACGGACTCCCCGCACCCGGTCTTCCCGTCGAGCAGCTGGGACCAGCGCATGGGCGGGAAGATCGACGACCACTTCTCGACGTTCACCGGCCCGGAAGACGTCCGCGAGTTCCAGACGGAGTTCGACATCGACTACCCGATAATCAACACCTTCGAGCCGCTCGGGAAGTTCTCGCAGCCCGACTTCGCGGTGAGCCTCATGCGGGCGTACAACGACCTCCTGCTCGACGTCTTCCTCGACGACTACGACTTCCTCGGCCTCGCCGCCGTCGCGACGCAACGGCCCGAAGCGGCCGCCGACGAAATCGAGCGAATGGCTGCCGAAGACCAAATCGTCGGCGTCTACCTCGGGACGAGCGGCGAGTACCCGCCGCTCGGTGACCCCTCGAACGACCCCATCTATCGCGCCGCCGAGGACAACGACCTCCCGGTCGTCTTCCACGGGAACGGCGACGAGTTCGTGTTCGACTTCCCCCACCACAACAAGGGATTCAACAATTACTTCGAGGTGCAGACACTCGGCCACCCGTGGCAGCAGATGGCGACGATGTCGAGCCTCATCGGTGAGGGCGTCCCCGCGAAGTTCCCGGACCTCGACTTCGTCTTCCTCGAAGCCGGCATCGGCTGGGTGCCGTACATGATGCATCGGATGAACAAAATATACCGGATGCGCCGCAGCGAAGTACCGCTCCTCGAGCAGTCGCCCGAGGAATACCTGCGTGAGCAGTTCTACGTCGGCTCACAGCCGCTCGGTGAGCCGACCGACCCCGAGGAGATGCGGCGGATGATCGAGACGCTCGGCGCCGACATGCTCATGTTCGCGACCGACTACCCGCACTGGGACTTCGACCACCTCGAGGAGTTGGACAAGTACCTCCGACACTACTTCAGCGACGCGGAGCGCCAGAAGATCCTCCACGACACGCCCGTCGAGGCGTTCGGACTCGACGTCTGAGCCATGAGTGAGCACGCAATCGCGACGGCGGACGAACTCGAGGACGGCGAGCGCAAACTCATCGAGGTCGCGGGCCGCGAAATCGCGCTCTTCCGCATTGAGGGTGAGTACCACGCGTACACGAACTGGTGCGCGCATCAGGGTGGGCCGGCCTGCGAGGGCAGCGTCACCGGGACGGCCGCAGCCGACTTCGACCGGGACGACCTCGAAACCTCCCTCGAGTGGTGCAAGGAGGGCGAAGTCCTCAACTGCCCGTGGCACGGCTGGGAGTACGACATCTCGTCCGGCGACTGTCTCTCGAAGGAGGGGACGCGACTCCCCGCGCATCCGGTCCGCGTCGAGGACGAGGAAGTCGTCGTCTCACTCTGAGGACGTCGACACCGCGCGCTTGGCACTCCTTCAGCGCGCGATGAGGGCGACGCCGACGACGGCGAACGCGATGCCGGCGAGCGTCGTCGCGCTCACGTCGTCGCCCGACACCGCGACACCGAGCGCGGCCGCGACGACGAAGTACATCGCGCCGAGCGTCGAGACGACGGCAGTCGGCCCGCTCGCCAGCCCGACGTACATCGCCACCAACCCGACGGCCGCGAACAGCCCCGAGACGGCGGCGAGCGCGCCCCCGTGCGTCGGGACGGCGAGCGGCGCGTCCGAGGCGACGACGTACGCGAGGGCGAGCGGTGCGGCGACGAGGTACGAGATAGCAGCCGCGCTCCGCGGGTCGATAGCGTCCGACGCGGCGTCACCGAAGACCATCCAGAGCCCCCACGCCACCATCGTTATCGTCCCGTAGAAGAGCGCCGAGTTCGCCTTCGAGAGCGTCATCATTTCCTCCCTCTCACGGCCCCGAGAAGAGCGTTCGCGTTCGCATGCGAAGGTGTTCTCGTATTGCGGTATCGACACGGCTGTCCGTCCACTGCGACGCCGCGCGGCACCTCAATATTCAAGTTCGTGGCGACGAAGGCGTGTGTATGGCTCTCAGTCTTCGGCCGACGCCGAGCGAAACGGCGCGTGGATACGCGCTATCGCATCGACACACGCCGACACCGCGGACGCAGGCGGGGGTACGATGAGCGCGCCGTCGAGCGCCGACGACTTCCTCGAGCGCCACCGGGACGCCCGCGCGGACGTCGTCGACGCCACCGACCCGTGGGTCGACGGCGGGCGTCTGGAGCGCGCCGGCGCGGACGCCACGGCGACGCGCGACCCGGCGACCGGCGAGGTGCTCGCGACCGTGCCGGTCTGCGACAGCGGGGCCGTCGAGACCGCCGTCGAGGCCGCGTGGGACGCCTACGACGGCGGCTGGACGGAGACCACGCCTGCGACACGCTCGTCGCGCCTCTTCGAGTGGGCGTCCCGGCTCGACGACCACGCCGAGGAGCTCGCGCGCCTCGAATGCCTCGACACCGGGAAGCCGCTCGCGGACGTCCGCGGCGAGGTTGCGGGCGCGGTAGAGACGCTCGAGTACTACGCCTCCGTGGTGCGCTCGCAGACCGGCGAGCAGATTCCTGCCCACGAGGACGTCCACCTCTACACGCGTCACGAGCCGTACGGCGTCGTCGGGCAGATAATCCCGTGGAACTTCCCGCTCTGGGCGGCGGCGTGGAAGCTCGGGCCCGCGCTCGCCGCCGGCAACTGTGCCGTGCTCAAGCCCGCCGAGGACGCGCCGCTCTCGGTGCTCCGGGCAGCCGAACTCTCCGCGGGCGTCCTCCCGGACGGCGTGCTGAACGTCGTCACCGGGCCGGGGCGACCGACCGGGGAGGCGCTCAGCGGCCATGCGGACGTCCGGAAAGTGTCGTTCACGGGGAGCGTGGACGCCGGGACGCAGGTGATGGAGTCCGCGGCCGCCCACGTCGCGCCGGTGACGCTCGAACTCGGCGGGAAGTCGCCGTTCGTCGTCTTCCCCGACGCGGACCTCGACAAAGCAGTCACAGCCGCCGCCGATGGCGTCTTCTACGGCACGGGCGAGATATGCGACGCCTTCTCGCGCGCGCTCGTCCACGAGGACGTCCGCGAGGAGTTCACGGCGCGCTTCGTCGAGCGCGCGCGGTCCTACGCGCTCGGTGACCCCCTCGCCGAGGGGACGACGATGGGCCCGCTCACGTCCGCCGCGCAACGCGAGCGCGTCCGCGAGTACGTCGAGACCGGCGTCGAGGAGGGTGCGACGCTCCGCGCCGGCGGCGCCGCCCCCGAGGACGCCGCGCTCGCCGACGGCTACTACGTGGAGCCGACGGTGTTCACGGACGTCGAGAACGATATGCGTATCGCGCGCGAGGAAATCTTCGGTCCCGTCCAGACGATTCAGTCCTTCGCGACCTACGAGGAGGCCATCGAGATCGCCAACGACACGCCGTTCGGGCTGGCCGCCGGCGTCGCCACCGAGTCGAGCGACCTCGCGCATCACGCCGCCGCCGACCTCGAGGCGGGTGTCGTCTACGTCAACGAGTACGGCCCGATCCTCCCGGAGGCGCCCTATTCGGGCTTCAAGCGCTCCGGCATCGGCCACGACCTCGGTGAGGACGCGCTCGACCACTACCGGCAGACGAAGAGCGTCTACGTCAACCTCGACGAGCCGACGCTCTGAGGCGACGGCCGTCGTGACGCCGGGCGTCTCCGCTCGCGTCCACCGCGCTCACGAGACGTTGATGTTCGGCTCGGTGAGGTTCAACTCGATGACGTTGATGGCGCGGCGCAGCCGCTCGGGGAGGTCGTTCTCGAGGCGCTCGTCGTGCATCCGGCGCGCGGGCCCGGCGACGCTGAGCGCCCCCAGCACGTCGCCGTCCTGCCCGGTTATCGGCGCGCCGACGGACTCGAGGCCGTCGCGGAACTCCTGCTTGTCGAAGGCGAGGCCGCGCTCGCGGACGGTCTCGAGCTCGCGCCGGAGCGCGTCGCGCTCGGTGATCGTCTCGGCCGTCTGCGCGGGGAGGCCGTGTCGCTCGAGTATCTCGTCGACCGCGCCCTCCGAGAGGTGGGCGAGAATCGCCTTCCCGACGGCCGAGCAGTGGAGGTGGATGCGGTTCCCGGGCATCGCCGGATACCGGATGTCGCTGTCGCCCTGCCGGACGTCGAGGTAGACGCCGAGGCCGTGCTCCTCGACGAGAAGCGTTATCAGCTCGCCCGTGTCCGCGGCGAGCTTCTCGACTTCGGGGCGCGCCGCCTCGTAGAGGGCGTGGCGGTGTCGGGCGCGCTCCCCGAGCTCGAAGAAGCGCAGGCTCAACGCGTACTCCTCGTCCGGCTTGACGACGTACCCGAGCTGTCGGAGCGTGTTCAGGTGGTTGTGTACGACGCTCTGCGGGCGCTCGATGTGCGCCGCGACCTCGGTGACGCGCGCGCCGTCGAGTTCGTCGAGCGCGCCGACGACGTCGTCCATCGTCAACAAGGACTTCACCGGGTTCCTCGCGTCTGGTTGCATGTCCAGTAACACTATCTCCATACCACTTAATAGTTATTCGGCAATCCAGAATGTATATGACTAAAAAGGCCAAACAACTGGAGCAAATCGGACGAAATACATCATCACGTCCTACTAAATTGGTCTAAAGTACCCTAAAGCAAAGAACAGTATTCTTCCTCTTTTTCTCGATAGTCGACAACGAGCATGCAAAGTTTTAAATGAGAATAATTCGATTACACACTCTGTATGATGGCCACGAGGCGCGACATCATCAGACAGGGGGCCGGCGCGTCCGGAGCCGCACTCATCGGCTCTCTCGCCGGCTGTAGCGGCGTCATGGGTGGAACCGACACGTCGATCACGGCCGCGTCGATGCAGTGGACGGAGGCCAAGCTCATGGGCTACCTCGGCTTCGAGTCGCTGAAGGCGAACACTGAGTTCGACGTCACGAACGAGCTCTCGCTCGGCGGCTCGATGCAGTGCTTTCAGGCGCTCAAGAGCGGTGATATCGACTTCTATCACCTCTACACGGCCGGCGCGTACGCGACCATCCCGCCGAAGCACGACCAGACTCTGAAGGACCCCGAACAGCTGTACCAGCGAGCGAAGACGGAGCTACGCGAGGAACACGACCTCGCGTATCTCCAGCGCGCGACGTTCAATAACACGTACGCGCTCGCCGTTCGCCCCGACTGGCAGGCGCAGACCGGCGTCGAGACCATCTCCGAGTTCGCTGCGTACCTCGACAGCGGGAACACGGACCTCTCGGTCGTTCTCGGGCCGGAGTTCGCGGAGCGCGCCGACGGCTGGCCGGGACTTACCGAGGCGTACGGCTTCGCGGACGCCGCCGAGGACCTGACGATACGGAAGATCGGCGCGAACCTCACCTACCAAGTGCTCGGTGAGGGCGAGGCCGACGTCGGGATGGTGTTCACCACGAACCCCAAGATAGAGAAGTACGACCTCGCGGTCCTCGAGGACGACCGCCAGTTCTTCGCGCCGTACAACCCGGCGCCGCTCGCGCGCGTCGACGTCGTGGAGGAGCGCCCCGCGGTCGCGGACGCCCTCGAAGCGCCGATGGCCGCGCTCGACAGTGAGGAGACCGTCATCGACCTCAACTCCCGCATCTCGCTCGAGGGCGCGGACGTCCAGACCGTCGCGACCGAGTTCCTCGAGAGCGAGGGAATCATCTAGCCGATGGCGGACCCCGCACTCACCGTCGCACCCGCGCTCCTCGGTGCATCCGTCGAGTTCGTCCGCGACAACCTCGGCCTGCTCGTCACGCGACTCGTCGAGCACGTCATCATCACGGCCGAAACCGTCCTCGTAGCCGTGCCCATCGCGGTCACGCTCGGCGTCCTCATCACCTACGACGACCGCGCCGCGACCGCCGTCCTCTGGCTTGCCGGCATCGCGATGACGATACCGAGTCTCGCCGCGTTCGGCCTCCTCGTTCCGTTCCTCGGTATCGGCAGTCCGCCCGTCGTCTTCACGCTCGTGCTCTACTCGCAACTCCCCATCATCCGGAACACCTACGTCGGCCTCACGGGTGTCGAGGAGGCGACGACGGAGGCCGGCCGTGGACTCGGCATGACGCGCTGGCAGCGCCTCCGGCGGATTCAGATACCGATGGCGCTCCCGATAATCCTCGCGGGCGTGCGGAACGCCGTCGTCATCGTCGTCGGTGTCGCCGCCGTCGGCGCGTTCATCGGCGCGGGCGGTCTCGGGGAGTTCATCTTCAACGGCATCCGGCAGGGCGACTCGGTGACGATACTCGTCGCGACGGTCGTCGTCTCCGCGCTCGCGCTTGCTGCCGACTACGGCATTGCGACGGTCGAACAACTGCTGCGGTTACGGAACGGCGAGCGGATACGTCCGCGCGCGAGCACGCGACTTATCAGGAGGGCGATACGATGATAGAATTCGACGGCGTCACGAAAGTCTACGACGACGGCACCACGGCGATCAAGGATATCGACTTCACGGTCGAGGAGGGAACGACGACGGTCCTCGTCGGCCCCTCGGGCTGCGGGAAGACGACGAGCATGAAGCTCATCAACCGCCTCGAGGACCCGACGGAGGGAACCGTCTACGTCGACGGCACCGACAACCAATCATACGACGAGGTCGCGCTCCGCCGCGAAATCGGCTACGTCATCCAGGAGATTGGCCTCTTCGACCACCTGACGGTCGGGGAGAACATCGCGACCGTCCCCGAACTCGTCGGCTGGGAGCGCGAGCGCATCGACGAGCGCGTCGACGAACTCCTCGAGCTCATGGACCTCCCCGTCGACTACCGCGAGCAGTACCCGCGCGAGCTCTCCGGCGGCCAGCGCCAGCGCGTCGGCGTCGCGCGCGCGCTCGCCGCCGACCCGGACGTTCTCCTGATGGACGAGCCGTTCGGCGCGCTCGACCCGATTACGCGCGAGAACCTCCAAGACGAGTTCCTCGACATCCAGGAGCGCATCAACACCACCATCCTCTTCGTCACGCACAGCATCGACGAAGCGCTGAAGATGGGCGACCGCATCGCCATCTTCGACGTGGGCGAAATCGTCCAGTACGACACGCCCGCCGAAATCCTCTCGAATCCCGCAAACCAGTTCGTCGAGGAGTTCATCGGGGAGAACCAGACGTTCAAGCGCCTCTCCATCACGACCGTCGCGGACGTCATGGAGCCCGCCGAGGACTACGTGAGCGTGGCCGAAGCCGGCGCGGACGCGATGACGGCGGCCGACGGCGGTCGTCGCGTCCACGTCGACGACAGCCTGAAGGCGGCGCTCACGGAATTGCTCGGCACCGAGGAAGCGTCGCTCCCCGTCGTTGAGGACGGCGACGTCGTCGGCGTCGTCTCCGAGGCGCACGTCCGCTCGTACTTCGATTCGGGAGGGCGCTGAGATGGCGGGCGTACTCGCTACCTTTCTCGAGGGGATGACGTACCTCTCGGAGAACCTCCCGACCTTCTGGGGGCTCCTCCAGCGCCACCTCCTGCTCGTCCTCGTCTCGGAGGCCGTGGCTATCGCCGTCGCCGTCCCGCTCGGCGTGCTCGCGGTCCGCTACGAGCGCCTGAAGGAGCCGATTCTCTCTCTCGGGAACGTCGCGCAGACCGTCCCGCCGCTGGCGATAATCGCGCTCATGTTCCCGATACTCGGCCTTGGACTCGTCCCGCCGCTCGTCGCGCTCTTCATTTACGCGCTCCTTCCCGTGCTCGTCAACACCATTACAGGCCTCGAGAGTGTCGACGAGAGCACTATCGACGCCGCGAAGGGGATGGGGATGACCGCCACCGAGCGCCTGCGCAAGATACGCCTCCCGCTCGCCGTCCCCGTCATCTTCGCCGGCATCCGAACCAGCATCGTCATCAACGTCGGCACCGCGTACCTCGCGTTCTTCATCGGCGGTGGTGGCCTCGGCGTCTGGGTCATTAGCGGCATCAACCTCTTCAACATGCCACAGGTCGTCGCTGGCGCGGTCCCCGGCGCGCTCCTCGCGATCACGCTCGACCTCGTGCTGGCGCTCGCGGAATCCCGTCTCGGCACCACCAGCCCGAACACGTCACAGGTCGTGGCCTGAGCCGTACACTTTTCTCTCGGCGGATCCCACGAGATACGGTATTCTCCAGTCCGGAAACCCCCCCTTACCGGCTTTCGGAGACACCCATGATTGTGGTCCCCTATCCCAGCGACGGCGAAACCGACTTCCTGGAGTGGGGCTACGGAGTGCCCCTCGACTGACTGAACCCCGAGTCGAGAGAGCGCACTCAGCGGTCCCGCTCGAAGATGTCTGCGAACTCCGCTTGGACGAGGTCACGCATGGCGTCGGCGCGGGCCTGCCGGCGCGTCCGCTCGTCGAGATAGTTTCGTTCCGATACCGACGCGTCCCGCGACCTCTGCGAGACGGCGACGGCGGCGGTTCCGGCTTCGATGGTCGGGCGCTGTTGGCGGTAGAGACGGTACCACGTCTGCCGTCCCATCTTCGGGAGCGGGTGGTTGCCGCCGATGGTGGCGTCGGCGCGCTCGCCGAGAGCGCGGAGCCAGCGCCGCGCCGTCTGGGTGGACATCGGCCGCGAGATGGACTGCCCCGGCAACAGGTAGCCCGTCCAGTCGTCATCCTCGGCGAGGACGTCGATGCGTTCGGTGATGGCGTCGACGCCGACGAGGAGCTCGACCGTGTTGCGTGTCCGGCGGGCGTTCTTGCGCTGGCCAGCCTCGAAGGCGATGTAGGGAACGTCGCCCTCGTCGGGATCGAGCTCGAGCTGGTCGACGTGCAACTCGCAGGCCTCGACGGGTCGCAGTCCCCAGCCGGCGAGCGCGAGCAGGAGGAAGCGTTTCTCGTGGTTCGCGACGTCGAGGAGCGCGCTGAGGTCCTCCCGTGAGAGGGCGGGATGGTCGTAGATGGGGTCTTCGTCCCAGCCGAAGCGATTCAGCAGATTCTCGGCTGGGTTGTAGAGCCCGCGTCCCATCTCGACGAGGAACGTATACCAGCTCTTGACGGCGGAGACGTACTTCTTCTTCGAGGTGATCGTCCCCAACTGGTTGGTACGCGCGTCGAATGCGCCCACCATCCCGACAGTATTTAACGGAGAGACGTCGACTTTTCCGGTGATGCGTACTCGGACCGCCGTTGTGCTGGTGCTCGTCCTTCTGGCACTCGGTGGTGTCGCTGGCTACGGATTCGTCAATCAGTCAGCGGGGACACTCAGCGTTGAGTGGGTCTCGGAAACGCCCCGTCCTAATCAGGTGAACCACCATCCGGCCACTGCGGCAGTAAGCGACGGTCGCATCGACATCGTCGCGCCCGTGAGTGCGGTCGCCGGCGAAAACGCGCGTTGTCGAGTGACGATGCTGGACGCGAACGGCTCGATCCGGTGGCAGCGCGCTATTGACCCAGACCGGTGTGCGATTCACGGCATCGGTGACGGTGTCATTGCGGACGCGACTGGCGACGGGAACGCCGACGTTCTCGTCCCGACGACGGAAAACCGCCTCTACGTTTACAATGCCACCGACGGATCGACCGAGTGGACACAGAACCTCACGTCCTTCGGCTACGCCGGGCCGGTCGTTCTCGGGTCACCACAGCCCCTCGTCGTGCAACCGGACTTTCGAGGAATGGTGTTCGCGCTCACCGCGAACGGAAGCGTTGCGTGGCGCCACGACATCAACGAGACCGTCTTAGCGAACCCGCAGCGGATCGACGTCCCGGGCACTAGCGAGCCGACGGTCGCGATTGGCTCGACCTCGAACGTCACGGTTTTCAGTGCGAACGGGACCGTCGTCTGGCAGCGCGCCGCTCGGGCGACGTGGCTCGCGGCCGGCCGTCACGACGGCCGAGATATCGTCATCGCCTCCGGTGGCTCGACCGTCACTGCGTTCACCGCGAATGGTACGCAGCTGTGGCAGCGCGAGGACCGAACGCGCCCCTCGCTCGGCCACGTGTCGGGCGGTGACAACGGCGACACACCGAAGGTGTACGTCGGGAGCGGTGGCGATGCCATCGCCGCGCTGAACGTCGCGACGGGTGCGACGGAATGGCGGACCGAACTCGGTATCGACGCGAATATGCTCCCCCCGCCCGCCATCGGCGATGTCGATGGCGACGGCTCATCGGAGGTCGTTGCGGTCACGAACGGCGGCACCGTCCACGTGATGAACCCGACTACTGGTGAGGTCCGCGCGTCGTATCGGCGTGACGTCGCAGTCTGGGCGGAGCCAACGCTCTTCGACATCGATAATGATGGGGCTGAGGAGATAGTTATCATGTACGGTGACGGACGCGTCGTCGCTCTTTCCTACCATGCAGCCTGATCTCGCCCCGACCACGACCGCCGCGACACCGGTCTTGGATGCCCTACTCGTCGGTTCGCTCGGCGTAAGCGCACTCCTTTTCGCGCTCTCGCTGGCCGCGTACACCCGTCGACGGACCCGGTCCGTGCTCTTGCTCGTCGCGTCGTTCGGTGCGCTCTTCGGCTACTCGCTCATCGCGGTCCTGCAGGTGCTGGGTATGGTGACAGAGCGAACCCATCATCTCGTCGAGCACGCCCTCGTTCTCGTCCAATCGGCACTCGTCCTCGCAGCGGTCTACTACGCCCGCACCATCGAACGAGAGGCAGGCCGATGATGGGGCGACATTAGTACCCGTCTCCTGAAGAGAGGAGTAGTAATGAGGAGTCCGTCGAGTGATTCGCCGTGACTGATCAGCGCGCCCGACTCACCTCGTACGTCACAGACCACCCTGGCGTTCATTTCTCAGGACTGCAGGAGGCACTCGATCTCGCGACCGGGCAGACGCAGTATCACCTCCATCGGCTCGTCCGCGATGGCGACCTCGACCGTGTGGAGTTCTACGGCCGCACCCATTACTACCCGACTGACTGTCCCTCGTGGGATCGTGCGGCGTTCGCGCTCGCGCGCCGCGAGACTGCCCGCGACGTTCTGCTCGTTCTCCTCGAGCGAGGACCGAGCGCGCCGGCGACTGTCGCCGACGAGACTGACGTCGCGCGCAGCACGCTCGAACACCACCTCGATCATCTCACCACGCACGATATCGTTCGGAAAGATCGCGATAGCCGAAATCGCATCACGCTAGAGGTCGTCCACCCAGCGGAAACGGCGCGCGTTCTCGAAACCGTGGCCCCATCGGTCGGCGACCGATTCGTCGACCGCTTCCTCCGACTCGCCGATACCGTCTTCGAGCTATGACGCGCACCATCGCCTCCCGTGTCCTCGTCGCGTTCGTCGGCCTGCTCGTTCTCAGCGGGACGGCGAGCGCTCATCAGATTCAGGCGTCGCGCTTCGCCGCACCGATCCCACTCGCGTATCTCTACGCCGGAGCGGCTGTCACGGTCCTTCTGACCGCGGCCGCGTCCATGCGTCTCGTCGCGAACGCGGCGACCCACGAGCGCACTCGTCCCCTCCTCGGGACGCGGGGGACCACCGTCCTCGTCGCGCTCGTGCAGGTGCTTTCCGTCGTCGGCTTCGCTCTCTTGCTCTACCGGGGTCTCGTCGGTCGCCAACTGCGGTCGTCGAACGTCGCGACGCTCGTGACGTGGGCGCTCGCGTTCGACGGGCTCGCGCTCGTCGCCGCACTCCTCGGCTCGCCGTGGCGAACCGCAGCGCCGTGGAACGCCGTCTACGAGTGGCTCTGCCGACTCGAGGGGCGGACGATCACGCTCCTCGAGCGGGACGTCTCTCGCCTCGGCGGGTGGCCCGCACTCGTGGGCTTCCTCTTCCTCATCGGCGTTCTCGAGAACCTCACCGTTCTCCCCGAGTCGCCCTCCCGGACTGCCGCGCTACTCGCGGGCTACGCGTGCTGGATGCTCGGCGGTCTCCTCGTCGTCGGGCCAGCGTGGCGCGAGCACGCCGATCCGATCGGCGTCTTGCTCGACCTCCTTGCGCGCGTTGCCCCGGCGTTCGTCTATCGGGACGCGGGTCGACTCCGGGTGACGCTTCGTGCACCGTGGGCGGCCTGCGCGCGGCCCGTCGCGTCGCTCGGGCGCGCCGCGTTCGTCGTCGCGGCCGTCTACACCATCAGCTTCGACGGCTTCGCGACGACTGCCGTCTTCCGCGCACTCCTCTTCTGGACGCACGACGCGCTCGGCGTCCCCTACGGCGCCGTCGGTATCTCGCTCTATCTCGTGGGCTTCCTCGGGTTTCTGGTGACGTTCGCGCTCACAGCCGCAGCCGTCGACCGACTCGGGGGTGGTCAGGACGTCACCGCGACGGCGTTGCGAGTCGCGCCGAGCACCCTCCCGATCGCCGTCGCCTACGAGTTCGCGCACTACGGGTCGTACGTCGTGACGCGTGCAGCGCGCGCCCTCGAACTCGCGCTCGGTGGCGTCGGTCTCTCGGCTTCGTTCGCGCCGCTCGCGTGGCTCTCCGTCCAGGCCTACTGGGGGTTCGAAGTGGTCGTCATCGTCGTCGGGCACGTCATCGCCGTCGTCGCCGCCCATTACGCGACGCTCGCACGCTACGACGACCGACGGCGGGCGTGGCGCGCCCACGCGCCACTCGTTGCGCTCATGATCGCCTACACGGTGCTTTCCCTCTGGATCATCTCCCAACCCGTCGTGATGTGACGTTGGCCGTGCGCCCCGCTACGGCGTCAACGGCTGATAGTAGGGGACTTCGAGGTGGGGAACCGGGACGCCGAGCACAGCGAGTGCGTGCGCGATCGGCATCCAACCCATGGGGACGAACGCGACGCCGAGCGCGCGATGCAGACGCGTACGAAGCCGTTCGTCGACCGTCCCCAGCACCGTTCCATAGAGGAAGAGCGCGGGAATCGTTCCGAGCCCGAGCGCGGCGAGCGAGAGAACTCCCGTCGTGATGCTCCCGCGAGCGAACGCGTAGAGGAACGCTGGATAGATGAGCGGGCAGGGCAGGAGACCGTGCAGTAAGCCGAGGCCGGCGATCCGTGGGGAGTCCGCCCACTCGTCGACGTGTGTCGAGAGCGTGCGAAACACCCCGTCGAGGGGAGTGGAGAGGTGCCCGAGGAGGTCGCCCCGCCCCGTCAGGTAGGAGACCCCGGTGGCGACGACGAACACACCGACGAGGAGGCCGGAGGCGACGCGGGCCCAGCGAGCGGCGTCGAGGACGCTGCCGGCGACCGAGTACAACGCCGCTCCGAGCAGGCCGAAGACGCCGCCGATGAGCGCGTAGCTCACGGTCCGACCGGCGTTGAACAGGACGTGCTGGCGGATCTCGACCCACGTGGGGCCACGATCATCGCTCGCGAACGCTTCGGCGTACGTCGTGACCAGCGGTCCGCACATCCCCAGGCAGTGTGCGCCACCGAAGAGACCGATGAGGAGGAAGACCCCCAGCTCGACCGGCCGATTCGAGAGAAGAACGCCGCCCGCGTGGAGCGGCACCAGTGTACTGATAGCGCCGCTCACGAGTCCAGCCCGACGGCGCCTGCTTCGAGGAAGGCGGTCTCGTACCCTTCGTGGCGTGCAATTTGGGGCGGCATCGCGACGCGTAGTGAGACGTTCGCCGGGTCCGCATCCAGGACGGCGCCGTAGTGGAGGCCGAGCGTGGAATCGAGCGTCTCTGTGAGGTCGTGGTCGGTGCCCTCGACAACCGCGTTCACCCCCATCGCCGGGAGCGGGAAGCGGTTATGGGGTGTGCGCGGGGAGACGACGAGATAGGTGTCGTCCTCGCTGCCGCCGAACCGCGTCGCGTCATCGAGAACGGCCGCGACTACGTCGGAATCGCCGATGGAGCCCCGTCCGCGTACCGACCCGGGCACGGCCTCGGCCGTCGGGACGGCACCGGAGGGCAACATCTTCATGTCCATCGGCTCGACCGCGCCGCGCGTGCCCTGCTTCTCGGGGAGCCGACGCCATTCGACGTCGCGGAGCGTCGAGCGGGCGTAGTTGAGCGTGAAGTCGAAGGAGAGCGAATCCGGGGCGTCCGCGACCGTTCCCGTCCGTGTCGCCGACGGCGCGCCGACGTCGACGCTGACGTCGTACGTGCCCTCTTTGGGGAGTTGGACGTTGTCCCCGAAGTGGAAGCCCATCGGCTGGGAGAGCATCGACCACGGAGCGTTCGAAACCGTCCCACCGTCCGGCCCGGTGAGATGGACGCTCGGTGCGACGTCGGAGACGATGGTTCCCGAGTCACGGTGCCAGATCGACACCATCAGATGCATCGTGTCTTCTGACCCGATGGTGACGCGGTTGGTATCCGCGCCGGTGACGAGCCAGAAGCGATGCGGGTAGGTGTAGCTGAGTGCGCACGCGTAGTCGCCCTGTGTCGCCATGCCGACCATCTGCATCTGCTCGACGTGTGACGGGTAGTAGACCGCGTTCGGCCGGTTCTCGACGACCGGCGGTGCGCTGAACGCGCGCTCCTCGAGGTTAAACAGACCCGTACAGCCGGCGAGCGCGGCCACACCGAGCGTACCGGCGGTCGAGAGGGCGCGTCGTCTACGCATTGGCACCACCAGGGGTGGGGAGGGCGCGCTTCGAGCGTGGTGGGACGAGGTAGTTGCCGCGGCTGGTGACGGTCATGTACTGGAGGATGCCGTTGTTGTTGCGCTGGCCGACGGGCGTCTCGGCGGCGAGGTCGGCACCGGTCATGGCGTCGCGAGTGTCGATGAAGTCGGCGATCGTGCGCTGGTAGCTGACGAAGTGGAGGCCGGCGTGCCCGCCATCCGTCGAGTCGAAGTCCCGGCGGAGGATGATCGGGCGGCCGTCCTCGCGCAGCGAGACCATCTTCTGGCTGTGCCCGACGACGCCGTCCTCGTCGGCGGCCCGCGCTGCGGGTTTCGCCTTCTCCAGTTTCGCGTCCGCTCCGAGGTTGTCCCCGGCGCCCTCGACGACGTCGTGCTCGGCGTGATAGGGACAGAACATCTTGCCGACGCGCTGTTCGCGGTCGTCCTGTTCGTACCACTGCTGGAGATTGAGGAGCATGTGCGAGACGTGCTGGGTGGTGCCGCCCGCGAACGCGCCCTCCGCGATGGTGACGCGGTCCTCGCTCGCCTGGGTCTTCTCGAAGGTGGACTTGAAGCCCATGTAGAGCGGGGCGTCCTCGGGGACGGGTTCGGAGTCGGGGACGCCGCGCACGTCCTGGTTCTCGGCGGGGAGGCCGTCGCCGGTGAAGCCGGTGCGGCGCTCCGCGACCGAGAAGACGCCGTCGAAGGAGGCGTCGACGGTGACGCCGTTGAGGGTGTCCTGTTCGCCTGTGAGGGCTTGCTCGGCGGCGAGGAGGACGTGGGCGTGGTCGCTGGCGAGGTGGAGGGCGGCGTCGGCCGTGTCGAGGGCGGGGTCCTCGAAGGACGCGAGCGCCTCGGGCGCGGGCAGGTCGACGCGCTCGGGGAGCGATTCGTCGTAGCGCGCGAAGTACGCGGGGGAGTAGGCCATCGTGGAGAGGAGGCCGTCGTGACGCCACGCGTACGCCGAATCGAGCGTGTCGAGCGCGCGCTCGACAGTGTCGCGGTCGTCGGCGGTGGGGGTGCCGTCGCCGTCGTAGTCGAGGAGGAGGAGGAGGCGGTGGGGGACGGGGACGGCGTTCCCGTGCTCGTCGCGCTTGACGTAGTCGCCCCACGCGTGCTGGCGCTCCGGCAGCGACTCCGCGCTCCCCTGCGGCACGTCGTGGTCGTCCGTCCGCTCCAAGCACGCCGAGAGCGCGCTCGCGCCACCGATCGCCAGCGCCGACTTCACGAACGCCCGACGCTCGATGCCACGGCCACCGTGGTCAGTCATAGGTACGCCGATGCAACCACCGACAATGGTGGTTCTGGTACGGGCATCGAATCGGTACTCCGAAAGATGACGTATCGTCGCTATGAGCGCCTGAAACGTCTGGTACGCTGGTCGAAAGTCTTCGAACGACCGATCCATAGAAGGTACCGTACACAACACCATCGCACAGTACGATGTCGGAAGACCCCGACCGATCCCGACGGTGGTTGCGCGCGTTCCGCTGGCTGGTGTCGCTCTCACTTGCCGGGACGATTCTTCTGATGGGTGCGGCCGTCTACTCGGTCGCCCTCCAAGGGTGGATGTCCTGTGGTGCGGGGTTCCCGAAATGTGCTGGCGTTTGGGCACCGATTTTTCATCCGGTCGAGACGCTCTCCGCAGAATACACCGCCGCGCAGATCCTCGCTGAATGGTCACATCGCGCCATCGCGTTCCTCACCGGCCTGTTGATGCTTGCGTCGAGTGCGATTGCGTGGTGGCGCATCACTGGTTTCTGGCTCACCACGCGGCTCGTCGTCTCCGCGACTGCTGTCCTCCCGTTCGAGGCGTGGCTCGGCGTCGTCACTGGCGTCCCCGACCCCGCACTCGGCTACGTCGCCCTCCATACCGTCATCTCGTTGTTCGTCCTCTGCTCGCTGGCCGTCGCGACTGCGGTCCTCTGGCGACACGCGACTCGGGGTACTCACACAGCAACGGAAGCCGCAGCCACCAACTGACCGTGTCAACACCTCCCACTACGTCTCACCCTCACTCGGCGGACGAATCGCTGACGGAGCGCACGTGCTTGACGAGTCGAGTGTCGGTCCCCACCACACTCCGGAAAATGCTCGTGTGCCTCACCCTCCTCCTCGGGGGCCTCTGTGGTCTTCCGGTTGCCTCGGCACACGGCGGCGCGGCCTACTTCCCCGGCGTCGAGCAGTGGTACGCACTCATTCCACTCGTACTCGGTATACTGGTCATCGCGGGTGCCGTCACCGTCCGCCGTCGCCGGCCCTCCGTTCACGTCTCACACGTCCTCGCAGTCGTCTTTTCCGGGCTCGTTGTCGCCGTCATCGGTGCCGTCGCACTGGTCCAACTCTCGCCGATTACGTCGTTCAGTACGGCATCCCGACCGTTCACGACGGAGACGCTCACGCTCGTTCGGCTCGCTCTCGGAGGGACCGTCCTCGTCGCGAGCGTCACGCTCGGGCGGTGGCGCTGGCCGACGAAGCCACGCTACGCCGGTCTCGGACTCCTCCTCGGTGGGTGGTTCCTCTACCCGATTCTGCTTCGGGACTTCCAACCCGGGTTCAACCCCGTCGGCTATCTGCTCTTCGCCACCCTCGTCTTCTCGGTTGGCTACGTCGCATGGCGGGACTGCCGTCACGCGATTCGACTCCTCTATGCGGACTCGGTCACGCGACGCTTCGGCAGCGCAGTCAGTGTCCTCACAGCGGTCTTTTTCATGTTCTCTGCAGGTATCCTCATCGTTCTCCCCGATCCGAGCGGCGTCGGCATCTCTTGGACGCAGTCGTTCGTTCACGGCCTCCCCGTGAAGGACCCGCTGGTCTACTGGCCGGCGATCGAGTTCTGGTTCCCACAACTACCGCTCGGTGGCTATCTCTCCGTTGGCATGCTCACGCTCGTTGTCATCATCTCTCTTCTCGTCGGGCTGAACGGTGCCATCGTCGCCTATCAGTGGCGCTGCCAGAGTTCGGTCGGTTTCGACGGCGCGGCGGGTGCTGCAGCAATCGCCGCACCAAACGCCTGTTGCTGTTGTGGTCCTGTCCTTTCCCAACTTGCCGTCGTCGCACTCGGACCGAGCGCCGCGATGCCCTTCTACTGGCTCTTCATCGACGTCGCGTCTCCTCTCGGTGTTCTCTTTTTCACCGGTAGCATCGTCCTCTTACTCGGTAACCTCGTCCGGTTTTCGGCAGCGCTTTCCCACAGAACTCCCTGAATACGCCCGTTAAACAGCCGCGGTCTTACTACTCACACGTTCGACTACGCGCTCCGTCGTGGCACTGTCTAGTTGAGTCCGTTTGAGAAGTGAGCAGATCGTTGAGTTTCTTGTCCAAAGATGCTCGCAGACCTGCTCAGCGAGTGCTCTGATGCGGATTTAGAAGAAACGTGGGAGAACGGGCGGACGGCGACGCCCGTCAGGGCGGTCGCCGTCCGTTTCCACGAAACCGGTTGTTCGCTCCGCGAGACAACAACGATCTTAGCGGAATTAGGCGTTGAACGCTCGCATAGAGCTGTTTGGGATTGAGTTCATCGGCTTGCTGACAGCGGATGCGACCCGCCTGAGGCGCAGCCGAAGCGGGTCGCGGCTGACGAGACCACTGTCAAGATTAACGGCGAGTGGTCTTGGTTGTACGCTGCAATAGACTCCGAGACGACGTTCATTCTCGACGTCGCGTTGTTTGGCCGGCATGGTACTGATTCGGCAGCTGCGTTCCTGCATCGACTCGACGAGAAATACGACCTTTCAGACACTGTATTTTTCGTGGATCAATTCGTCTATCGGACTGCCCTTGCTCGATTAGGATTGAGCGGTCGGATCAACCTAGCTGAGCGAAACCTCATCGAGAAGTGGTTTCACACCCTCAAAATGCGCATCGACCGATTTCATAACTCGTGGGTGAGAAGTCGGTCAAGCGCACGCGAATGGTTTGAACAGTTCATGCACTACTACAACCGCCAGAGACCGCACCACGCTCTTGACGGGAAGACGCTGATTGAGGAAGGACAGAACTAGACAGTGCCACTAAACACGACTCCTCGATTGTCGGGAGTTTTTTATAGCCACAAACCGATAGCCTGAATTAGCTGAATCATCCGCTCGCTCTGATCTGGTTGTCAGATCACTCTCGGATTGAGCATTTCTCTCGACAGAACTGCTCACTTGGGCGCTCGGATTGATTCTTTCGACGCGGCTCATTGCGTGAGCTATCAATGCTTCCCGTACGAACCGCGTCTCCTCCTGAGATCACACTATGCCCGATGATTCGACGCCAATCGACGAAATCCGTGCCGAGCTAGAAGATGAGCTCCCGAATGACCTCTCAATTTCGAGAGTAGCGTTCGAAGGCCCACAGCTGGTCGTCTATACCGAGATGCCCAGAGAATTCGCGGAACGAGATGGGCTTCTCGGCCGGCTTGCAAGTACACTTCGGAAGCGTATCACAATTCGACCAACCGATGGGGCACAGACAAGCCCAGAGGATGCTCGTGGCAGTATTCTCGAAGTCATCCCGGAGAATGCAGGTATTACGAACCTTCAGTTCTATCCGGAGACAGGTGAAGTCCTCATTGAGGCTGAGAAACCCGGCCTCGTGATCGGAAGTCACGGTCGGACGCTTCGCGAGATCCAACAAGAGGTGGGTTGGACGCCAGAGGTACTTCGAACACCACCGATGGAGTCCTCGACGGTGGATAACGTCCGGAATTTCCTCATGCAGGAGCGTGATGAACGCCGCGAGTTCCTTGAACGGACTGGCGAGCAGATACACCGTGAGCAGATGCACGAGACGGAGTGGGTTCGGATCACGACACTCGGCTGCTGTCGCGAGGTCGGGCGTGCGAGCTTCATCCTCAGCACACCGGAGACCCGTGTTCTCATCGACTGTGGGGACAAACCCGGCGCGGAGGGAGAAGTTCCCTACCTCCAACTCCCGGAAGCAAACCCGATTCCGGAGCTCGATGCGGTTGTCCTCACACACGCCCATCTTGACCACTCCGCACTTCTGCCGCTCCTCTTCAAGTACGGCTACGATGGGCCAGTATACACGACACAGGCGACGCGGGACCTCATGGGACTTCTCCAACTTGACTATCTCGACGTCGCTGCCAAAGAGGGGAGGACACCACCTTACGACTCCGGGATGGTTCGGAAGGAGCTCAAACACACGATTCCGGTCGAGTATGGGAACGTCACAGATATCGCCCCGGACATCAAGCTCACCTTCCACAACGCCGGCCACATTCTCGGCTCCGCAGTAACGCACTTCCACATCGGGGACGGCTTCCACAACGTCGTCTTCTCCGGCGACATCCACTATGACGACACTCGTCTGTTCAATGGCGCCGTCAACGACTTCCCGCGCGTCGAAACGCTCGTCATGGAGTCGACCTACGGCGGACGGAACGACTATCAGACTGACCAAGAGGACTCCGAGCGCAAACTCATCGAGATCATCAACGAGACGTATGAGGACGGCGGGAAAGTCGTTATTCCGGCGTTCGCCGTCGGGCGCTCTCAGGAGTTGATGCTCGTCCTCGAGGAGGCGATGCGTGAGGGGAAACTCCCCACGATGCCGATTTATCTTGACGGGATGATTCGCGAAGCGACGGCTATTCACACGGCATATCCGGAGTTCCTGCGCGACGGCCTTCGCGATCGTATTCTCCACGAGGACGAAAACCCGTTCCTCGCTGAGCAGTTCCAGCAGGTTGACGGCGGTGAAGAGATGCGAAAAGACATCGTCGACGGCGATGAGTGTATCATCCTTTCAACGTCCGGGATGGTTACCGGTGGCCCGATCATGGGTTGGCTTGAATATCTCGGTAGTGAACCCGAGAATGAACTGATCTTCGTCGGCTACCAAGCACAGGGCACACTCGGCCGTAGCATTCAGAGTGGACGTCGCGAGATTCCGTTCAGCGATCGTGGCAGTCGTAGCGAACAGTTGACACTGCGTTTCGGTGTCTCGACTGTCAGCGGATTCTCCGGACACGCTGACCGACGTGGCCTTGAGAACTTTGTCCGGACGATGAATCCGCGCCCCGAAGAGGCACTCTGTGTCCACGGCGACGAGGAATCTACCGACCAGCTCTCCTCTGGGCTCTACCAAGAGTTCGATATGCGGACGTACACACCACGGAATACCGAGACGTTCCGCCTCGACGAGTAGGCTCGTAGTACGGGGTGTTCGCTAAGCAACCGTCTCTGTGTATCCTGTTCTCTCATCTACATTCTCGCCGTCTTGATAACGACAGGCTCTTTCCCCTGCGAGTCTTGTCTATCGATAGCGGGATAGGATAGCTCGGAGATTCCGCTGGGCTCATATCCCGGAGATCGGTGGTTCAAATCCACCTCCCGCTATTTTGACACTATTTCGCCATAGCTGCTATCACACGTGTGAGAATCTGAAATTCAGATACTATTCTGTCTCTTCGGTTTCTACGGCGATATCGTAGTCACGAGGTCTCTGTAGAGCGAAGCCAGGAATATTTTTGCGGATCTGGTGGTCCTGCAATTTCATTCTGCCCTCTTGTGTTAGATTGATCCTCTTTTAAACGGGTGGCTATCTTGGTTCCCGGACAACTTTACGAAGATATTGGTGTAAATAGTGGCACAGAGAAACCACTACTCGAACAGGTTCAGGTAACACATCCAGCGTATTAAAATCTGTTCAATCATAGTGTACAGGATTGTACATTCTCATACACTATCGAAAACAGGGAGCATTTTTGCAATTCTACTTGGCTGATCCCGTCTGTGTACCTACTTTGTCCTATCTCTGTGGATGGATACCTACTCTCTTATGTACCAGTCTAACTTGATGTACAGGGTTGTCTATTTTATCAATATATTATTCTATCACCGTTGCCATGTGTAGACCCAGTGTCTACTTATTAGATCGCCTCGCCCGAGTGGTAGCTAGCTGAAAGTAAGAACTGGGCTGAATACTTACTCGAGTTCGCCGGTCACTAGTCCTCCACAGAGGCCTTAATTCGTTAAGTCGACTCAGAAACTCATCAGCTGATGCCTTCGTCTCGAAACTAACTTCTCCACCGTAGTTTTGAGGGCGCTAACCCTTTCACCATCGTCGTCAGTGTCTATTCAACGGTTATCCACGTTCCATCTGGGGCCCCTTCAATTCGGATGAGTGTATCGACCACTGACCGGATGTTCTCGAGAGAACGATCTGAGCATCGCTCTAAGTCGAGTGTGAATATCTGCGGAGTTGCCGAGTGCTTCCACTCGAAGAGCTTGAGGAGGCGGGTCACAGTCTCGACGGATGTCTCCGCCACTAAGGCATCAAGTGAATGGACGAGAAGCGATGAGTTACCATTGAACCCAGAGTCGATCTGGTCGAGCGTGAGGAATAACGACGTGAAATCCCCTGTATTCGAGAGCGTATGTACTGGTGGGTCTCGATAAGGCCGTGATTGCTGGCCGGCATCGAGATCAAGAATCCCGAACCGGAGGTCTGGAAGAAATTGTTCGAAGTCCCGTTCAATGGTGTCAGCATCTCGTTCAGTCGTGACGATGCTGCTGCCGGCCTGTTCACGTACTTCGTGCTGTGCGAGGAAGGCGATTGTCACCGTCCAAGCATAGTCTAGATCGTCTGCTGCGATAATAATCTGGTCAGCAGGCCCATCTAACTGCCGTTCAATATATCGTGCGTCGCGAAGTGCCTGATGGGCTACTTGTGTGAAGCTGTGCTCCGCCCCGGCCGATGAAGGCGGTGAGTCGGGCTGCTCATTGGATGTCTGTGTATCTTTCATTGTAAAGGCTGGGCTGAAGAGACGCCAGCTAATCTCCGAGGACACATGCTGACGACCTGAAGAGGCTGAAGAGGTGGCGAAGAGCGTTGGAAGGGTGCTCGATCTCCAGCCCGAGGCCTTGAGTCAGGTGCCGTTCTCGTGTAGTAGTTCCTCTACTACAGTCGAAATGGGCACCGCCCTCTGTCTTACAGACGTCATCGGGCAGGGCTGGAGAGGCCGTCTCGCCTAGCTACCATATCGTACTATGGCCCACCCATTTAAGACTGTCTATTCATCCAGAGAATGCGGGGGAGACACGGTAGCAACAGCTCGCTTCTTGAAGAATCAGAGATACCGCGCCTATCTGTATCAGGGATAGATTATCCTTCCTGAGTCGACTACTCTCCCGACTTCGCTCACCCTGATGTGTTCGCTCGTGGAGGATGGTGATTGTCCATGAAACCGTGCTTGAACCGTCTGGATGGGGTGTAAAACCGCCGCCCAGCGGCACCGTTCAGACCTTGAGGCAAGCTGACTGTTGGCCTCAATGGACACACCGATATTCTTCGCCGCATTGTCGTCCGCGCTCGCTTCCGACTCGTACTTCACACACTGGAATTGAAACCCGCCTATGGGGCGACGCGGATTTTCGAACGGGAAGCGAAACGCGTTTTTCTCAACTCCTTGTGTGAATAGCTGTGACTGAGTCTGAGACCGAGCACCGAAGCCAATTCCTCGCGCTCTATCTCGTTCGCTTTGCGGCGAGGTTTGGCTTCTCGGCGCTCGTCATCCTCCTTCCGTATTACGTTAATCAACTCCAAGCTTCGGGGTTGATGACTGGCCTGTTCTATACGGGCTTTACTGCTGCACAGCTCGTCGCCGTCGTCCCGCTCGCATGGGCCGGTGACCGGTACGATAAGCGTCTCGTTCTCCTAGGAGCCCTTGGCGTCGGCGCCGTCGTCTATGCGCTGTTTACCCTCGTCACTTCCCCCGTAGCACTAGTCGGAATCCGTGCGCTACAGGGAGTCGTCGTTGTCGCACTTAGCCTGCTGACACTTGCGTACGTCGGTGAGCTTGCGACGCCCGAGACGCGCGCGAACAAGATCGGGAAGTCCAACGCTGCTCGATTCGCCGCCGCGATCGCGGGGAGCTTCACAGCAGGCATTCTCTATCCCTGGGTCGGTTTCGAGCCGGTCTTCTGGGTCCTCGTCGTGCTGTACGTCGCTACGTTCATCGCTATCGTCTTCTTCCTTCGCCCGGATAAGGCGGTTATCCGTGGCTTCCCGTTCTCCGGGCTAGCGTTCAACCGTCGCATTCGGACATTGAGCATCTTCCGGGCACAGTACTCTGTCGCAGTGACACTCGTTCGGACGTGGGTGCCCTTGTTTGCGGGTGTCGTCGCCGCACGGGGCGGTCTCGAGATGGTTCCGATCGCCGTTACCCTCGTCGTCACCGCCGAGAAGCTCGCAAACCTCCTTCTTCAACCGACTCTCGGGTCGCTCTCCGACCGATATGGGCGTGCCCTCTTCGTGTTTATTGGTGGTAGTGCATATGGTGTCGTCGCACTTGTCGTTCCGTTCACACCCGCTCTTGGAACGATGTTCGGACTTCCTGAAACGATTCCGCATATTGGCTACGTCTCAAGTGCGTTCGTCCCTCTTCTCGTGCTGAATGCCTTCTTGGGGATTACTGAGGCCTTCCGTGAGCCCGCAAGTATGGCGTTATTTGCCGACGAGGGGAGTAGCGATGAGGAGAGCGGTGTCGCAGCAAGCTTCGGTGTCCGCGACCTTGTTTGGCGACCGGGAAGCTTGCTCGCCCCGGTCTTCGGTGGATGGCTCATGGGCTCGGTCGGAATGGACTGGGTCTTCTACATTGGTGGTGTCGCCGCTATCTCTGGAGTCCTCACGTTCCTCCTTGTGCTCGTTCGTGACCACGGACGGAGCGCGCTCACCGAGTGGTAGGGCCTGTGGTACTGTCCGGATACGGGTGAGGTGGCTCGTCACGGATGTTGTGCCTGAGAAAGGGAGACCCATACCGCATGCTCTTCAGTATTTGACTGAATGAAATCGTATAATCAGACTCGGTATCTGCCTGAAAACCACGACGGACTGGAAGTTAATACATATATTCGACAAACGTATATTCTCACGCTATATGCGATTCTGTGACGAGTGTGGTTCGATGATGCACACGGAGGGCGACACGTGGGTATGCCACTCCTGTGAGAACGAGGAGCCGCGAGACTCGCAAGCGGAAGCGGTGATGGAGACCCAAGATAGACAGCAAGACGACGGGGCACCCGCCGTGGCCGACGCGACCCAGGGCTCCACCGAGACCGTTCAGGAGTCTTGCCCGGCGGACGACTGCGACAGTGACCGGGCCTACTACGAGATGATACCGAAGCCAGGCGGCTCCTACGAGGTCCGGCTGTTCACCTGCGTCGAGTGCGACCACAAGTGGCGTGGGTCTTGACGGCGGATCTCGCGATCCCTCGCCGGTTAAATTATGCATAGAACATATCCGACTCCCAACCCCGATCTAGTCAGTAGTTGAGACTGGCTGTCTCAATGCACACGGTGCCGATCGGCTCTGCCGCTATCCGATTTATCGGCTCTGTTGAAGTCCTATCGATTCCACACCTTTCCTGCTGAAACAGCTGTTGGGTGGGACTGCGAACTGATCCGTCGAGCGACCACCGGAACTTTGATACATTTATTCGATTTCGTTCACTAAGGATGTTTGAGATACTGGACGCGACAGAGGACGATCTCATTGCGGTACGTGTCGGGAATGGTACTGCTGACGGCTACGAGGAGTTCTACTCGCTGCTCATTGAACGAACGAAGCAACATGGGTCAATCCGAGTGTATGAGGAAGTTCCCGACTGGACAGCAACGACGTATCTCACCCATCTGCACGGGATTCTTCCAGACCTTCGATACGGACCCGAGTTCGACATTCGTTCCTATGCGTGCGTCGGAGACTCGTTCTGGGCAAAATTACTCTTTCACCAGTGGCGAGCCATACGGCCAGTCTGGCCAGTTGCTCCCGACCAGATGCGATACTTCCAACTAGACAACCGCGACAGCGCCTTGCAATGGATTCGTAACGGTTCAGCCCGTCCGTAGCACTACGACTACTTTCTTCGCTGTACTTATTGAAGGTATTCATCAGACCGAGACAGTTTTCATGACCAAATTCAGGGGAGAACAGATACTCCGTAAGTGGGTGAACATATTGTCAGTGGGATGACAAATCGATTTTGACTGCTCCTCGAATCGTAGTGATAATGCCAGTGTTTCCAGTGGAGATGGAGAGTGAACGGCTACGCTACGAGCGGCTCCATCAGGATGAGTTTGACCCATACGAACTCTATACTCACGTCCAAGAAGGAGCGCCCGGAATTGACGAAATAACCGAGTACGTCACGTGGAACTCATACTCTCACCCCAAAGCGGCGTTCGAATGGGTCGAGCAGTGTGGGACGGAGTTCGAGAACGGAGAGAACGCTACCTACGTGATTCGACCGAAAGACGGCGAACACGCTAACGAATTCGCCGGTCTCGCTGGAATACATCCAGATTGGGACCGTCAACTGGCGACACTGGGGACGTGGCTCCGAAAGCCCTTCTGGAGACGAGGGTACTCTGGAGAACGAGCTGCTCGTTTTCTCAAACTCGCGTTCGACCGACTCGACCTCCAAATTGTGACGGTTACACACGACCCTGAAAACACGAACTCCCGGCAAGCCATTGAGAAATATGTTGAGCGATTCGGTGGTCATAAAGAGGGTCAAATCCGTAATGAACTCGTTATCGACGGAGAGCCACGCGACTCCGTCCGATACAGTATTGCTCGTCAGGAGTGGGAACAGAACTGCCGCGGAGAACAGGAGTGAACCGTTGAGCAAGAGCATTAGGTGGATTCCCTCTATTGAACGTTCAAAGTGCCTTGTCGATGTTGTGAGTGAGACAGCAGACAACGAGTTCACGGAACTGCTTCCACCAGTGCCGTGAGCGGACGAATGCGCCATATTTTCGTTTGAGGCGAGAGTTTACCGTCTCGTTTTGACTGCGCTGACCGTAGAGATCGGCATCCAACCGAGCATTCCACGCTTTGTGAAGAGACGAGAACTCGCGGTGCTTGATGAGCGGACGAACACCAGTTTCACGGGCTAATGCGCGAATCTTCTGATCATCGTATCCCTTGTCGCCGAGGAGAACTGCTACTTCCCCGGTATTCCGCTTGATGAGCGACGGCGCGATCTTCGAGTCGTGTTTTCGTGTTGTTGTTACGTGTACGTCGAGGACAGCATTTGCTCTCGTGTCCACGAGAAGCGTGACTTTCAACTGCTGAATCGTCAACTTCGTTCGCTTCGTATAGTGCTTCGAGGCGTGACTACGGTCAAAGCCAGAGGCATCGATACCGACGACACCGTTGGTCGGGAGGAGGGTAACCGAGAGGTTGAGCAGCACACGCCAAACCGCCATATCGAGCCAGTTAAACGCCTTACACAACGTCGAAGGAGACGGGAGTTCCTCAAGACCAAGGGCGCTCCGAATGCGAGGCATCTCGATAAGTTCGTCAAGGAGCGTCCGGTACGTCGTATTCTTCCGCACCTTGAGACGGAGCAAGACGATGTGCTTGTGGAGTGTGTACCGTCGTTTCGAGAACTTTGACGAGTAGCGGGCAACAGCTCGCCGAGCCAAGTGATATGCCTGCTCAACGAACCGAAGCAACTGCGACTTTGGGAGGGCCTGCATCCGGTCAGACTACCGGGCGAACCTGTAACCCTCCGAGGATTTCAACAGAGCCGATTTATCACAAGTTGCTGGTGAGGGGGCGGTAGCTGTTTGCGAGCACGAGTATGGTTCCGGTCGCCATTAGCGTCGTCGCGACGAGCGGTGTGACGAACCCAACGGCAGCGAGCGGGACACCGATAGCAGGCACTGTGAGCGCGAGTCCGAGATTTTCGAGAAGGCGACGCCGTGTCCCACGCGCGATTCCGAAGAGATCGCGGAACGGCGTCAGATCGTCGGCCGTTACGAGAGCGTCCGCGACAGTCACGGTGAAGTCACTTCCGGAGACCATCGCCACACCGAGATCAGCAGCGGCAAGCGCTGGTGCGTCGTTCGTCCCGTCCCCCACCATCGCGACGACACCCTCATCGCGGAGGCGACGGACGAGCTCTTCTTTCGCTTCCGGTGGGACGTCCGCGTAGACCTTGGAGACGTCCGGGTGTGCCTCGAACTGCCGTGCAACGCGTGAATCATCGCCCGTGATGACCACGATCTGTCGGTCATCGGCCGCGAGCTCCGCGACAGTTTCCGTCCACTTCTCGCGGGGCTGATCTTCGAGTGTGATCACGCCTGTTGCGGTCCCCTCCCAGCCGACGACCGTTGGGAGCTCGCCACGGTCACGGACACGGTCGATTGTGTCACGGATGGCTTCGGGAATGCTCCAGTTGAGGTCGTCGAAGAGTGCGGGGTTTCCGACGGCCGTCCGCGACGCGTCCACGTCGGCCACGACACCGTAGCGGTACCGTTCGAACGACGTAACCGCTTGTGAGCGGTCCGGTGCACGGTCGCGGATTGCGGCGGCAATCGGGTGGCTCGAACGTGACTCGACGGCCGCTGCCCGCCGAAGAACCGCCTTACTATCGCACTCCTCAACTGCGTGGACGGCGGCGACACGCATTTCGCCGGTGGTGAGTGTTCCGGTCTTGTCGAACGCGATGACGTCTGCGTCGGTCACCCGTTCAAGGATCGTCTGATCAAAAACCGGGACGTCTCGCTCGGCAGCCGTTGAGAGCCCACGACCGACGGCGAGTGGTGTGACGAGGCTGAGGGAGACGGGGCAGGCGATAATCAGCACGGTGAGTGCCGTCCGAAGTGCGGGTTCGGCTGGCGCGCCAGCAACCGTCCACGCACCGAGTGTGACGAGTGCGAAGACACAGACAACCGGGATGTAGATTGCTGTCACACGGTTCGTGAGCCGCTCGGCCGGGGACTGTTCGGTCTGGAGATCCCAGACGAGGTCGCGGAGTCGGTCGAGTGTGCTCGTCGCCCCCTCGTCGACCGTGATTTCGAATGAGCCGTCGGCGGCAATGGAGCCACCGATGACCGTGTCGCCGACGACTTTACGCTGGGGTCGTGCCTCGCCAGTGATGAGCGCCTCGTTAACCGTTCCGCGGCCATCGACGATCGTGCCGTCAAGTGGGATTCGTTCGCCCGGCCGGACGAGAAGCCGATCCCCAGTCGTGCAGTCCTCGGGTGGGACGATCGTCGTTGTCCCGTCCTCAAGGAGGCGGCGTGCAGCGGTCTCTGTCTCGTCGACGAACTCGGTGAGGTCTTCGACCGCCTGGCGTTTATATCGGGCACGGGCGTGATTCCCGATTGTCGTGAGAACGATGACCGCCGTCGCGATATCGAAGAAGAGGTAGAGACGGTCGAGATAGAGCAGTGAGACCATGGAGTACGCGTAGGCGCTCACCGCAGTGATGGAGATGAGGACGTCGACAGTAAGCTGGCGTTCGTGGAGACTGATGTAGGCCGACCGGAGGATGGGGAATCCGACGCCGAAGATAGTGATCGTGGTGAACATCGCGACAGGCCCGTAGAGACCAGTAACGATTGCGTGATTATCGAGTGAGGAGGTCGGAAGGAGTCCGAGATAGACGGGGTAGAAGAAGGCAGCATAGATGATGTAGATGGGTGCGACGGCAATCACGGAGAAAATCGTGCGGAGATGGTCGAAGTCGAAGTCGTTCCGGTCGGCGGGTGTTTCCTCTGGTGTGGGCGCAGAGGCTCGATATCCCCATGCAGAAAGTGTGTCCTCGATGGTGTCACGCTCAACCGCCTCGGGGTCGTAGCTGACGCGCATCATCTCGGCCGTATAGCTCGCGGACGCACCGCTGACGCCATCGAGTGTCACAGCGCGTCGCTCGAGATACGACTCGCATGCGTGCGTATGCATGCCGCTGATCGAGAAATACGCCGTCTCGCCGTCAGTCTGCTGCGTTGTCTCAGGAGTGTGTTCGATGTGTGCGCCACTGGTTCTCGTCTCCCCCTGTTGGCAGCCACGCGAGCAGAACACCTCCCCGTTATCACGAATCGGCTCGCTATCGATCTCGCGGCCGCAGAACGAACACGTAGTCACGGTCGCCTCGTAGAGTCCGAACGGAGACGCGCCTGAGCTAGCGGGGTATGTCTCTGTATCATGGTGGGCGTCACGGTCGCTAATGTGTATGGGTAGTTGTGCGGTGCGTCGTTGCTTCGTTCACGAGTTCGACAGTGACGTGGTCAAGGCCGGCGTCTCGGAGTCTCTCGTGGATAGTCGCCCGTAGCTCCTCTTGGGTATTGAGCGAATCGACTGAGACCTTGACTCGAACTGTCCCGATGGTAAGCCGACTACAGACCTGCCAGACGTGGCAGTCCTCGACCGCCTCAACGCTCTCGATCGACATGAGGGATGCCTGCAGGTCGGCGATCGGAATCGGGCTACGTTCGAGGAGGAGGTCGAGGCTGTCACGCAACACGGTGTATGCTGACCAGATGATGACGACAGCGATGAGCGCGGCCGTGATCGGGTCTACCATGCGGATCTCGAAGACGGCGACGATGGCGGTCGAGATGATGACCGCGACGGACGCCCCGGTATCGCCGAGCAGATGGTAGAACGCGCCGCGTTCGTTCAGGCTGAGTTCGTCGCCGTGGAGGTAGCCGACGGACGCGACGTTCACGACGAGGCCGCCCGTGGCGAGGAGGACGGTCATCGTCGGGTCGAGGTCGACGGGGTTGTAGAATCGCTGGTAGGACTCGTAGAGGATGACGAGCGCCATCGGGACGAGGAGCACCCCGTTGAGGAGGGCGGCGAACGGTTCGAGTCGGTGGAGTCCGTACGTCCACAAATCGCGCTCCTCGTACCGGTCGGCGACATAGGTGGCTGCAAACGCCATCAGATACGACAGCGCATCGAAGAGCATGTGGACGGCGTCGCTTAGGAGTGCAAGCGATCCGAACAGGAGACCACCGGCGAGTTCGATGACGAAGCCAGCCGTGTTAATCGCGGCGACGACGCCGAGTTTACGTATACTTCGCGGCTCGGTATGGTTGCCGTCGCCGTGGTCGTGGTCTGAATCTGTCGTCGTGTCGTGGTTGTGGCTCTCCATTAGTTTGGGAACGAGTGGAAGCGCATCAGTGAGAGTGTAGTGCGACTGGGTGAGCGCTCTAGTCGTCCTCGGGGGTGATTCGGGAGAGGCGCATCGCGTTGCCGGTGACGCCGAGCGTCATCCCGGCATCGCCGACGAGGACGGCCGCCCAGATGGGGACGAGGCCAAAAGGCACGGCGAGCGCGAGGGCGGCTTTCGCGCCGAGACTCGTCCAGACATTCTGCCGGATGACGCCGTTCGCGTCGTGCGACAGTTCGTAGAGATAGGGGAGGCGTGCGAGGTCGTCGCTCATCAGCGCGATGTCCGCCGTCTCGAGGGCGGTGTCCGTACCGGCCGCACCCATTGCGACACCGACAGTCGCCGTTGCGAGCGCCGGCGCGTCGTTCACGCCGTCGCCAACCATCGCGACGCCGTCGTACTCGCCGTCGAGGTCCTGGATGGCTTCGACCTTCTCGTCGGGGAGGAGTTCCGCGCGGAACTCATCAACGCCGACCTCCTCGGCGATGGCGCGTGCAGTACGCTCGTTGTCGCCGGTGAGCATCACGACGTGCGCGACGCCGAGGTCGTGCAGGCGCTCGACGGCGCGACGCGCTTCGGGGCGGACTTCGTCCGCGACGGCGATGACGCCTTCGAGTTCGTCCTCCGTCCCGACGAGAATCACCGTCTTCCCCTCGGATTGGAGGTCGGGGATGGTGTCCTGGAGGAGGTCGAGGCAGTTGTTCCGCTCGCAGAGGCGCTGGCTGGTCTGCGTGACGACCCCGCCGTCGGTGACGGCGTGGACGTGCGAGAGGTCGAAGCCGAGTTCCTCGAAGAACCCCGGCTTGCCCGCGTAGTGCGTCTCGCCGTCGAGGTCAGCGCGCACGCCCTTCCCGGTGACACTCTCGAACTCGGAAACCGAGCGCTTCCCGACGTCGTTCTCCGCGGCGTGGTCGACGATGGCTGCGCCGATGGGGTGTTCGGAGCGCGACTCGAGGCCGCGCGCACACCGCAGGACGTCGTCCTCGGTGTTCTCGTTGAGCGGAATGACGTCCGTCACGGCGAGTTCGCCCTTGGTGAGCGTGCCGGTCTTGTCGAGCGCGACGGCCTCGACGTCGCCCATCGCCTCGAGGTGTTGTCCGCCCTTGATGAGGACGCCGTTCTTCGCGGCGCTCGTGATGCCCGACACCACCGAGACGGGCGTCGAGATGACGAACGCGCACGGGCACGCGAGGACGAGCAGGGTGAGGCCGTAGACGACGGACTGCTCCCAGGTCGCCCCGAGGACGAACGGCGTGCCGAGCGTGACGAGGACGGCGAACGCGACGACGACCGGGGTGTAGTAGCCGGCGAAGCGCTCGACGAACTGCTCGCGTTCGGTCTTGTTCGCCTGTGCGTCCTCGACCATCTCGATGATGCGCGAGAGCGTGTTGTCCCCAGCCTCGGAAGTGACTCGGACTTCGAGGTAGCCCTCCTCGTTGATGGTGCCGGCGTACACCTCGTCGCCATCCGTCTTGTCCACGGGGACGGACTCGCCGGTGATGGGCGCCTGATTGACCGCGCTCTCGCCGACGCTGACCTCGCCGTCCATCGGAATCTTCTCACCGGGCTTGACCACGACGACGTCGCCGACGCGGACGTCCTCGACGGGCACCGTCATCTCCTCGCCGTCCCGTTTGACGGTGGCTTCGTCCGGGGAGAGGTCCATCAGCTCCTGCAGGGAGTTGCGGGCCTTGTCCATCGAGTAGCGCTCCAGAAGCTCGGCGACGCTGAAGAGGAAGGCGAGCATCGCGGCCTCCATATAGAGCCCCTCGCCGAAGCCGACACTGACGACGAGTGCCCCCGTAATCGCGATGGACATCAGCAGGTCGATGTCCAGATTCCGGTTGCGCAGCGAGTAATACCCTCCCTCGATGATCTCCTGACCACCAACCGAAACTGCGATCAGGAAGAGGACGTCCGCGAGCGCGAGCGTAAATGGCCCCGTAATCAGCGTAGAGTTCTGGCCGCTCAGGACGAATTCGAAGAGCAGGCCGAGCGCGACAAACCCACCGCTAATCCATGTCTTCGTCGCGCGATCACTCTGCCAGACCCCGTCAGTCTCTGCCAGTCCACTACTCCCTTCCCCCCTGGAGACCGTCGTCTCAGTGACGTCGTAGCCAGCGCTCTCGATCGCCCGTGTCACGTCGTCAGCCGACACGTGCGCCTGGTCGTACGTGACGACGACTTTCCCAGTCGTGGGTTGGGTTTGATAGGTGCTGACGCCAGTGACGTCCTCGAGGGCGTTCTCGACCTTCCCCGCGCAGGACGGGCAGTCCATCTCCGGAACGGTGAACGTCTCGGTCGTCTCACCGACGCCAGATTCGACGGTATAGCCGGCCTTCTCGACGCGCTCGGCGATGGCCTCTGGCGTGGTTCCCTCCTTCTCGTAGCTGACGGTGAGGGTACCAGTCGTGACCTGCGGGTCGACCGTCTCAACGGCGTCGAGTTGCTGCACGCTCTTCCGGACTTTCCCGGCACAGGACGGGCAGTCCATCTCCGGAACGGACAACTGTACTACCTCTCCGTTCACCAGGTCTGCCACTGGCTCATCATGCTCGTGGCCATGATCGTGGTCGTGATCATGGTCGTCATCGTCGTGATTATGGTCGTGTGCTGATGCTGGTGGATCGCTCATACTCGGAGATAACCATCATACAGTTATTAATCCACCTGTTAACTGAAACGGTCTATATGGGCTGTATTGCCAATTTAACTCCCTATATTATTATTCCAGATGGGTGAACTGATTCGTATATAATAGAGTGATGGTCAAGACCGACCAGCATTTCTACGGCCCACGCACATCTTTGTGTATGAATGCGATCTCGGACCGTGTCCGATCGGTGACTCTCACCATCGCACTCGCTATTGTTGGGTTCGGTGTCGGTACACTCCTCGTCGCGACGGGAGCCGGACTCCTCACTGTTGTTGGTATTCCGGTCTTTGACCGTCCCGCTATTCAACTCGTACTTAGCGCCACACTTCTCCAAGGTATTGCGTTTGGGGGGGTCGCGCTCCTCTACAGCCGACTTGGCAATACATCTCCACCACTCCCGGTAGCGGTTCCATCGCGGCGTGATCTCGCGATTATCGTCGCTGGAAGTGTCGCGACACTCGCGCTTTGGGTCGGTCTCTCCATGACGGCGAGTTTCCTCGGGCTTGATTCGGCGACAAACCAAGTCGTGACTACGGCAGCCAAAAACCCCGCCGTCCTCCTCCTCATGATCCCGCTCTCCTACCTCCTTGTTGGGCCTGGCGAGGAATTGCTCTTCCGTGGCGCCATCCAAGGACGGCTCCGTAGCGAGTTCACACCGACTGTTGCGATCCCGATCGCGAGTGCAACCTTCGCAGTTCTGCATGTCTCTTCGCTCTCCGGCGACGGAAAGCTCGTCTACCTCGGTGGTGTGTTCCTCATCGCACTCGTCCTCGGTGTCCTCTACGAATATACAGAGAACCTCGCCGTCCCAGCACTTGTTCATGCGACGTATAACGCGGTCCAATTCGGCGTCGCGTATTTCTCGCTCTCTTCAGCACCCGCAGTGCTTCTCGGCTAGTCTCTCAGAGACGCAGTATCATACTTCGAGAGGAAGAGCACAATACCCAGTATGACGGCCATCCCAATGCTGACCGAAATCATCCCGTAGAGGAAGAGGTTGAATGGGGAGAGTGCGAACGATATCGGACCAAGCGTCGCCTCTATCCCTTTCTCAACAGCGCTCTGAAGGACGGAGGCACCGACCGCGTATCCGAATCCAGCGGCTGTAAGAATGGCGACGATGAGCATCGCGATTACGATATGAGAACCGGATCGGGTTGGGGCGCGCTCACTCATAGTCGACGTGTCTCGTAGAGCCAGCACACAATTGCACCGATAACTGCCAGGACACCAGCAGCGAGCACTGTAACGCCGCGTACCCAATATGTTGTTGCCGCGAGTAATACGAGTCCGGCCGTTGTGAAGAGACTCCCAATTCCAAGGGCTGGGCGCGAGAGCGTACGTGCATACCCGGATTCTCTGAAGATTCCGATAATACACACCTCAAGAAGTAGGAGTCCACCGACTGCGACCGGGAGGAGTACACCCGCAAGGAAGACGCCAACCTCGGAAAGGACAAGTCCAAGCGCAAGGAAGACGGGCCATGGACTCGATCGTTGGTAGCCTGCTGCAAGCCCACTCTCAGCCATACACCCCCTTTGGACGACCGATATAAGAGCCGACCGGTCGCACAACTGAGCGTTCGAATCCGAATGATATAATAACTCATCTCCAAAAATACGGCTATGAATAAAATTCTCGGAGACGCCAGTGTCGGTCTCATGACTGTACTGCTATTCGTAATCACAGTTCTCTTCCTCATGTACCCCGACCCAGCAAAATCAGGTAGTGTGAAACTGGTTATCCGGGGACTTCTAGGCGTTGTTGGCGTTCTCATCATCGGTCTTATTGTATCCTTCGCGACAGGAACTGGATCTGAGGCGCATTGAGCAATCTTAACAGCATCTCTGTCTCTGTTGTTCAGGATAAGGTCAAGGGGAGGCGGCGCTGGCACGTGTTGAAAGTCATTAAATCAGCTATATCTAACGATTAGCTGCACCAGTCCTGTTCGCGATTGAGGGATCCAACAGAGCACAGAACTCTTCCTCTACTGGTCGGTTGGACGGACTCTTGAGCGTCTCCGGGCTATTCTTCTGCAGTGGCTGCGACTCGCGAGTCTCGACGCAGCGTCTTTCGACGAATCGCACACCAGCAGCGCGTCGAATGGCCCGAATATGACTCGACACCGCTGTACGATCGCTCCTCACTTGGTGGGTTAGAATCAGACGTTCGAGTCGTCTCACGTGTCTGGTTTACGCACCCTGATCATGACTCACTCGAACAGTTTGTCTGCGAGCTTCCTCTGGCCTACTTTCGCTTCGAAGCCCACGACTGCTACGAGAGTTCGACATGCTACGAGATGGATACCCTCTTTCGCGTGTTCGTGCTGAAAGAACTCCACGGCTGGACGCACGAAACACCTCTCGTCGAGTACCTCGATACCTACCCCGAACTTTGTGAACGCCTCGAGTTGGGGACGGTTCCGGATCAATCGACACTGTGGCGCACATGGAACGAGCGTTTCACGCGCGATCTCCGCGAGACGATCCAGGAAGCGGCTCGACTAATCTTGATCAAAGCGCAGAACGCGGGTGTCGCTGTACCACGCAAACCAGAACGAAACCTCCCGGATCGAGGCGACGACGCTACTGAATCGGACCCTGCCGACCAGGCCCTCCTCGACAAGGCCGGGATGATTACCAAGCACGTCAGTCGCGTTGTATTCCCCGCGTTCTCGCTCAACCGTGGTGAGGGCTGTGAGATTCCCGAGAACGCTTACTGGGGCTTACAGACCTACTTGGGACTCCGTGAGAATTTGGCCGCCAACGAGGGCGCTCGCAGCTTCATTCACGAGTCGACGCGTGATCGAACACCACTCGGACACGGCCATCGCGACCAGATTCGCGATCTCTCCATCGAGCAGATCCGCGAGATGTACCGACAGGCACTCCGACAGCTCATCAACGAGCTCGCGGAGACAGAGGAGTTCTTCCGAGCGGGTATTGTCGCGATCGACATCACTGAGGACGATCCCTTTACCGGCGATAGGACGGGCCACGAGGACGAGATTATCGGGACGAAGGAGAAGAACGACGAATACGCCTACCAGTGGGCGACAGTCCAGTTGGTCGGCAACGCAGTCCCTCTTGTCCTTGATGCCCGTCCGGTACGGAAAGGTGAATCACGCAAGGAGATCGTCGAGGACTTGCTGGATTCGGCGGAAGAGCTCGTCCACGTCGATAACGTGCTGATGGACCGGGAGTTTGATAGTCAGCACATTCTAGAGATGATCAGCCAGCGGGGGCTCTCCTACGTCGTGCCGAAACGGATGCAAACGAGTGAGAAAGCTCAGGCCAAGCGGTTGCTCCAGCGTGATCAAGACCGGTACGAGACCGACCGGAAGCTCCATCTCGGGAAGAACGAGTGGCATGAGACGACGCTAATCTACCGTCGGAAGGAGAACTCTGAACACGATGATCACCGGCAGTACTCGGTGTTCATGTCCAACCGGGGTGGGGGCTTCCTTAGTGAATATGGATATCGCTGGGAGATTGAGAGTGGCTATCGGTCGATCAAGCGATTCATGGCCGCGACAACCTCGACCGATTTCGGGCTGCGGTTCTTCTACTTCGCGTTCGCGTGTCTCTTGTACTCGATTTGGCGAGCGGTCGATCTACTCGTCCAAGTCGAGTTGACCGGGGAATACGAACGATCACCGATGGTGACTGCCGATAATACGCTCACGCTGTTGAAGAAGGAGACAGGAATCGGGTAGTAAGGTACTCTCCCCGTGATAGAGCGCCGTCTGAGTGGCAACGCTACCGAAAGGGACCGATAATCCATCATATAGTAGGCATACTAACAAGAGTGGCCGTTTGGAGAGTAACCTGAAGCAGTTTCCACTCATCGATTCGTCCGAGACCGCGCATTACAGGCCGGCTAAACCCGGTGTAGTCTCAACTTCCAAATGGAGAAGATTCTGTATACCGATATATGATTTACTATACCCAATACTGCGCTCACAGCACCGTTACTCGCCAAAAACACGGGATTGGGGGCGAAACGTTGTTGGTTTGTCTTAGAGGAGTAAGACCAACCAGATTTATTGTGTGGCCGACCGTGGGGGTAGGCACAGAACGTGGCTCCAACTCAGACCGGCGATGACGGGCGTGAACCCCAGGGGACGCGCCTCGAAGACGCCATCGACCGACGCCTGCGCGGCATCGACTCGGATCGCTACCGGGAGAACACCGAGACTGTCCTCCGCGAACTCGCCGCCTGGCTTCGTGCCCACCGCGACGTCGAGACGGTTGAGGCCGTCGACGACGATGACTGCCGACGCTGGGTACAGACGTACCTCCACGATCGCGTCGCCGGCGAGGCCCACCCTCTCACCTTCGACACGGACCGTGAGTTCTCGGCCGCGAGCGCACACACGTACTACAACATCGCCCGGGCGTTCTTCTCCTGGTGCGTCGACGGCGAGCAACTCCTCGCCACGAACCCGATGCAGCCCGACCGCGTCAAAGACGAACTCCCGGAAGACACAGAGGAAGTCGAGCAGGGCCAGCAGTTCTGGTCCGCTGACGCTCGCGAGGCACTGCTTCGCTACGTCGACACGGAGGCACACGACGCCCTGGACGACGACACACGCGACCACGAGCGGGCGTTCCGCGATCGGGCCATCGCCTACCTCCTCGCGGACACGGGCGCACGTGGCGCCGAACTCTTCGCTGTCTCGGGCGACTCTGACCGCAACGGCATTCAGTGGCGTGACCTCGGCGACGGGGCCATCCGTGTCCTGGGGAAGTCCCGCGACCGCGAAACCGTGCAGTTCCCGCCGACGACGCGGAAGAAGGTCGCCCGCTACCGGCGCGTCCTCGAGCCCGCCTCCGAGGACTGGCCCGTGATCCCGACCGCCGACGCAACGAGCAAGTACCGCGCCGTCCGGCAGACACTCGCCGACCGAGAGTTCGACGACGAGGAGATTGAGGCACTCCTCGACAACGCCGACAACATTGACGAGGTCCTCCGCGCGTACGACGTCGCGCCGCCAGCGCTCACGACCGAGGGCGCCCGCCGCGTGATGCGCCAGCTCTGCGAGGACGCCGGCCTCGCCGTCGACGGCGAGTACCTCAAACCGCACGGCGGCCGCCGAGGACTCGGCCACCGCGCGTACACCGAACTCTCGGCTGAAGACGCCCAGAACATCCTCCGGCACCGAAGCATCGAGACGACCCACGCATCCTACACTGAAGCCAACACCTCCGACCTCTCCGAGGACGTCGACGACCTCCTCTACGGAGACGACTCCGCATGACATCCTCGCCCGCTAAAGGGCGGGGCTTCATACATGGGTAGCCTCGCGTCGAGGGAGGTTTCAGGACTGAAACGCTGCAAGCGTCGTCTGTCCGGGTTGCCGACTCGGCGTGCGGTGTCCTGTAGTGCTGTCACAAGCACTCCCGTCCCGTGACGAGTCATCGAAGTGAGCGTGGGACAGAGGGTACTCCATTTCGGCGACGAATTGGCGGGTCCGTGCAGAGGTAGTCGATCGTCCCGTAGCCGTAGTCGGCCTGTTGGCGAAGTTCTCCGAGGTTGTTCAGGACGCGTCCATCTGTACGAGGCGCGTCCCCTTCTCCGACGATCTCGGAGCCGAAGAGCGTGAGGACACCGCCGTGGGTTGTCGGTTCGAACCCACGGTCGTAGAGTGCGGCCTGTGCGGCGTGAAAGCAGGCGTAGTACAGGCGGTTGATGACGGCCGCGTCGGAGAGGTTCGCGTTCCGTGCGCCCTCGGCGTCCGAGAGCGCTTGGCGTGCTTGGCGGAGCTGGTCCTCAACTGCGGCCGCCCCGGGCGCGTCGTCGTCAGGCATACGCACGCCCCTCGTCGACGACGTTCCGAACGAACGGGTTCCCCTCGTCACGATAGCGCTCGAACGTCGATTCGGAGAGGATATGCAGCTCGACAAGTGGGCCGTACTCGAGCATTACGTCGTACGCGATATCTCGGAGGGAGTCGGCGACGGCGTCGCGATTCACGTCGTCGCGTAGAACGATGAGGACGTCGACGTCACTCGATCGGCCGCTCGCCTCGCTACGAACAGTCGACCCGAAGACGTACAGTTCGGCGAAGTCGTCGCCGTAGCCGGACCGCGCACGCTCGACGAACGCCGACGCTGCCGCCTCGTGGACGCCGTCCGGGAGCGCTTCGTCCGCGGTCTCGCTACTCATACGCCCGAGTACACGCTCCGTCGTCATTATCTTTCCCCGACCAGCCGTTGATTACGGAGAAAACGGATCGCTTGGTAGTCTGGTGATTCGAGGGGCATGATTCTGGGTGAATAGAGCGGTACAGTCTGTTTTCTTAGTACTTGTAGTGTTGTCAGGGACAGACAAGTAGATAATACGGTAAATTGGTCGGAACGCCCAGAAAAAGCCCTCTTGATGTGGCCAGAAAGGAAAGGGCCTCAGTTAGCGGGTTGTGCCTCCGTAGATGGTGTCCCGCCTGAAAGATTGGGGATAGACAGATCGGCGCGGCGGAGCAGCTGTGCGTTGATCGCGACAATTACTGTACTCAGCGACATCAAGAGCGCACCCACGGCGGGGGACAGCAGAATACCGAGCGGAGCCAATACGCCTGCTGCAAGCGGAATGGCGAAGACGTTGTAGCCGGCCGCCCAGATGATGTTCTCTTGCATCTTCCGGTAGCTCGCCTTGCTGAGCTTCACCAGCCGTACCACGTCCATCGGGTTGTTCTGGACGAGGATAACGTCGGCCGATTGGACGGCGACGTCAGTGCCGCTCCCGATTGCGATGCCGACATCGGCACGCGTCAGCGCCGGCGCGTCGTTCACGCCGTCGCCGACCATCCCCACGAGCTTGCCCTGGTCTTGGAGCTCCTGAACTTTCTTGTCCTTGTCTTCGGGGAGGACCTCCGCGAATACCGTATCGATACCTAGCTCGTCAGCAACCGCATTAGCGACATCCTGAGAGTCGCCGGTCAGCATCGCCACCTCGACACCGAGTTCGTGGAGGGCGTCGACGACGCGGAAACTCTCCTTGCGGATCACGTCGGCCATCGCGAACGCGGCGATCAACTCTCCCTCACGAACGAGATACACCACGGTCTGGGCGTTCTCACCGGCATCGTCAGCGAACCGCTGGAGATGGTCGGGGATCTCGCTATCGAGTTGGGTCAACAGATTCGGCCCGCCAACGTACACTTCGTTTCCGTCAACGCTCGCTCGGACGCCTCGACCTTTGATTGCCTCGAAGTCGCCCGCGTCAGGTGTACTGAGACCATGCTCATCGGCGGCCTCGCGGATGGCCCGCGCGATCATGTGCTCGGAGTCGCTTTCGACGGCCGCCGCTAGGGCGAGCGCGTCGTCCTCGTCGACGCCGTCGACGGTCGCCATGTCGACAACGCCGTGTTCGCCTTCGGTGAGCGTCCCCGTCTTGTCGAAGATGATTGCGTCCAGATTCCTCGACTCTTCCATTGCGATGCGGTCGCGAACGAGCATCCCGTTGCGAGCCGCGAGTGACGTGTTGATGGCGACGACCAGCGGGATGGCGAGCCCAAGGGCGTGCGGGCAGGCGATGACGAGCACCGTGACGACGCGCTCGATGACCGTCGCGTCGAACGAGATCGCGAGCGTCCACGCGATTGCGGTCACGACTGCGGAACCGAGCGCGACGTAGAACAGCCAGCCGGCCGCGCGGTCGGCCAACACTTGCGTCTTGGACTTGCTCTGCTGGGCCTCCTCAACGAGGCGCATGATGCCGGCGAGCGTCGTCTCTTCGCCCGTTGCAGCGACGCGGACGCGGAGACTGCCGTCGCCGTTGATCGTCCCGCCGATAACCTCGTCACCGGGCTCCTTCGAAACCGGTTTCGACTCACCGGTGATCATCGACTCCTCGACGTCCGACTCTCCTTCCTCAACGACACCGTCCGCAGGGACACTTGCACCCGGCCGGACGAGCACGAGGTCACCCTCGGAGAGGTCACTGACGGGGACTTCCTCGGTCTCTCCCTCGTCAGTGATGCGCTCGGCGGTGTCGGGCATCAGCTTCGCCAGTTCGTCGACGGCGCTCGAGGCACGGCGGACCGACCGCATCTCGATCCAGTGCCCCAAGAGCATGATGTCGATCAGCGTGACGAGCTCCCAGAAGAACGCCGACTGTGTGGGGAAAACTACGCTTGCGAGGCTGTAGACGAACGCGACGGTGATCGCCATCGAGATCAACGTCATCATCCCCGGCGACCGGTCTTTCAGCTCCGGGAGTGCCATCTGGAGGAATGGAACGCCACCGTACGCGAAGACGATGACCGCGAAGACAGGGTTGATCCACTCGCTCCCCGGGAATACAGGGACGGAGAAGCCGAGCCACCCCTGCAGCATTTCGCTGTACAGGAGAACGGGAATCGACAGGAGCGTCGAAACGAAGAAACGCCGCCGGAACATCTGCTCGTGGCCTTCGTGCATCCCGCCATGGCCCTCACCGTGTCCTTCGTGGGAACCGTGGCCGTGCCCGTCGCCCTCGTGTCCGGCGTGTTCGTGCTGCTCGTGGGACGCCATCTCACCTGCCGCAGCAGGGTGCGTCTCGTCCTCCAGTAGCTCCTGTTCTACCCGTTGCTCGTTCGACTTGGCGACCGCTTCATCGTGATCGCCGTGTCCATGCTGGTGACTACGGGTGTTCTGCTGGTCTTCCCCTTCCGGGGAATTCTCATTTGCGTCTTTATTGTCGTCCATGGATCATGTTCTGTTTAGAGGTGGATTCGCTGGCTTCCTGAATGTTCGGGCCTTGAAGCCGTGCATCAGGGCCAGTGTGGGCAAACGCCGAAGACAGCAGTTGGCCGTTGTCTCGGAGTGACCCGTGCTATCCGCAGATTGCGATACTCAGGCGTGAGCGGTGTATCCTGCGTCTTCAACGGCCTCTACGAGAGCCGTGACAGCTGCCTCACCCTCGACGCTTGCCTGTCTGGTTTCCCGGTTGACGGTCACGGAAGTCACGCCGGAGACTGCTTGGAGTGCCTCTTTGACTGTCTGCTCACAGTGACCGCATGACATTCCGTCCACAGTGATGGCCGTCATACAGGAGTACATACAGCTCCCTCTCTTTAGCGGATTTCCCTTTCGATCATGCTGGTATCGTGGAACCCAAATTTTGGATTCAAAGTAGTATATCTGGATGAAACTAGCCTCCAACTCTCTTCCCGCCAACGTTGAGAGCGTCAGGTATCGTCGTGGCTCATCCTGTCCAATTCACCCGCCCGAATCCTCAGGGGTTCGGGGCATATAGAGCGTAGAGGATTGAAAGCATCCCGGCGGCGGTGACGAGTGCTGCGACGAATCCTGCTTCGAAGATCGACACTCGGAGGAGCTCGAAGAGAACGCCTTCAAGGAGACCACCAAGGCCGACCAGCGCGAAGCCAGCGGCGACGTACAAAAGTAACTGCGTGTGATGCCGTTGGTATCCGCGATAGGCCTGGTAGGCGATGACCAGCGCCAGGGCGGTCGTGAACAGCTTTCCGATGACGAATAGCGTGTGTTCCATGAGTCAGTTTCCCCGCATCTCCTCGAAGATATTCGTGATCCGGTCAGCGGGGTCCGGCCGGACGTCGATCTGCACGTCGAAGCCCTCCGCCTGCAGGAGGACTTCGACGCGTTCGAGGCGCGCCTCGTACTCGCTGTAGTGCCGGCCGCCCGGGTCGACGTGCGTGTACTCTTCGAGGAGGCCCTGCTCAACGAGGCGCGTGACACGGCGCGAGACGGTCGGACGTGACATGTCGCATTCCTCGCTGAGCTCCTTCGCAGACAGTCGGTCGGTCTTCGTCGCCACGAGGATGTCGCGGGCGTACTCGTCGTCGAGCGTCGCGAAGACCTCCGACGGGTCGGCCTCCTCAGTCACACTCCTCTAATCGCCACAGGAGGCTAATATAGCCCGCCGGTTTTCTGACTCAGAACGCTGGCTCGCTATTATATCGTCTCTACCCGCCTACTGATAGTTGAAGGTGCAATAATTATGTCCACACTCGACCCCGGCATGAACCAACTCGAGAGCAAGATCGGCAAGCTGACCGTCGGCGGGAAGGTCCACAGCCTCAGCGCATGGTTCGTGCTCGCGCTCCGGCTCATGATGGGTTATGCGTTCGCCTACTCCGGCTTCACGAAGATCACCGGTGAGTTCGCCGCCGGCGGCTACCTGTCGAACGTCGCGGCGACGAACGGCAACCCGCTTGCGGGCCTGTTCGCGTGGATGGGGTCGACGCCGTGGTTCGTCGAGTTCGCGAGCGTCGCAGTCCCGTGGGGCGAGCTGTTCATCGGTCTTGGGCTGCTCGTCGGTGCGTTCGTCCGCCTCGCGGCGTTCTTCGGCGCCCTCATGATGCTCATGTTCTACTTCGGGAACTGGGAGGTCGCCCACGGTGTCATCAACGGGGACTTCGCGTACATGCTCGTCTTCCTCGCGGTCGCCGCGTTCGCCGCGGGCCGCATCCTCGGACTTGACCAGTACATCGAGAACTACGACGTCGGCGGCGAGACGCTCGTCGAGCGCTACCCCGCCCTCGAATACATCCTCGGCTAACCACGCCGAGACCTGTGGGAGCCCAACAATGCAAAATCCAATTCACGCACGCGGGATTCGCTCTCTGGGATTCATCGTCGTTGGAGCGCTGGCTCTGGCCGTCGTCGCCGGAATGGCGCTCACGCACGCGACCGTCCCAGATGCAATGATGTGGAGCTGGCACGACGGCATGTGGAACGGCGGCCACATGGCCGGATGGGGCTGGGGGATGATGCTGTTCGCGCTCCTGTGGATGGCACTCCTCGTCGCCGTCCCCCTCAGCCTCATCTACTGGCTGGGGACGCGGTCGCAATCGAACGGCCCCGCCGAGGATAGCGCACTCGCCGTCCTCCAAGAGCGGTACGCCCGTGGCGAGATCGACGACGAGGAATTCGATCGCCGTCGCGCCCGTCTTGCACCAGATAATGGACGGTAGCGGACGGTCGTTGCCTACTCGCTGACTTCTGTTTTCACGACGGTTGCCGGACGCGTCGTCAATCGGAGAACGCGGTCGGTGACGCTTCCGAGCAACGCACGATATTCGTCCGGCCGGCGTTTGGTACCGAGCACGAGGAGATCGGCGTCACAGTCGTCTGCGTGATTCACGATAGTCTCAGCGGGGCGACCATGTTGCATCGACGTCTCGATGTCGACATCGGCCTCTTCGGCTCGACGTCGGAGTTCCGAAAGCGTCTGCTCGCCGTGTTCTTCGAGCCCGTGTTCGGGTCCTTCGGCTTCGTCGACGTACTCGTCCCCACTGTATGCAGTCACGACATCCTCGTCGACGACGTAGAGCACATGAAGGACTGCGTCGTTGGCAGCTGCGAGCTCGAGTGCGTGCGTTTCAGCCTCTTCAGACGCGACAGTTCCATCGGTCGACAGGAGAATTCGGTCGTACATTCAGTCGGAGTTCAAAGGCACATATCATAAATTTGGCTTCCAATTCCCACCGCTCAAGAGTCAGGGGAGCATATTCAGTATGGCCACGTCAGCGAATGTGCCCAAGAACGACTGACGGACTCAATCGATACTGTAAATCTTCGACGAACTGTCCGTTAGTGGTCGTGTCCCTCCATCACCATCGGATGCCCGGTGGCGTATTCGTTGGGGTCCTCCTCGAAGGTTTCCTTGCAGGTCTGCGAGCAGAAGTAGTACGTCTCACCGTCGTGGGTCGCCGATGGCTCGCTGTCGTCAGTTCGCATCCCACAGACGGGATCACGGTACTGGCCAGGCGCACCGAGGCCGCGACGATACACGTACAGGAGAAAGCCGGAGAGCGCGAACGCAATGAGGTTGAGGTAGAACGTGTAGTTGACCTCGAAGTACGTTTGCTCGGTCGCCGTCTCGCCGCCCGCCAGATCAGGGACGATGTTGAGGGCGTCGAACAGCAGCTCCATGAGGAAGCCGGTGAACGCCATCGTGACGAAGAAGACGCCGAGAATGTACAGCATCACTTTCCAGCCGTAGTATTTCCGGTAGACGTTCAGCACGGGAATCGTGATGAGATCGGCATAGACGAATGCGATGACGCCAGCGAAACTGATGCCGCCGCCCCAGAGCGCGACTGCGAACGGGACATTACCCATGCTACCGACGAAGCTGATAACGGCGATGGCGACGCCCATAATCGCGTTTTCGGCGGTCACGAGCAGCCCGTCGCCCTGGATGAACAGGGTGTTCCACACCCACTGGGGGACGAACACGATGACGAACCCCGATATCAGGAAGCCGGCGATGACGTCCTTCCAGATCATCGACCACTCCTTGCGGTACTGGTTCCCAACTTTGTACCAGCCACCCCACGACAGTAACTCGTCACGCCACCCACCGCGGCTCGACATCTCCTGGCGGTAGGTCTCCATACAGCCCTCCGAGCAGAACTTGAGCGTCTCACCGCCGTCAGTCGTAAGCGTGTACTCGTCTTTGCCTTCCATCCCGCAGGTTGGATCCTCGGTGACGCCCGCCTCGTGATCGCGCTCGTTGAGCGTCTCTCGCACCTCATCGAAGAGGTTCTCCGGAAGCGTGAGATGAACGATGACGGCCATCACGGCGATGAGGATGAGGCCGCCAAGTAACTCTGCGACTAGGAACTCCCAGCCGAGCAGAATCAGGATCATCAACCCGAGTTCGACGATGAGGTTCGTCGACGCGAACATGAACGCGAGGAAGTTCACCGCGTGCGCCCCCTTCTTGAACAACCCCTTCCCGATGGCGACGGCGCCGAAACTACAGCCACTACTGGCCGCGCCGAACGCAGTCGCCTTGGTGAGCCCGCTCAGATCGCCATCGCCGAGGACCTGCGCCATCCGCTCCTTGGAGACGTAGACTTGGACGAGGCTCGTGATCGTGAGGCCCATGATGATCGCCCACGCTGCCGTCCAGAGGAAGCCCACTCCGATACGTAGAGCTTCGGAGATGCCATCAATCATCGTCGCTACCATAGGTATCAGTTCGAAGGGATCATCTATTGCAGTTTTCCTTCAGATAGTTCGGGTCAGAGCCGTGGTGAGTAGGTATTCAAAAGAATTGTGGCGGGTGGAACACGTAGGTCAAAGGCACAACCGCATTGAATAGTTAGTGCGTAGTATAATCTGAGAACCCCAACTCAGGGAGGGATCACAATATGCCGACAAATTCAGACGATACGCGACTTGTTACGCTCCTCCTCGTTATCATCGGTGCCGTCTTCATCGTCCCGTTGTTCTTCATGGGCTTCGGGATGATGGGGTTTGGTCCGATGATGGGCGGGATGTGGGGCGGTCACATGTGGGGCGACGGGACGATGCCTGGCTGGATGTTCATCGTCGGCATCGTGATGCAGCTGCTGTTCCTCGCTGCCCTCGTCGGTGGTGGGTACCTCATCTATCGCGCAGTTACGGGAGCTGCGAGTGATTCGGACCAGGCACTCGAAGAGCTTCGGCTTGCCTACGCTCGCGGGGAGCTGACTGACGAGGAATACGAACAGCGACGCGAAGCACTCGAACGAGATACCTGATTACGACGAGACATCAAAGCTGAAGGATGACCGGCTACCCCGACCACCGTCAACAGTCTCCCCGTCCGCAACTTCCAGCGTGGCTTGACCGATACACGACGGTGGGGTTATACGGGCTCCTCATCGGGACGGGACTCTGTCTGGTCGCGTTCCTCACGAATCCCGTTCCCGATCCCTCGTTCCCGTGGGCGACGCTGCCCGAGTCTCTACGATTACCGATTGCACAGCCCCGGATCGAACACTGGCCGGTGACCTACACTATCGGTATCTGGCTGTGGATTATCGGCTTTCCCGCGCTGTTCCTCGTTGGCTATAGACGATTCGGAGACTGGATGCCGTCCGGAACACCGATGTGGCTTGCTGGACTTCCGGCGCTCGCGATGATCAGCTGGACGACATACTGCCGGTTTTTCTGGCCGAAGCTTCATCCGCCGACCTGGAACGCTCCCTCCTACACGGTCGTCTGCTGGCTATACTGCTCCTCGTACAACGTGCTCTGGAGTAATCTTGCCTATCTGATTGCGTTCGTCGGCGTCGCCGCGACAGTTCTAGCTGTGCGACGCCGGCACGTAGCCGGATACATCCTACTCGGGTTCGGAGTCTTCGCACTTCCCCTCGGATTGCCAGCTGTGTATGAGGGATATCGCCGGTTGACATCCTCCTCCGGCTAAAGCCGGGGGAATCCCGAGCGTTGGGATATTAGGGTTTGCAGTCTCCTTGTTCTCTCGTGTTGAACGATCCGCTCTCGCGGTCGAACAGGAAGACTCCGGGCTGTGCCAACCAGCCGTTACTCATATCCCCTCTCGGGGGACTCTGAGTTATCCTTCGGCGGATATTCACCGCACCGTTCACGTCCGCATTCATCGTCGTCCCGCACGACTCGCAGACGTACAGACCGCGCTCCACGCGATTTGAGTCACGAATCTGCCCGCAACACGAACATGTCTTGCTCGTGTTCTCCTCGTCTACACGGTCAACGAGGATGCCGTGTTCCTCGGCTTTGTATTCGAGGAGACGGGCGAAGCGGTCAAACTCCCACCCGTGGAGTTTCTTGTTTCCCGACGCACCCCAGCTCCGCGAATCACCGTTCTCATCCTCGCGGATGTCACTAAGATCGCCAACCGCAATCTTCCCCACGCCTTCTTCGACACACCGCTCAACGATGTGTTTCGAGAGGGTATGGAGGAAGTGGTCTTTGCGTCGGGAGAGTTTCCGGCGTGCCTTTAGCGCACGCTTCGACGGCCCGTTCTCGCCTTCGGTCTGGTACTCCTCGCGGGTGAAGTAGTGTTTGTCTTCTTTCAGCACATTCCCCGGATACAGTTCCGAGGGGCCGTCCTCGTAGGCGATGCTGAGGTAATTGCTGATACCGAGGTCAATGCCCGCCGTCTTGTCTCCGGGTGCGTCTTCGACTGGAATCTCTTTCTTACAGACGAGGTGCAGTTCCCACTTGTCGCCGTTCCAGACGGCACGCACCTGCTGGATGTTCTCAATCTCTACGTCAGGGCGGGTTTCGTACTCCGCGAGGATGAAGTCCGACCGGTTCTCCTTCAGGTTGAAGCCTTTTGAAAGGCGGAGTTGGCCGTGTTTGTCGTCGTGCTTGATGGCTCGTTTCTTCCACGTGACTGTGGAGCGCGGGTGGTCGTCGCCACGTTTCCGGTAGCCGGGTGGATTGTTGTCGTCGTCGGAGTTGTACCAGCCGGTGAACGCCTCAGCAAGTTCTTCGAGAACTCGCTGACTCGACTGCGAATGCAGATCACTGTAGCGTTCGTGGTCTTTCAACTCCGACTTCAGTTCGGCTTCGTCAGGTATCTCACCTTCTTCGTCCCACTGGTCTTGGATGTAGTAGCGACCGACGTTCCACAGTTTGGATGCGGAGAATCCGCACTGATCGAGGTCGCCACGAACCTGTTGGTGGTTCGTGATGCGTGCGACGTAGGTGCGGGCCGTCTCCAGCATCGAACTAACCTCATAACACGTTATGAGAAAATATTTACTAAAACCAATGACCGGGCGTTGAATATCCGATTGGAGTGTCGGCGGTGAATTGTCCGTCACAATGTCGGATTCATCCCCGCCCAAAGGGGCGGGAATTCTCCTTGGTCTTTACAACTAAAACACACGGTGAAGTGAGGCCTTGACAGCAGTACAGGGCGCAAGCTCAAGAATCTCGGTGCGCACGAACGAACGCCCGGCGGAGGACAGTCAGGAGCACGTAGGTTTCGTACTTCTGGGTCTGACAGTGCTCACACGGCTGCATATCTGCGACGATCTCCGCTATCGCGTCGTCGTGGTCTTCTGTGAGAGTATCGAGTGCATCCCCAATCTGGGGCTGAACGGCCTCGATCATCTCCTCAACAGCGTCATCAGCTGACTCTGGCAGCGAGTACGAGAGGACGATCGTATTCGCGTGGTAGTACTTCGTCGTCCCACCGCGCCCTTCCTCGAAGCGGACGACGTCGACGAGACCGGCATCCCGTAACTCGTTGATGTGATGACGAACCGTGTTCTCCGTGCGGTCGACGCCGCGGTCCTCCAAACGGCCGTGGACCTCAGTTGCGGTCAGCGCCTCCTCAGAGAGGATATCGAGAATCATCGCCCGCATCGGTTCGTCGATGGCGTCCGAAACCCGGGTGTCTCGCACCGCGATGTCCTCAAGCCGGTGGTCGGTACCGGAACTACTCATACGAGAACTGTGTATGAGCAAGCGGGAAAAGCTAGCGGGACGCTGCTTAGAACTCAGGTCGCTGGGTCCGCGATACCGAAAGCCCTAGACAACCTGTTTGACTGTTCCAATCACCTATATCTGTATTCAAACATATCATCTAAAAAATACTTATTGGGGTACGGGCACTACCTCAAACTGTAATGAGCGACACAACCCAGTTCCGCGTCCTCGACTTCGACTGCCCGACCTGTGCGAGCACCGTCGAACGCGCCCTATCGAACGTCGACGGTGTCCAGCACGTCGAGGTTCACTACGCGACCGGCCGCGTCGAGATCGAATATGACGACAGCGTCGCTGACCCCGACGCCTTCGCACAGACCATCGAAAACCAGGGGTACACGCCCCAACCAGCCTAACACCATGAACATTCAATCGATCACGCAGTACTACCGGAAACACCGGAAGGCCATCGTCACGGCGACGAGCGGCCTGCTGTACGGCGGTGGCTGGAGTCTGGGCTACCTCACGAGTTTCGAGATGGCAAGCGCCGCCATCCTCGTCCTCGCGACGATCGTGGGTGGCTACGACATCGCCAAGACCGCCTACCACGAGGTCACGAACCGGACACTCGGCATCAAGACGCTGGTGACGCTGGCCGCTATCGGTGCCATCGTCATCGGAGAGTACTGGGAGGCTGCCGCCGTCGTCTTCCTGTTCAGCCTCGGCAGCTACCTCGAGGGCCGGACCATGCGGAAGACCCGGACGGCCCTCCAGGAGCTGCTGGAGATGACGCCCGACACGGCCACCGTCCGTCGCGACGGGGAACTCCAAGAGGTTCCCGCCCGGGAGGTCGAAGCGGGCGAGGTCGTCGTCGTGAAGCCGGGCGGGAAGATTCCGGTCGATGGCAAGGTCGTCGACGGCGAAAGCGCCGTCAACCAGGCGCCGGTCACAGGCGAGAGCGCGCCCGTCCACAAGGCCGACGGCGACGAAGTCTACGCCGGGACGGTCAACCAGGAGGGCGCGCTAGAAATCCGGACGACGGGCGCGGGCTCGGACACGACCCTCGAACGTATCATCCGTCGCGTCGAGGAGGCCCAAGAGGCCCAGTCGCCCACGGAGAGTCTCATCGACCGGTTCGCGAAGTACTACACGCCGGCCGTCATCGTGCTGGCCATCGGTGCGTATGCAGTCACGCAGAACGCGATCCTGTCGCTGACGCTGTTGGTCATCGGCTGTCCGGGCGCGCTGGTCATCGGGCCACCGGTCAGCATCGTCTCGGCCATCGGCAACGCCGCCCGATCGGGCGTGCTGATGAAGGGCGGCGAACACCTCGAACGCGCCGGCAAAATCGACCTCGTCGCCTTCGACAAGACCGGGACCCTCACGAAAGGCGAAACCACCGTGGCCGATATCGAAGGTTTCGGTATCGCCGCCGACGACGTCCTCACGCTCGCGGCGACCGCCGAGAAGAAGAGCGAACACCACCTCGCCGACGCCATCGTCGACGCAGCCCGCGAGCGCCCGACTGCTGCGACGGACGGTGGGGCGACGGTCGCCCAGGCGGACGAGACGGACGCGGGGAGCAGGTCGGTCCCCGATCCGGATGACTTCGACGTGGTCGCTGGTAAGGGCGTCATCGCCTATGCCGATGGCCAGGAAGTTGTTGTCGGCAACCGCGCACTTCTGGCCGACCGCGACATCGACATCCCCAGTCGGGTCGCCGACTACGTCCGCGAGCGTGAGGGGCGCGGCGAGACAGTCGTCCACGTCGTTCGGGACGGGGACATCATCGGCGCAATCGCGCTGCGGGACGAGCTCCGGGAGGCCGCACCTGGCGTCGTCGCGGCACTTCAGGACGTCAGCATCGAGACGGTGATGCTCACCGGCGACAACGAGCGGACGGCCGCGGCCGTTGCCGAGGAGGTCGGCATCGACGAGTACCGCGCCGAACTCCTCCCCGAGGACAAGCAGACCGTCATCGAGGCCTACCAAGCCGACGGACACGTCGTCGCGATGGTCGGCGACGGCATCAACGACGCGCCGTCGCTGGCGACCGCTGACGTCGGCATCGCGATGGGTGCCGCCGGGACGGACACCGCCATCGAAACGGCGGACATGGCGCTGATGGCCGACGACCTCGAACGGATCCCGTACGCGGTCAAACTGAGTAAGGCGACGCGCTGGAACGTCCTCGAGAACGTCGGGCTCGCAGTGCTGACCGTGACCGTCCTGCTCGCAGGCGTGCTCACCAGTTACGTCACGCTCGCGCTTGGGATGCTGGTCCACGAGGCCAGCGTCCTCGCGGTCATCCTCAACGGAATGCGACTGCTCCGCTACTGACCACTAGATACGATCATCACCACCACTCATGACATCGAACTCGACTGCGACTGCCGAGACCCAGACTAGAACCAATTGGAAGGTAGACTACGACATCGATCCGATCGAAATTCGCGACCCCGTCGCGGAGGCCCTCGGCGTCCTCGAACCGGGCGACCCGTTCGTCATCACCTATAGAGACGCGGTGAAAGAGGCGGGCCACTCCTGTCCGACTGCCTCGGGCGCCTACCGGATCGTCCAGTTGGGGCTCGACGCCCTGTATCCAGACGACTATCCAGTTCGGAGCGAAATCGAGGTGCAGGCGGCCGGCCCGCAGGACGATGCTGCGTACGGCGTGATGAGCCGCATCATCTCGTACGTCACTGGCGCGACCGAAGCCGACGGATTCGGTGGCCTCGCAGGCGGTTACGGCGGCCGCCGCGACCTCCTCGTCTTCGACGCGTTCGACCCGGACACGGCGGAGCCGACGTTCCGGTTCCGGCGAACCGACACGGACGAGACTGTCGGTGTATCCTACCACGTCAGCGACGTTCCTGACGGTGGACCCGCAATCGGGAACCTCCAAGGGATTCTCGACGAATCGGCAACCGACCAGCAACGAGAGGCCTTCGCTGACGCCTGGCACCGCCGGGTACAGGCTGTCCTCAGCGACGACTCGCTGTTTACCGTCGAAACAATGTAGCCGAGTCCTGTGTCCCCTGTGTTCGGATGCCGAGCAATCGGTGGTCGTGCAGGGATACGAGACTCGTTGAGTCCGTACCCGGTTGAAGGGTCCCGCGGTTCAACCACTTCTCAGGAATGTGGCATTCAACCGTCGCAGGTAGCACAAGTGGAGCGGAACCCGGTTAAAAATACGGCTGGTTGATGGCGCACAATTCGACAAAGAGGGCTCTGTTGAAATCCTAAGCCGCTGATAGTTTTCAGGGGCTATTGAATACGGAGCGTCTGTCGGCCAAGAGGCCGGAGTCAAATCGCTAAGTACAGACGACCGTTATATTAGTGCAACGAGGAACCTATCGTCTCCCCATTGCATTTTGAATGACCGATTGGGATGTTCACCAGAGTTTATAGATTTGATTCGCTACGGTTTGTATCAATGCCATTCAAAATTGCGGGGATCGCGTTCAGAAGAGACGCACATAAATTGGTAATCTCGAATGTTTCTGAGGAATGGCATCAGTCCCTCAAAATCGGTGGACTTCTACTTTCGGTCGGCGAACTCTTCATAGCCATCTTCGGTATTTATGCTGTATATACAGGGAAATCCTTCAGTCTGCCATTTGTCACACTTATTCTAGCAATTTTAGTATTCGTTGAGTTAGGAAGGCCAGATATTGAGATTGAGTACGAGGGGTCCTACACATCCCCTACAATGACCTTGGGGCCGGGAGGGAAATCTAGTTGGAAGCATGATCCACCGCTCGAATTAATCAGCTGGGAGTACCTTGACGATAGGGGAGAGGCGATTCCTGATGATGAGTTGGGAATGTACGGAAGTGAATCGGTCAGGATAGAAGTGCCGAATGGAAATCTCAAGATGATGGTCGAGAGTGGTGAGGCAGATTTTGGTCTTGAACTACCTTTCCCTGCTCGCCAAATCACTCTTACCGGCGAAACCGAAGAGCATCAATTCGACGACCTCGGTGAGGATGAAGAAAGGCCGATAGAGAATCAAGATGAACTTGCGGAGGCATTGACTCGAAAGGAGGCGACAATCTCATTCGACATACCACGTGATGAATTACTCTCATTAGGGCGGATTTTTCGAGTAGACGCCGCTGATGACAGCAAAAGTATTGAGTTAGTCTCGACAGAGGAGCACATAGAGTATCGATATAGCCAGGAAGACTACGCACATACAATCGACGTAGAAAAAGCTGAGTTACACCCAGGCGACTGGTATGAGGTTATCCTCCAATGGAATCCAGGTGAACTGAATATGCATATCGGCCCAACAAATCCAGCTTAAACCTCATTACTGATAGAATTACGGCGATGCGTTCGCACACCTACTAAACGGGTGTTTCAGCGGAGATAATGTTGAACACAGAGGATTTCAACAGAGCCAGATGGGAAGCTTATCGGAGACCTCAAGAAACGGTTCCCGTCGTCCATCCCAGAGAACGGGTATGTCCACGACTATCGCCATTCCCGACGAAGAGGAGATATGTGCGTACTGTGATTCGTTGATTCCATATTCTATCTGTGTCCGTGACTGTGGGGATGACTGATGCTTCTACGCTTGTCTGTCGGCCTACATCGACGAAAAAGACCTCACAACGGGCAATCCATGTGAGTTGACTCCCGACCAAGACATCTGCTGCTAATCGGACATACTGTTAGAATTTCCCGCAACTGAGTCTCCGTCGACTACATTTCCATCACAACCCATTTCCAAACCGAGAAAGAACGAACAGCAATGTCCATCGATTCCGACTCGAACGGTGTTCGCGTCTGGCTCGTCGAGCGGACGTACTCCGACGACGAGCAGAACCTCATTATCCTCACCTACGCGACCCCGGACGGCGGACAGTACTACCGCAAGGAACGGGCGCTCACCTCCTTTAGCGATGTCCGTGACACGACGGCCGCCGTCGATGCCGACCCAGACAATCTCGGTTCGGTCAACGACGCAGATCTGCAGGAACAGTACGCCGCCGAAGCCCAGCGAATGCAGAAGGTACACGATCCAGACGACGTAATCTGACTCCAGTCAACACGGTGGCAGCACCGAGCCGACGAGTTATATCCGACAAACCTCTACGCGTTGGTATGCGCGAACTCGTCTTCGCTCTCGAATACGAGCCGGGGTGCAACAGGGTGGCGGACGCCCTTGCCGACTACCCCGACGCCCGCGTCCGCTCACTCTCGCTGCACGCAACTGCTGACCGTCTCTGGCGGGTCGACCACGCCACCGGAACTCCTGAGGCGCTCGACGCCATCGAGGATGCTTTTCTCACCGGCGACTACTACGCTGACTGTCTCGCCACTGAGGACTGCGGGGCCACACAGACTACTCGCGTTCTGGATCGGATGGACGACACGCTCGTCCTCTACTCCGACTGGGAGCGCACTCCCACCTGCGCCTCAGTCCCTCATATCGCTCGCGACCACCTCGGCGACGGTGTCTTGTTCGAGACCCGCCACGAAGGCCGCCACTACACGTGGCGGCTCATCCACTCCGGCGAAGGCAACGTCGCGGCGTTCTTCGACGCTCTCGAAGTCGCTGTCGGGGAGTGCGCCCAGATGGAGATGCTCCGTACCGCGGACACGACGGCGTCGGTAGGAGGAGCCGAAAAGACGCATAGTGGTCTGTCACCGGAGCAGGAGGCTGCACTCCGGGCGGCCGTCGAACACGGGTACTACGAGTCCCCACGCGAAGTTGACGTCGGAGAACTGGCCAAGCATCTCGACGTGCCACGGTCGACGCTCACCTACCGACTCCGCCGAGCGGAGGAACACTTGGCGAAGCAGCACGTCGCCGGCGAGCGAGTACCGGAAGAACCGCCGGAAGCACGCTGACTATCGGTTTGGAATATTCCAACAAAGGCTTATCGAACTGACGCTCCTACCGTGAGCTGATGACAGAGAATCCGGACGCAGCGGGGAAGACGAGCGGAGGCGGGCAGCGACAGGAGTTGACCGTCCGCCTCACTGTCCCCGAGATGGACTGTCCCTCCTGCGCTCAGAAGGTGGACAAGAGCCTTCAGCGCGTCGACGGCGTCGTCGACGCCACGCTCCAGCCGACCACAGGCACGGCCACTGTCACCTACGATCCCGACCGCCTCAGCGAGGACGACGTCGTTCAGGCCATCGAAAATGCGGGATACGAAGTGGTCAATCGGGGTGACGACACCGAAGATACTGGTGGTATGGAGATTGCGCCGCCGTCCGAAGTCTGGACGAGTTCTCGAGCCATCAAGACGTGGATCGGTGCTGCATTCGTAACGCTGGGGCTCCTCTTCGAGTTCGTCCTCACCGGACAGAACGTTACCGTTGCGGGCGTCCTCGACTACCCGCTTCACGTCGCGGACGTACTCTTCCTCGCCGCGACCGTGGCCAGCGGAACCCCGGTTATCCGCGGAGGCTACTACTCCGCGAAGAATCTGAGCCTCGACATCGATTTGCTGATGGGGACAGCAATCATCGCCGCGACCGGCATCGGCTACTTCGTCGAGGCGGCGACGCTGGCCGTCCTGTTCAGTATCGCCGAGTTGCTCGAGGACTACGCGATGGACAGGGCACGGAACTCCCTGCGCGAGCTGATGGAGCTATCGCCCGACGAGGCCACTGTCCGCCGCGACGGCGAGGAGGTGACGGCTCCCGCCGACGAGGTCGAGGTCGGCGAGACGGTCATTGTCCGCCCCGGTGACAAGATTCCGCTCGACGGCACCGTCGTCGAGGGCGGTAGTGCGGTCGATGAGTCGCCGATTACGGGCGAGAGTGTTCCGGTTGACAAGACCGTGGGCGACGAAGTGTACGCGGGGAGTATCAACGAAGAAGGCTACATCGAGTTCGAGGCCACCGCACCTGCCTCGGAGTCGACGCTCTCGCAGATCATCGAGATGGTGCAGGGCGCACAGGAGAAAAAGACCGAGAAAGAGCAGTTTGTCGACCGTTTCGCGGGCTACTACACGCCGACCATCGTCGTGTTGGCGATTCTGACCGCCGCGCTCCCGCCGATGTTCATCAGCGGGGGTGCCATCGTCAGTCTCGCTGGCTTCTCGCATACTTTCAGCGGGGGCTGGCAGACGTGGTTCATCCGCGGACTCACCCTGCTGGTGATCGCCTGCCCGTGCGCGTTCGTCATCTCCACGCCCGTCTCTGTCGTTTCCGGTATTACGAGTGCCGCGAAGAATGGCGTCCTCATCAAGGGTGGAAATCACCTGGAGGCGATGGGCGAGGTGGACGCCATCGCCGTCGACAAGACCGGCACCCTCACCAAGGGCGAACTCGCCGTCACGGATGTGGTAGCACTCGGCGGAGCAACCGACGAGGAAGTCCTCCGGCACGCGGCCGCACTCGAACAGCGGAGCGAACATCCCATTGCTGAGGCGATACTCGCGCGAGCCGACGACGCGGAAGTAGGCGACTTGCCTGCTATCGAGGGGTTCGAAAGTATCACCGGAAAAGGGGTTCGAGCGAATGTCGACGGCGAGGCGTACTATGCGGGCAAGCCGGCTCTGTTCGAGGAACTGGGGTTCGACCTGTCGCACGCCCACCTCCGTGCCGACGGCGGCACGGTCGCCGGGGTGGCCCACGAGCAGTGCGATCGCGAGGACTGTGCCGACATCGAGAACGGCGCGATCGCGCGATTCGAGGACGAGGGAAAGACAGTCGTCCTCGTCGGCACGGACACCGCCCTCGTCGGAATCATCGCCATCGCCGACGAGGTGCGACCGGCCGCCGAACGAGCGGTCACGCGGCTACACGAACTGGGCGTCGAACACGTCGTGATGCTAACCGGCGATAACGAGGGGACGGCCCGCGCGATCGCCGAACGGGTCGGCGTCGACGAGTACCGTGCCGAGCTATTGCCAGACGAGAAGGTCGACGCCGTGGAGGCGTTACAGGCAGAGTACGGCGACGTGGCGATGGTCGGCGACGGCATCAACGACGCACCCGCATTAGCGACCGCCGACGTCGGCATCGCGATGGGTGCCGCAGGCACGGATACGGCACTCGAGACCGCCGACATCGCGCTGATGGGCGACGACATCGGGAAACTCCCGTACCTCTACGCGCTCTCGCACAAGGCCAACGGCGTGATCCGGCAGAACATCTGGTTGAGTCTCGGCGTGAAGGCGTTGCTCGCGCTCGGCGTCCCGCTGGGACTGGTGAGCGTCGCGCTCGCTGTCGTGGTCGGCGATATGGGGATGAGTCTCGGTGTCACCGGCAACGCGATGCGGCTCTCGCGAATCGCCCCTGAACGCGTGCACGGTGAGGTGGACCAGGAACCGGGTGCATGAACCCATGAACGCTACCGAAGAAGACAGTGCCACCTCACGCAAAACCGGATCGCGAATCGAACGCGAGAGCAACGAGCTCGCTGGACCCGCTCGGGACGGTCCACCACGCAACTCGAACTGCTCGAATCCCGCCCCCCGAGAGCGGGGACAAGAATAACAGATACCCCGTCTGAAATCCATCACGATAATGAACCCCTTCAATGCGATTCGCGAGTTCGAAGCCGATGGAACGACTTACAAGATGGCTGACCTCACGGTCCTCGAAGAGCAGGGCCTCTGTGAGCTCGACAAGCTCCCGGTCAGTATCCGCGTCATGCTCGAATCCGTCCTTCGAAACGCCGACGGGGAGGACATCACCGAGGAAGACATCCGTGACCTCGCTGGCTGGCAACCGGACGTACCCGACGCTGACATCCCCTTCCAACCGTCCCGGGTTATCCTTCAGGACCTCACCGGCGTCCCTGCCGTCGTTGACCTAGCGGCACTTCGGTCGGCCGTCGACCGCAAGGACCGCGACCCGAGTCTCGTCGAACCCGAGGTACCCATCGACCTCGTCATCGACCACAGCGTTCAAGTGGACTACTTCGGCAATGAGGAGGCCTACGAGAAGAACGTCGAACTCGAATACGAGCGCAACGGCGAACGGTACCGCGCGCTGAAGTGGGCGCAAAACGCCTTTGATGACTTCAGCGTCGTCCCGCCCGGAACAGGCATCGTTCATCAGGTGAACCTGGAGTATCTCGGGCAGGTCGTCCACGAGCGCGAGCAAAACGGTGAAAACTGGCTGTTCCCAGATACGCTCGTCGGGACGGACAGCCACACGCCGATGATCGGCGGCATCGGCGTCGTGGGGTGGGGCGTCGGCGGCATCGAAGCCGAAGCCGCGATGCTCGGCCAGCCCATCACGATGAACCTCCCCGAGGTCGTCGGCGTTAAGCTCACCGGCGAACTCCCAGAGGGCGCGACGGCAACTGACCTCGTGCTGCACGTCACCGAACTGCTCCGAGAGGTCGGTGTCGTCGACCGGTTCGTCGAGTTCTACGGACCCGCCGTGGAGACGCTGACCGTCCCCGACCGGGCAACTATCGCGAATATGGCGCCCGAGCAAGGCTCGACCATTAGCATGTTCCCCGTCGACGAGGCTACTCTGGACTACCTCGAACTGACGGGCCGCGACGAAGATCACATCGAACTCGTCCGGGAGTATCTCGACGCCCAAGGGTTGTTCGGCGAGCAGAATCCCGAGTACACCGAGACGGTCGAACTGGATCTCTCGACCGTGACACCGAGTCTTGCCGGGCCGAAGAAGCCACAGTCACGTGTCGAGATGGGCAACATGCGAACCCACTTCCGGGAGTTGCTCCACGGCGAGTTCGAGGAGGAACTCGACGAGATCGATCAGGAAGCCATCAGCCGCTGGCTCGCAGAGGGCGGCAACACCCAGACCGAGTTGACCGGTGAAGCAACCGACGCCGAGCGAACCGACGGCGGCGTTCAGCAAGAGACTCAGACCGAGAAACCGGACCTAGGACCGCTCACGGAGCGCGCGAACGTAAGGCTCGATGGAACCGACGTGGAGATCGGACACGGGAGCGTTGTCGTCAGTGCGATCACCAGCTGTACAAACACGTCGAATCCCTCGGTAATGCTGGCGGCCGGGCTGCTGGCGAAGAATGCTGTCGAGCGGGGTCTCGACGTCCCAGACTACGTCAAGACGAGCCTCGCGCCTGGCAGCCGCGTCGTCACCCAGTACCTCGAAGCATCGGGACTGCTACCGTATCTTGAGGAACTCGGCTACAACGTCGTAGGCTACGGCTGTACGACTTGCATCGGGAATGCGGGTCCACTCCCCGAATCCATCGAGGCAGCCATCGACGAACACGACCTCTGGACGACGAGCGTACTTTCCGGGAACCGGAACTTCGAGGCGCGTATCCATCCGAAGGTGCGGGCTAATTATCTCGCCAGTCCGCCGCTGGTGGTGGCGTACGGGCTCGCTGGCCGGATGGACATCGACCTGGAGCACGACCCGCTGGGGTACGACGAGGACGGCAACCCGGTCTACCTCGCGGACCTCTGGCCGGACAGCGACGAGATTCACGAGGCGGTCCACGACTTCGTGGATCCGTCGATGTTCGAGGAGAAGTACGCCGAAGTATTCGAGGGCGACGAGCGGTGGGACGCGCTGGACGCGCCGACGGGCGAGGTCTACGAGTGGGACGAGGACTCGACCTACATCCGGGAACCGCCGTTTTTCAAGGACTTCCCGCTGGAGAAACCCGGCGTCTCCAACGTCGAGGATGCACGGTGTCTGCTAACGCTGGGTGATACGGTGACAACCGACCACATCAGTCCGGCCGGACCGTTCGGCCCGGACCAGCCGGCGGGCCAGTGGCTCATGGACCATGGCGTCGAGCCCCACGAGTTCAACACATACGGTGCTCGCCGGGGGAACCACGAGGTGATGATGCGGGGCACCTTCGCCAACGTTCGCATCGAGAATCAGATGCTCGACGACGTGGAGGGCGGTTACACGATCCATCACCCGTCCGGTGAGCAGACGACCGTTTTCGAAGCAAGCCAGCGGTACCGCGAGGAGGGGACTCCCCTTGTTGTGATGGCAGGTGAGGAGTTCGGGACGGGGTCGAGTCGTGACTGGGCGGCGAAGGGAACTGACCTCCTCGGCGTTCGCGCGACCATCGCCGAGAGCTACGAGCGCATCTACCGGGACAATCTCGTCGGGATGGGCGTGCTGCCGTTGCAATTCCAAGACGGTGACTCCTGGGAGGCGCTTGGATTAGACGGCTCGGAGGTCTACACGATCTACGGGTTGGACGACGGGCTGGAGCCGATGGCTGAGTTGACCGTGACCGCGGAGCGGTCAGACGGGTCATCGGTCGAATTCCCGGTGACGGCCCAGGTCGGGACGCCCGCCGGAGTGCGATATATCGAACACGGCGGCATCTTACATTACGTGCTTCGACAGCTACTGACCGAATCGTGATAACGGCGACGGCCACAAATAGGAGATTTCACAGCAGTGAGGGCGTGGAGGATGTCAATCAGTTGAATTCGCTTATCAGGCAGACGGCGACAGTGGGTTTCGCCAAGAGTAAACGGAAATTCCTCGTTATTCGGCCACCGAGCTTTTTAGCATAGTCTTAGATGAAAGAGTATGCAGACAGCTAATCCAAATCTGACCGAAGGGGAACAGGAATGCCTCGATGCGTGCCTCGCCGCTGTTTCGGTCTGTGAGTGGTGTGCGGACGCCTGCCTCGACGAATCAGGGATGGCCGAGTGCGTTCGGCTCTGTCGGGATGTCGTTGACATCGCTTCCCTACATGCACATCTCACTGCTCGCAACTCCCCGCATAGCGGTGAACTCGCCGAACTGTGCGCGTCGGTCTGCGAAGCCTGTGCCGAGGAGTGTTCACAGCACGAGCACGACCACTGTCAGGCCTGTGCCGAAATCCTCCCTGAGTGTGCTGAAGCCTGTCGGGCGGTCGCCTGATTCTCAACCAGTCCAACGCTGGGACGAGAGACTATCCTCTTCACTCGATCTCCAACAGTTCATCTAGTTCTGTGTCCTCCTCCCGTGTTTACCATTTGAGTTCGAATTCGACATTGCGTTCCGCAGACCCAACTTCGTCGCCCTCATCTTCGACTTCGGCTTCGAAGATAACGGTAGTTGGTGGATCTACGTAGAAGGTCCTAAAGCCAACCAGCACGGGGACCGGACCTTCCTCCCGGAGCTTCTCGGCGAACACTCAAAGTAGTCCGCGATCTCTGCTCGGGAGAGTCGCTCTTCGGCCTCAATTTCTTCTGTCATTATTAGACGCTTCGTCGCGAGCAGCCCTAGCATTAGGGCCAACTGTAGTCATTGAGTGACGTACTCTAGAGAGGAAGGATCTATCGTCGATTGGCGACTCCATCATTCTCGGCAAACTTTGTCCCAATTTAGGGAATGATTTCCTCTCTGAATCATCGTGTGCATGGAGACGGCCAGTCCCAACTTCTGTTCTCCATTGGAAGTCCACAGGTTCGGAGGATGGCAGAATACAAAGCACTAGCGGAGCGATACGACGGATTATCGTCACACTCAGTCGTGAGCGGCGTCGGCATCCGCTATGCCGACGCCACAAACGGAAGCCGCGGTGGATGGCCTCGTCGAACAGGCCGAAGAACTGTGCACGCTTCACGACCACATCACCCGAGTGATCGCCGCCCTCGACGTTTCGGAGGGTCCGTTTTCCGACCAGTACGGACGGGCCAGCACGACCGACTTCGCGTTCGAGTCGGTCGTGCGGATGTTCCTCTACCAGCACGCGCGCGGGTTCAACGACAGCGAACTCCACCGCCGGCTGAAAGGGACAGCCTACGTATTCATCCGGTTCGAACTCGGACGAGCACCGACTCAGCAGGCGATCAACTACATGTGGCGGCGACGATTCTCACTGGCTGACCGACGAGCGATCAAGGCCACCGCCCGCGACATACGGGCGGTGGCCGCCGACCACGATATCGTCTCAGACGGAGAGCCACGTCTCGATCCCGGCGAAGTCAGTGACGCGGGCGTCACTGACGAGCACATCATGCAGGCGATCCGGACTGCTCGCGACCGCGGCCTCGGTGCCTTCGAGACCGACCGCGCAGCGAATGCGCGGTATCCCGATGAACTGTTCTTCGAACGCCAAGCGTATCTCAACCTTGCCGACGTGGGGACGACGACCCCACGTCGGCGCTTCGACCAGCTGAGCGACTGGAACAACACACCCCACGGCGATACACACCTCCGCACGATGAAACAGATCGCAGCACCGACTGAACAGATGTCGCTCACCGACTTTGCAGACGGTGAGCGACCTCGCGACTGGCAGCGGATCCGTGAGGCGATCCTTGAGCCGTTCCACGCGGGATTGGAGTGTTTACTCGAAGAGATCGACGCGAACGACGGGCTCCGCGAGCCCGTCATCGCGGCAGTCGACATCACTCACTGGGAATTCTATCCCTCGCCGTACAAAGACGATGACGACGTCGAACCAGAGGATGACGTCGTCATCGTCAACGGCAAGGAGAAGGTTCCAAAGGACGAATTTCCCGAGATGGTGAGCGGTGACAAAGAGGGACGTAGCTACAAATTCGCAACGCTGACGATCATCGGTCAGGACACACCGATCGTCCTCGGAATCGAACCCGTCCGGGAGGCGTCGACCTGGGAGGGCGACGCCTCCCAGATCGAGAGCCACACAAAAGCCGATATCGTCCGGCGGTTACTGGCGCAGGCCCAACAGCACGTCGAGATCCACAAACTGTTCGCCGATCGTGAGTTCGACGCCATGGAAGTCCGGGACGTGATCGACCGGCACAACATTACCTACCTTATTCCACGACCAGTCTACGCCGCCGATCTCGATCAGATTGAGAAACTCGAGGAGCACCCGCTCGCCGACGTTGCCGTCGAGCGAGCGGTGCCTCTCTCTGTAGACGGTCGCTCACACGAACTCAGCTTCATGTACGTGCCATCGACGGAAGAAGACGGCAAATACGCCGTCTTCACGACGAATCGTGACGTCACGCCCGACCAAGTCATGGGACTCACCGCACAGTACAGCCACCGCTGGCAGATCGAAAGTGAGTACAAAACCATCAAACACCATTTCCTCCCGACCACAGCCTCCACTGATTACCGTGTCCGGCTGCTGTACTTCGTCCTTGGCGTCGTCATGTACAACGTCTGGCGCCTCACGAACCTCCTGCTTCGTGAGGCGGTCTCCGGTAGTCTTGGCGCGAAGCCGCCGCTTCGCGCCGGCGAAGTCGTCGAGCTCGTCGGCTTCTGCCTAGTCCCACCCGACTGACCGGCTCCACCCCTCTAGTGGGCGAGAATCGTCCCGGACCGCGGGACTCGGGAGTGACAACTCCCTCCCGAGTCCCGCTCTCTCACTGTAACTCTCCGGCTTCCAGGGTGTCCAACTGACTCACGCATCGATCCTTCCGAACTATCATTCATCTCAACCGCAATACATCCGTCTTCCCCTCCATCTCGCTTGTATTTTCGATATCCTCCGAACCTGTGGAAGTTGAGACTACACCGGGTTTAGCGGGGCTGTGATGCGTGGTTTCGGGCGAATTTTCGAGGCGAAGCTGCTTCGGATCTCCTCTCAATGGTCTTCTCGTGTCGTACTACCAACTAGATTGGTGAAGTTCCAAGATTCCCGACAGCGTTGCCACTCAGGAATCCGTACTGGCCCCGGACAGAGTATCGCTCTATCCGATTCCGGTCTCCTTCTTCAGCAGCGTGAGCGTATTGTCGGCCGTCACAATGGGTGAGTGTTCGTACTCACCCGTCAACTCGACTTGGACGAGTAGATCGACCGCTCGCCAAATCGAGTAGAGAAGACACGCAAACGCGAAGTAGAAGAACTGCAGTCCGAAATTCGTCGACGCCGTCCGCGAGCGCATCAACGCGCTCTCCAAGGACGACGGCTGGACCGGCTACCTCCTCCCCGGACAGTCAATCACGCGGCCGATGTCCACCCAGACCGCCCGTCGCTGGCTCCGCAACCTCGGCGACTGCGCCGACGTCACCATTGACGGCGGGCATCCGCCCCTGAAGATGGGCCGCCGAACCTGGTACCGGCTCTACCGCCAGCAACGCCCCAGCATCGAAGCGGGTACGGCCGCCGTCGCCGCCTCGTAGGGGAGTCGTGACGCATCCGTCTCCGAGCGCAACTACCTCGACGAGCAGACGCGTCGGCAGGCGCGCGCCGACGCGATACGCGACCTCGTCCAAGAGGAGTTCGCCGACATCTTCGAGGAGTGAATGCCGAGGGTTACGAGACTCGGACGATATCCTGGAGGTCGAACAACTGGAGGTCATCACGCTCGGCGACCGCGTCGCGGACCGCCTCGGTCGCACCGCTCCGCGTGAACAATACGTATTCGACATCGGCGTCGCCATCATCTCGCGGCGTCCACCGGACCTCTTCAGCGTGCCCTTCCAGTGATGCGAGCGCGCTGTAGTCGAGGGGTGCGTTCGTGAACTTGCACTCGCCGACGACCATCGTTCCGTCGTCAGTGAATCCGACGACGTCAATCTCGTGTTCTTTGTACCACCAGCGCCCGATGTCGAGGAAGAGCTCATCCGGGTAGAGGTCCGGGAGAGCGTCCTGACAGAGCGTCTCGAACGCCGGGCTGACGAAGTCTGCGAGTTCTGGTTCGATGAGTGCCTCATAGGCGTCTTCGCCGAGGCGCTCGTAGCGGTCTTCGTTCCCGTAGACGAATCGGAACCAGAACCGGAACAGCGGGTCGAGGAGCCGGTACCGGCCGCGGCGAGATTTCGCCTTCTGCTCCGTGAGTGGAACCTCCCGCTCGATGAGCCGTAATCGCTCGAGCTTCTGTGTGTACGTCGAAATCTGTTTTCCGTCGATCCCGATCGCTTGCGCTATCTCGTTCGACGTCGTCTTCCCCGCCGCGATCGCGGTGAGGATCGCGAAATACCGATTCGGGTCGGTCAGCTCGGTGCGGAGCACGTACTCGGGTTCGTTGTGGAGGTACCCTCGCTGTGAGAGCACTTCCTCAGTGAGAACCGTTCCGAGGCCTCGAGTTAAGTCCACTCCGTCGAGGTAGTACGGGACACCGCCGAGGACGCCCCACGCGAACACACGGTCTTCGGGCGTGTAGGCGTCCGAGAGGAACTCCTGAGTGGCGGTGAAGTCAAGCGGTCGGAGGTCCAGTTTTACGGTCGCTCGGCCGTAGAGTGGACTGTTCCCGAGGAGAGCAGCTTCTTCCATCATGCTGATCGATGAGCCGACGAGAACAAGCGTTCCAGACGTCTGCTGGAAGTGATGATCCCAGAGGCGCTGGATGACGGAGGGGAGACTCCCGTCAGCGTCGATGAGATAGGGGAATTCGTCTAAGACGACGACCGCGTTTTGGTCACCGAGATAGCCGAGGAGTGCCTCCCAGTCCCGCTTGATGTTCGTGATGCCAGGGAACGTCTCGGCGGCAACGTCGACGAACTCGTCGAGTTGGAGCTGTGCAGTAGTCTCTGTGCCCTGATAGACGACGGCGTCGTCCCGATCGCGGAGCGAGTGTTGAACGAGTTGGGTCTTTCCCAGACGCCGACGGCCGTAGATGACTGCCAGCTCGCCGCTGTCGGATTCGTAGCACTCCCGTAGCCGCGAGAGTTCCGCATCACGGTCCACGAAACGCTCCATAGGTATCAATCGCCGCCCACCAATAAAATACTCACGAATAGACTAACTTGGAATTGGCTATTTTGGAATTGGCTAATCTGGATCCGAGAACACCTCTACGCGTAATACTACGCAAGAACAATTTCGCAGGGTTGGGAGATCCACCCGTCCGCGTACAGCCACATTATAGATAGTGTAGATAGAAATCTATCTCATCTATTCCGTTCGTATAGAGATTGAAAAGGTGGAATAGTATGAATAGCTGAAGTAGAATCCTATTTTCTCAAGTTGGGAATGTTGCGCTATTTGTCAGGTTCGGAGGTGGCGTCTTCTCGCGCTCGTTCGAATCGGGCAGCGACTTCGTCAACTAGGTCCTCCTCAACGACAGTTCGAAGAAGCGCGTCCGTCATTTCGCGGACGACGATGTTCTGATAGCCGCGCTCGTTGAGTTCGCGTTCGAGTTCGTAATTGAGCCACGAGTCGAATTCGTCGATCGTCGACTGGCGCGCGTAGAATGGACGTTGCTGCGCCTCCTCGTAGGTGAATGCGCTATCGACCATCGGGTCACGCGTCGACTCCAGACTCGAATCTGATTCGTCGGCCGAATCCATGGATGTCTGGGAGTCAATGGAGTCGTCCCCGTCGTCGGGTTCGTCTTCAAGTGTACTGCCGAGGTCGGCGAACGGGTCGTCGTCACTCATCACGGACCACCTCACCGACCTCGACGATATGCGCGAGTTCGTCGAAGCACTTCAACTGATCACAGTCGGGGTCATAGTCAAGGAGCGGCATCCGCTCACCGTACGCCTTCGTGATACTCGTCCGATCGCGAATCCCGGGGGATGGATTCAGCTCTCCATCATCGACGGCATCCCAGTCGGTGACTCGTGCGAAGTTCGGGATGCGGTCTTGAAGGCTATCGTGGGCGTTGAGCCGTTCGAGAAGCTGACGATCCTGTGTCTGTTGGTCGATCCGGCCGCGAAGCATGTTCGGGACGAGCGCGAGCACATCGACGTCCATGTGCTTGCGGAGCGGCGCGATCTGTCGTTCGATCGTCCGCTCGAGTCCCGTCATCGCCTCGTTGCCGGGCGCGAGCGGGAGGACGAGGTTGCCGGTCGCGACGAGGGCGTTGTCGGTGAGCCGCGAGCGGTATGCCGGCGAATCAGTCACGATGTAGTCGTACTCGTCACCGAGCAGCGGGTCGACTATTTCGCGTTTCAACAGCGCAGAAGGTTGGAAGACGTCGCCGACGACGATTTCGCGTTCGACCTGTTCGAGGTCTTCGCTCGAAGGCAGGAGGTCGAAGTTGAAGCCCGTCTCGTAGATGACGGAATCGGGGTCTACCTCCTCGAAGAAGGTGTCACCGATGCTTTCGCTGGTGTCGTGATACTCGTCGTCGAAGCCGAGGCCGGTCGAGGCGTGTCCGTTCGGGTCAAGGTCGATGAGAAGGACATCGTGGTCGTGGGCAGCGAGCTGGCGAGCGAGATTAACTGCAACGGTAGACTTGCCAACGCCGCCCTTGAGCATACAGACCGCGACCGCTCGCGGGTTCTCCTGGTCCAACCCCACGTAGGACCTATTTGGGCTATTCGTTCTATCTGTACTATTCTTACTATCTGATTCAGTCATGCTGTTCACGAATAGGTCGGCATCGAACAAATAGCTATGCCTGAAAAAGATATTTGTGAATAGTATCCTATTTAAGGATAGTTATTCTCGGGTTTCAAGATCTATAGTAAGAATTCTCAGAGGTCATGAGCGGAATCATGGTCTCCGTTAATCTCGAAGAGTCGGTCGAATGCGGGGTGTTTGTAGAGAGTCTCACGGCAGTCACGACAGCGCGTGAAGAGGGGTTTCTCGACACCCCAGAAGTCAGAGCGCATCACGACTGCGCCATCACGGCGACCATAGCGACCACCAGACGTCGAGATATGGTTGAACTCTTGTCCACCGCATTCAGGACAAGGATCACTCTTGCCAGTCCAGTCCTCCCGTTCGATGCCAGTGAGTTCTCGCTCGTCACCGCTCTCGTCGATGATTTGTACTGGGGAGTTCATTGAGATGCGCCTCACCGCCTCTGGGCAAGAGAAAAGAAACGTGCGGCGAGGTAGTGGTTCGCTAGAAGAGTTCTTGTGCGAACTCTGTTGAGATCTCGGTTTGATCCTCAGTCGCTGCCTCGTCTAACATGCGACTGCAAACGGAGAGGACTTGGCGAAATTCCCCTGTGACCGCTGTAGGATCAGCTCTAAGCTCTCCTCAGTGAACGGTCGAACAGCACGTCCGGAGTCTGTCGTCGTCCGCTCTCGCACGAGATAGTCTTCGACAAGCTCGGTAAGGTTCTCAGCAGTCAGCGGTCGAAGTGCGACTTCTTGGCCGATACGCTCGCTGAACGCATGGTATTCACTCATGACGTCCTGCCAGACTTCCGGCGCACATCCAAACAGCATGCAAAGGCCATCGCTGTTCTGGTCCATGAGGTAGCGGATGCTGTTCAGCGTCGTCTGTTCGTTCTTCGGGGAGAGGCGGGCGATGCTCTCGAATTCATCGACGAAGACGAAGACGCCGGTATAGCCGAGGTCCAACAGCAGATTCTTTAAGGCGGTGAACGCACGGACGCTCATCGTATCGTCGTCAGGGCGCGTACGCTAGGCGAGTTCAGACACCTCTATCGATTTGTTCGTGACAGACGCAATCAACAGTCACCCAGCGGAACCACCGTGGGGCACTCCTCAAAGGGCAATCGAGGTACCCCACTATTTCATACCAGATCGTGTATTCCCCATATAAATACATACACCCCACTGTTTCATACCAGATTTGGGGGGAGAAGCAAGAATTGACTTAAACAAGAGCACCCCACTGTTTCATCCCAATCGGCTCAGAGTTGCAGATAGATTCCGGTTGAAAATAGACCACCCCCACTATTTCATACCAAGCGAAAGAGAATACCATACATCACTTCCACGAATCAACACTGGATTGCGTCTGCGTCGCCTCGCGGACCGCTGATTTTCCGTCTGCAAACGACTCAAGCTCGTCAATAAGTTCTGTCGAGAGGAGGTCAGATCCCTCAGGCATCCCCGATGGGTCTGTCTCACCGAGGACGCGGAGTATCATCTCGTAATCAACCGTGTCAAGTTCGTAGACGTAGCCGGATTTCCCAGGTCCACCGTAGTTGTCCTTGCGGTTGAGCAAGCCGAGCTGGTACATCTCCTTGAGGTAGTCTGCTACCCGCCGCTTCGAGGTGGTCTTATCGAGTAGCTCGCCCGAAAGTTGCTTATACTTCGGGTAGAGACTCTCACGGCTGATCGGCGTCTCGTCTCGAAGGTCATGTAGCATGATGACGCTGAGCGTCACTTTCTGCTGTGCGTCAAGATCAGATGTAACCTCGTAGATACGATCCCGTTCCTTCTCTTCGTTGGCCTCGTCGATGTGGTCTTTCTGAACGACGTCGTCACCGTCGTTTTTCGCCTTTACACCGGCTTTATGGAGCAGGTCGATCGCGAACCGAGCGTCACCACCCTGTTGGCGGGCATGCGCAGCAGCAAGGGGAACAATCTCGTCGTCGTATGCGCCGTCTTTGAACGCCAACTCAGCACGCTGATGAAGGATTTCTCCGAGTTGATTCGCGTCGTATCGCCGGAAAGTAATCTCCTTGAGGCGGAGCGACGAATCCGTCTTTGATTGGATACTCTCCTTGTACGCGACGTCGTTACTGATACCGATGACAGACGGCCGAATGTTCGAGACGCGATTGTTCGCCTGCGCACGTGGAATCTCGTAGAGAAGTTCGTCGCGTGATCCGATTCGGTCGACTTCGTCAAGGACGACGGTGACGTAGTTCGTAACTTCGTCCGGTGAGCGGATATCGAACTCCGTCTCGAGTTCAGCCAGGAGGGTAGTGGGGTCTTCGGGGATACCGCTAAGAACCTCAGACCGAGAGTAGTCAGTGTTCGAAAGGTCTGTCTCGGCGTCGACGAGTAACCCAAACCCAGGCGGGAAGGAGAGATACGACGGAACAGACTCAACGTCGTCGAATGGATGCTTGCTGAGCCAGATGAGTTCATCGGCGCCGATCTGGAGGTCGGGCGGGTTCTCGAGTTGGTCGATGTTCTCTAGGGCTTCGGAGAGTTGTTCGCGATAGGCCGTATCTTCGTATGTGAGGTGGTCAAGCGCGTCAAAGAAGATGGAGTAGACAGTATCTTTTGGGAGACCTGAGCTGGGGAGCGTCTCGTAGTCGATCTCAAGTTGGTCGTGGAGGTGAGCGTACTGGTCGTCTTTGAGCAGCTGGTTCGTGAGGGAGATGGCAGCTTGATAAGAGCTAGAAAGGGATTCGCAGTTCTGGTAAATGAATGTTATTGAGATGTCATCGTAGTTCTGCGCGCCTTGCTTCAGCTCTTGCAGTTGGTATTTGACTGAGACCGTCTTTCCGGTGCCGCTGACACCGTAGATGAACGTATTGATGGGGGCTTCGTTGTCGATGAGCTGTTGGAGAACTTCAGATATTTCATCAAGTTCTTCGTCCCGACCAAGGACAGTATCGGGCATATAGTCCTCAGTAAGAGCTTCATCGTTATCGAAGGGGGACTCCTTTCTCTCAAACGGCATCTGTTACCTATCTTCTGTGAAGGCAGCCACATAAAGATGTGGCAGCCGCCGTTTCATACCAAAGGGGAATGCTTCATCCCAAATGAGAGTATATAAAGATCGCATCCCCACTATTTCATACCAAGTGCTGATTGGCACCGTACCTCAACATAGCTCGTGAGCTGGCTCGGAGTCAAGCCCTGAGACACTCGCCTTATCGTAGAAGGGTCATACGCCACTATTCCATCTCAGATCACTGAGTAGCAGGGACTCGATCGCCTCACGCAACAGAGGTTCCAAGACAGGGGTATTTGAATCCCCCTCCCCCCACTGTTTCATACCAAATGCCGCAAGAGTACGACACCGAAATATAGACTACGATGAAAGGTATATAAATAGTAGAGTAGAGTGGGCGAAAGAGATGAGAGAGGAATACATGAAGAAGGTTCTAAACACGGTTAATAAGCTAGATAATGTAGGTTTAGCAGGTTTCACTACCACCATTACTACTACTACACTAGTTACCTATACAGTAAATAATATAATATGCGCGTAGTTCTCAACTCACTCGTTCTCAGCGATTCTTTGAATGCTTCGTTACTTCACAATATCAATTCATTCTGATCACCTTCCTTCAGACCCTCTTCTCGGCTATCCCCTCAGTCGCCCCCCACCCCCTCCCTGCGTGGCCAATCTGGTATGAAACAGTGGGGGGAGGGGGTTTATACATTTCAGTAGGTGAACTACCCTGAGGTCAAGCACTTGACTCACTCAACCTACTCGTCGGGGTTGACCGGACCTCTGTACTTCGAGGTGACCTTGTCTCCTTCTCGCCATTGCCAGTAGTAGTAGCGATTACCGTTGATCTCCTTGATTGTGAGTGTCGCTCGCGTCGGAACGTCGTCCGGGAGCTCTTCGGGACGGTCCGCTACTTCGTCTTGGTCGTCCTCTGCAAGCCGAGCCTCCCGTTCACGGTACTCGGCGAGTGCGTCGGCATAGCGCTCAATCGCTCGGAGTTCCTCTGCCGAACAGTCCTCAAGTGATTCGACGAAATCACTCGAGAGTTCCTCTGGTGGTGTCGGTGGCGACTCGGGCATTGTATCGTTGTTTTAACCAACAGGCACGTGATTTGCTTAGGTGTGTTGGTTAAACCTTCAGATACGCCATTAAACCACGAACAGACAACCTCCAGAGCAGGCTTGAATCTCGGTCTGTACTGGTATTCTTGTCAGCTATTACACTCTGATGCCCCGTCCACCCCTTGCTTATAAGGAGTGGACAGGTGAAGTTGATGCTGTATGACGGATCTTGTCGTTAAGGCGGCGGTTAAGGACGCACTGTCAGAGAAGAACGTTGCTGGCGATTTCTACGAGGCGCTGGACGAGGAGGTTGAAGAACTGCTTGAGGAAGCAGCGGCACGCGCTGAGGCGAACGGCCGCAAGACGGTCCAGCCGCGCGACCTCTAGATCGGCTCGCGACGCTCTTTTCATAGTGCTCGCCCGCTAGCTGGGTGTTTCCTTTACTGTTAACCAACAACACCCTGTTTTTCACCTTCGTGTGTTGGTTAACTCTCCTACCTCGGAGTTTCGGGAAGTCGGCCATCCGGCCGCGGGGCACGTCCCTGCTCGATTTCGTAGTTGACGCGACGAAGGTGTGTTGGCTTGATAGTCGCCGGCAAGGACGACTTCAAGCTCATAGATACCCCATTTGCAAAGTGAGAGGGATATTGGGGTTGGCAGGGGGAGACCCCATTTGCAAAGTGAGGTTGACAGCCATTTTACACAGAAGAGGGAAGACCCGCTTGCAAAGAGAGACTGACAACGAACTCACGTAAGAAGAGGAAAACCCCGTTTGCAAAGTGAGCAGTCGAACTCTGCCGTTACGAGGCAAACTCTGTAAGATTCGATCGGGCAATCGTTCTGATCGTCTCTTTGTCTCCAATTATCTCCGAGAGGAGAGGGTCATCCTCTACAATAATTTGAACGATTGATTCCGGGTTGAGATGAGGGAACGCGTACTCCGAGAACATCCCCTGCTCATTTCCACGCCCGCGTCGCTTATTCTTGATGACCTCGTACGTAGAGAGCTCCCGCATCCACCGCAGATAGCTGTGCTTCGAGCGCACCTCCGAGTTCGACTGTTCCTGAACCCACCGATAGAGTGTGTATCCCACAGAAGAGGGGACGCAGTTCGAGCGCAGGATCGGTTCTCGTTCCAGAACCGGATTGCCATGAATCGCGACGAGCGCTGTCGCAAGAAGAGAGACTTGCTTCTGATGAGAGACTTTCTCGACGATATCGGCGACATAGTTCTTTTCGACTTCATCACGTGCCTGCTCCACGTGCCGTTCAAGAACCATGTCGTCCTCAAGGCGATTGACGATGTTACCAGCCTCACGGAGAAGATCGATGGCAAATCGAGCGTCACCCTCTCCTTGGGCGCTAGCCGCGGCGACGAGTTCGATTACGCCATCACCAAGAACACCTTTTCGGAAGGCATCGCGGCGGTATTCGAGGATTTCGGTTAGTTCGTACGCATCGTAGTCATCGAAGGAGATTTCGGAGGGGTTGAACGTACTGGCGGTTCGGGAGTTGAGTCCATCCATGAGACTTCTCGGGCTATTTGTCGTCACGATCAGGGAGATGGAGGAGTCCATGTTTCCGATCCGCTTCGATCGAGTGAGGTTGTAGAGGATATCCGAGAAGGCGGGAACCTCGTCCTTCGAGCGTGTCTCACCAACTAAGAGGTCCAGCTCGTCGAGGACGACGATAGCGAGGTCGAGATGTTCGTCGATGATTTCGAAGATACGGTCGTACTTGGAACTAGTAGAGATACCGCGCTTTGCGGTCTGTTCGAGGTCAAGACTCATTTCGAGAGAATGCGCGATCTGATGGACAGCCTCGTGTTCCGATTTCTTGTGTTTGCCGTTAACCTCGATGTACTCGATCTCGATGCCTCTCTCGGCGCCGATTTCCATCGTCTTGTTGGCGACTGTTCCAGCACAGAGCGTCTTCCCGGTTCCAGACGGCCCACGCAGGAGCATATCCTCCGGGTGTTCGTCGTGGAGAGCCGGCTTGAGAGTATTGATGATGAGATTGAGCTGTTCATCACGGCCGACAATACGGTCTTCGTCGACGATGGTTTCCGGCTCGATGAGATCCTTATTCTGGAAAACGGAGTGATAGTCTCCGGCTAACTGTTCCGAGATGGAGAGTGGCCCCGACTCATCAGGCATACACAGGACATCATCTCACTTTGCAATAACCCTTTCGACGGTTTGCAGAGTTAGAGCGAATACCCCCGCCCCGTTTGCAAAGTGAGCCAGGAAATAAGAAGAAGTGGTGGCCAAAACAGAGCTGAACACCATCTGGATATGACTAGCAGTTATTAGAAGAATATATCGCGTACTGCACTACGGGTGTGGTACATCTAGTAAATACATAAATCCTTCTCCTATCTAGGGTCGCTTCAGCCGGTTTTCAAGGTTTATTCTTGCGGGTTCCCTGGTTACAGCAGCATCGGGCTATCTATCGCTCGTTCTCTTTCGCTAGCTCACTTTGCAAACGGGGAGGGGGTGGAAAACGGCCATCACTTAACGACGACTACACTGGAAGGCGACCATCCGGCCGCGGGACTCGTCCGTGCTTGATTTCGTGGTCGACGCGACGGAGGTGCTTGCAACCGCCGTCAGGTTCTCGCTTCTGGTAGTCCGGACAGGTACACGTCTCGGCGATGATGTCGACGTCGTAGATGCTTCCCGAGGCTGAGCGAACTTCGTACTGGCCGCCCTTCGCAAGGAGGGAGACATCCATCTCCTCGTTGATCGCGCGCTGCGTTCGGGCTTCGAGACCCGCTGTTTGGATCTGGTCGTTCATGGCTTCGCGAGCTCGGACATCGCCCGCACAGCCACCGTCAGTCGCGACGGCCTGTGTGTCTCGTTCGAGGCGCTCGTTGAGTTGGTCCTCGACGGGATGGCCGATTGGCCAGCAGTAGTGGACTTCACGACGACCTTGGTGGTCGTAGGCGCCGACGTCGACGGCGTCGCCCGACCAGACACGCCATGCACCGAGTGCGCTCATCACGTCACTGACTGCTCTCGGGACGTGTGCGACGTCGTCGGGGTAGAAGACGCGGAACCGCGTGCAGTCCTCCCGGGCGGGCATTTCGTCCCACCAGGGGACTGTTGAGCGCCAGTTGTCCGCCATCGCCGCGTCCCTCCCGTACCCGACGGTCACGTCGACTGCCGATGAGCGCTGGTCGGCGTCGCCTTCGAGGAGTCGGAGGACGGCGTACCGCAGGTATTCGTGGAGCGAGTCATCGACGCCGTTCGCGACCGCCGGGTAGTCGTTCGCGACGTGCACCGCTTCCGCAAGGAGCGTTGCGAGATCGTGTTCGGGCATCGTTCGAAAGCGGGGGTCTGTGCGCCCCGCCCCTCGCGGGCGCCGACAAACCTTAACCAACAAGACGCAGATCCTATCCCTATATGTTGGTTAAGATGCCGGCGCGTTGTGGCTACTTTGTGAGGCCACATGGCAACAGCCTCGTTAGGAGCGTCTATGGTCGCGTGTCAGGACCGACTTGCTGTTCCGTGCGTCGTGCTGCGGTTGGGTCCGGGTCGTAGCCAGCGTCTTGGAGAGACGCGAGTACCTCGGTGATCGTTTGGAGAGTGTCATGGAGATTCTCAGTTGTGCGGCCACTGCTGAGAAAGCGGTCACTGTCGGTGTTTTCGACGAGGAGGTTGGCGTGTGCGACGTCGTTGCGGAGTTCGGTGACGTCGTGGAGTCGCGCATCCGCGGTTTCATCTCGTGAGAAGCCACACGCCTGCCAGCAGGCCTCGACGTCGGTGACGATAGTTTCGAGAGTCGAGAACTGCGCGTAGTGGATCTCCTCAAGGGCGACATTCGCGGCTTGGGCGTCCTCGTAGCGCTCTTCGATCGCCTCGATTTCGCTGACGGTGACGGATGTCCGCTTCCAGTCGGGTGCCTCCATGAGGACGAGTTTGCGGAGGTGTTCTTCGAGGTAGGTGATGCGGTCGAACAAGTACATGCGGGCGGGGGCAGTGTTGAGGTCGGCGCGGGTGAGGACGCCGCTGACGTGATTGTGGCCACCAAGGAAGTAGGCGGAGTGCTCGATGAGGGCGGCGAGGACGGCAGGGAAGGCCGCGTCCCCGCTGATCATGTGAGTAATTGTGAGCGGCGTGAGGTAGGCGTCAAGCGTGTCGCCTGTGGTGTCAGTGGTGACGTCGTCTTCGTGGATGAACCCGACGGGGTCGCTGTCTCGGTAGACGGGTGCGGCGTCGTAGCCATTCTCTGTGAGCCACTCGGCGGCGTTACTCGGCGACGTGTCGTGGGGGAGGTGTTCGACGGGCTTGGTGGCGAGTTCCGCTGCAGTACAGTCGTAGAGATCGCGAGGCATACTGTGAGGTTCTCGACCAGGCTACTCAACGCTGGGGGTCGTGTGCCGCGGCCGGATCTGTCTGTTCCACCACAAGACTAATGCATATGGGACATATATTATTACTTGATTATGCCCAAAGGACATTTCGGGCGGTCGGGGGCGAGTATCGACCACGGGGACGCGAAGGTGCTCTTCCCAGTCGACGAACTCGACGGAACGGTGTTCCAACATCGCGACGCCGAACTCGCGCTCGGCGACGTCGAGAGTGAGAACGTCATCGTCATCGTACCGACGAGTCTAGCGAGCAGTTACAGCCTCACTCAGCGTCCTCTCACCGCCATTCCCGTTGCCGACCTCCCCTTGGATGTCCGATCAGAGCTTGCCGACGCGCTCGACGCCCCCATCGACTCCTACGAGCTCATCCAGATCGGCAAGTGGACCGTCGATAGTCCTAATCACTCGCTCGCCGAATACACGAACGCGTAGAAGACGACCACACCATGCCCGACCAACTCGCGGAGCAGTATCCCGAAGCGGCACCATACATCCAGCAAGCCGTCGCGGAGCACGGCGAAGAGTGGGTGCTGGAACACTACTACGAACGACTGTACCCACTCGGGCGGGTCATGGCGATGCCCGAGAAGGACGAACTGCCGTTCTACGACGACGACGAGCACGACACGATGACGGAGGACGAGAAGGTGGAAATGTACCAGGCGTGGGCAGCGTACCGAGAGAACCTCCGCACGGGTACGAAACCTGAGGAGTGACCGCGACCCTACACTTTTCTCAGCGGTCGTCCTTGGTGACGTATGGACGCAGATAGAGCTCGTGGTGTATTTCTCGGGCTTGCATGTGGTGATGCGCTTGGCCGGCCGGTTGAGTTCGCCTCGGCGTCGAATATCGCTGCCGAGCACGGTCGTCTCGACGAGATGGTCGGGCACGGCACGTGGAATCAGCCTGCTGGCACGATCACTGACGACACCGAGCAGGCACTCTGCATCGCGCACAGCCTTGTCGACCAACAGACGTTCGATCCGGCGGATATCGCGGAGCAGTTCGTCGCGTGGTACGACAGTGGCCCGTTCGATATCGGTCGGATGACGATGCGTGCGCTCAGCCGCCTCAAGCATGGTGACGCGTGGGATGAGGCCGGCCAGCAGGTCTGGGCGCAGAGTCCAGAAGGCCAGAACGCGGGGAACGGCAGTGTGATGCGGTGTCCACCGCTCGCGCTTCCCTACATTGAAGATCGGGCGCAACTCGTTACGGTGAGCCGGCAGTCCTCGCAGATCACGCACGCCGATCCGCGATGCACCTACGGCTGCGCGATTCTCACTCTCACCATCGCGGGTCTGCTCCATGATGTTGACACACCGCTACACGACGCGCTCGACGACGTTGGTGCGGACGCACCAGACGAACTCATGGCTGCACTCGAACCGATCGCCCGCGGCGACCGCCCTGCGTCACTGGAAACGTCCGGATACGTCGTCCATTCCCTGCAAACAGCGCTACACGACGGCCTGCACACCAGTAGTGCTGAGGAGGCAATCGTGACTGCTGTCAATCGCGGTGGTGACACCGACACTATCGGCGCGATCGCCGGTGCAGTCGCCGGCGCGCGCTTCGGTGCGTCGTCGCTTCCTGAGCGCTGGCTCTCCGCTATCGACGAGACTGCGGAAATTGAAGAACTGGTCGATCAGCTCGAGATCGCGGGACCCTCCGAGTAGAGCGGTTCAGAGTGGCTCGTGCCGCTAATTCGTGTCTCTACAGGTCGACGTACTGGTTCTCCCACTCGCGGCGTGCTTCGAGCTCGCGTCGGCCACGTCGCGTGAGCGCGTAGGAGTTGGTGCGTTCGTCGATCTTCCCCTTGTCGACGAGACCCTTCTCAACGAGCTCATCGAGGTTCGGATAGAGACGGCCATGGTGGACTTCGGTCTCGTAGTACGTTTCGAGTTCGTCCTTGATTGCGAGGCCGTGCTGCTCGTCCAGCCCCGCGATGACGTAGAGCAGGTCGCGCTGGAAGCCAGTGAGATCGTTCACTATCCCCATTTGGACTTGTCTATATATTAGCGTATCGGATACAGCCGCCTCAAGTAGGAAAATTGCCATCACACCGGCTTTCGCTTCCATTACTATTGGATAGTTTACTGAATTGGCCACCTCTTGGTGTGGAGAATTCGGATCGCTATGCGGTCTTTGAATCGACGACGTCGATGAGTTGCTCAGCCGTTCGGCTGATTCGGCCGAGTCGCTCCCGTATTGCCTCCGGGTCATCGCCGGCCCAGGCGGCGAGGTAGAACGACGAATTACTCGTGTCAAGGCCGTAGTGGCGGCCGACGATGTACGCGACGGCCTCGGCTTCGAGTTCCTGCTCGGAGCGCGCCAGTGGGTCGCTGATGGCGCCATGGAGGAGGGCGTGTGCGAGTTCGTGGACGAGTGTCACCGCGAGATCCGCCTCGTTCGCCCGGTCGCGAACCGCAACGAGTGGCTGTTCATCCACCCTACGCGGTTTACAGATGCCTTCGACCTGTCCGTGGATCCACTCGTCGGCGTCGACGATGCGCACCTCGACGTCGAGCTCTACAGCTGCGTCTTCGAGGACGGTGACGAGGTCGCCGGCGTCGCCGGTCGCCGCCGTCTCGAGCTCCGGGAGTGGCTCACCCTCGGTCTGTGAGACATCGAAGACCGACGCCGGCCGAAAGCCGACGAGTCCCTCCGACCACTCCTCCGGTGGCGTCTCGTCATACTCACAGTCGCTTTGTTCGTGGTAGCTCGACGAGTTCCCGCACTCTGGGCACTGCTTCGCGATGATGGGTGCCCAGATCCAGATGGCGCTCTCGCCCTCCTGGACGTGTCGGTCGAACTCCTCCTGCCACGCTCGGTAGCCCGCGACTCTCGTCGCCTCCGGACACTGGAGGGTGATCAGGAGGGTGTTCCGGTAGGAGTAATCGTGGAACCGACTCTGCACCTCGAGCCACTCTTGGAACGCCTCGCTTCCGCGTGCCTCTTCGACGTGCGTGATGAGGTCCTCAACCCACGCCTCGATCGTTTCGGTCATCGATTCGCTTCGCGAGCTCGAGTCCTCGAACGCGACTGCTGGCTCTGTGTGTGCGTCACTCATGGATTTGGTCGCGACGACGCGCCTCGTGGGCGCGCCCGCACCCCTCCCGGGGCCAACAAACTCTGGCGCTGTGTCCCGACCGACGTCACTGCTTTTTCGAGTCGGCCGTCAGGACTCATCACTCGATGCTGTTGCTGAGACGGGATTGCTGGCGCTGTTCTCCTGGCCGCCGACATGGAACCAGAATCTACACGGCGTTCTCTCCCGAGCGTACGGTATGGCCAAGACCGTCGACGACCTCCGAAACGAGATCCGGGTCGCCACGGGCCGCTTCGAGCGCGAGATTTCGGCGACGTTCACGAAAGAGGACCTCGCCGCCATTTGCGATGCCGTCGGCTACGAGATCGACACCAACTCGCTGCCGCCGACAGCACAGATGCGCGCCGGTATCCTCGCGAGGATCGATGAACGCGACGACGATGCGACGAATGAGATCGGTCGGGCGTTCCGGAAGGGCGAACTCGAAGCGATTGCCGACGCGCTCAGCGAGTAGCTTTTCTCCCTCTCACTAACTGTCCATGTCGGGTAGTCGCAGCTAGTCGTGGAAGAGGCAGCGTGTTGCGGCGTTTTCGCCGGTGAGTGTCTGCTGGTCGTCGTCGGTGTCGGGGAAGAGTGCGGCCTGCTCGTCATCCTCACTGGAGTCCTGTACTTCGGGGCGGTCGTCGACGCCGAACTCACTAGCCTTGGGTCGATCGCGTCGTGATTCGCGATCGCGATGGTCGACGTCGGCGCCAAAATCCTCGAGAGACGTTTCGACGCTTGACTCCTGGACTTCAAGCCCGCCATCGTCATTGAACGCTGCTTGATGGTGAATCTCTGGGTTTGGTGTGTCGCTCATCACTGAATGCCTCCGCCCTCTCGGGTGGCTCGATAAACTGGACCGTGCAGGAAGCACACCCATTCACCCGCACACTTATCCACCAGCACACCGTACTAGGCGGTATGCCGATCGATATCGAGGAGTTTGAAGACGGCGAGGAGGCGGAGCGGACGACCGCTGAACTCATCATCGAGTTTCTCCTTGAGAACCGCGATGCCGCGTTCACTCGGAGTGAAATCGCGACCGCGATCGACCGCAATCCGAACACGGTCGGGTCGAACCTCTCACGGCTCAAGGAGAGAGGGCTCGTTCGGCACCGCAAGCACCATTGGGCGCTCACCCGCGACCTCAGTCGGGTTGCGGAGGCGATTCGGTTCTCCGATCTCCTCTCGACACTCACACTTGAGCACGGGCCTCTTATCGCGAGTGAGGAGGAGGCAGAGGCGTGGGCGGACGCCCAACCGGATCAGCTACACCCCTCAGAGACGGACGATGAGGAGCAGTCCGGCGAGAACCGTGCTGCCCAGCAGTCCTCGGACCACTGATGCAGGCAGTCGGCCGTGACTACCAGCCGGGAGACGTCGTCTGGACGGTCGACCCGTTCAAGACGGGGACGAGCGTCTCCCGGATGTTCTGCATCGTCAGTACCCGAACTCACCCCTTCGAGGATGAACAGTTTGTTGGGTGTACGCTCACAACGACGGACCACGCCGTCGCACATCCGCTCTACGACCACTATTGGGAGCTGGGCGGCACTCCCGAGCAATCCTACATCCTCCCGCTCTCGCTTCATACGCCACGCGCCACGAATATCCAAGCACCACCGGACTACGCCGCGATCGACGATCCGTGGCAGGGCCGAATCACCGACGCACTCCTCGACCAGATTATTGAGGAAATCGTCTGGACGCTTCGCCGTCGGTGACCACTCGGAGGTGATGCTTCACTTCTCATCTCGAAGTTCGCTCGCTCTCTGTGCGAGCCAGCGAAGGATCGGTTCACGATTCTGATGCGCGTTCTCGTAGGCGACACACGCTCGGGCGGTCTCGATATCGGGAATCGTCACGATGCACGCTCGGAGGAGGTCGAGATTCTCCGGTGTGAGTCGCTGTTCGGGCGTCAGAACACTCGCGTCGTCGCTCTTTTGGCCAGGCATGAATGTACGCCTCACCCGCTCGCGGCGACGACAAACGCTACCGTCGTCCTTGACGCTCGCCCTTAGTCGTCCCTGACTTCTGGTTGGATCTGTCGTGCATCCTCAGCGATCCGATGCAGATACTCCCGAAGGACGTCCATGTCCTCTTGGGCGTCGGCGAGCGTCTCGGCTTTCACTTTGCCCTTGATTTTGTCTTCGTCGCGCGTTCCGGAGCCACGTTTGAGTTGAACGGTGATTGAGACGCCGACGTCGGTACGTTCGACGTGCTGGGTTTCGGTCGGCTGGTCGGCGGGCGCGTCGCTCGAAGAATCAGTCGTATCGGACATTGTTAGTGGAGGTGGCTAGGCAGTCGGTGCGACGTCGTCGGGGAGGACGTGCTCGATGTCGGTGTCGGTGATCGTCCAGGTGCCGTCGGCGCCGTACTCGAGTTGGCTGATGACCTCGTCTTTGAACGTCTGATAGTGCTCGCGGGCGAGCGCGGCGTTGTCCGTGTAATCGAGGAGGACGGCGAGTGCGAGCTGTGCCGGGCCGCTGCCGCGATAGCCGACGGTGAATCCGCTCGGACTATGGCGGGCGATCTGGAGGCTGCGCTCCGGTGTGAGGCGCTGCCCACCGGGGTGCGTCGTCACGACCGTCTCGTCCTGCTCCCGGGAGCCAATGTAGCGAATCTCGCCCTGGTGGTGTGTGGTCTGTGCCGTCGCGTGGTCGTCGAAGGTTCCACTCATCGTTCGGTTCGAGAGCACCGCGTGGGCACTCCCGCACCCCTCTCGGGGGCGACAAACACGACGGCGGTCTCGGCCCACCCAGTTTAACCAACACAGTCCCGACCCTACTGCCAATTGTTGGTTAATACGCCATCAGTCGAATTCCGAATACTGCCTCTGAGAGGTTGAAACGATATCAAAGTGGATATTTACACTTTGCACACGGGGTGTCTACACGTTGCTCGTCTCAGTGAGTTCGTCCTCGAAGTAGCAGTCAGCACACCGCTGGTCACCACGTGCGGCGTAGACTGGGTCCGCCGGCACTGTCTGACAGCTCGTGCAGTAGCCGAAGGCGGTTTTCGGGATTGGCTTCTGCCACGGCGGCCGTCGACGAGTCGTGTGGCTCGCCATCGTTAGTAGTGGACGTCGGCGGGGACGATCCAGCACGACTCGACGCCGTCGAGAATCCGCTCGAGCCGCTCCCGGTCGCGAATCCCCTGTCCGTGTTCGTCGTAGAGGACGATTGAGGGCCCGCGATAGGCGCCAAGGTTGTGGCAGGCGTGCCGGACGAGGTCCTCATCGTGCATGATCGCCTCGTCGTCGAGCTCGTCCAGGCCCTCGCGAACAGCCGCGAGATTCTGCTCGAACGCCTCGATGGTCGCCGCCCAGCCAGCCTCCAAGAGGTCTTCGCCGGCGTCTGACTCGACCGGCGCCGCGGCTGGCCGCTCACCACACCGTGCCTGGCCCGCCCCGGTGACGTCTGTCTCGTTGAACGTTACGTAGTAGTCGAACACGGCGTCGGCGTCTGGGGCGGCGCCGACCAGTCGGTCGAATGCAGATGTGCCTGCTGCCAGTGCTTCGTCGCGCGTCGATGCCTCTACGAGGGCGTAGATGAGCATGTGCATCATTGAGTCCGACGCACGCCCCGCGGGCGCGCGTCACCCCTCTCCGCGCGACAAACCCCCACAGAGACTACCGAGGAATCTGGGCTCTTTCGTGATGGGTCGGTTTACACTCGACATCTGGTGTGTCTCGCCGTCGTCATACTCCTGATGGTGCGACGTCGAGCGTTAGATAGAGAGTGTAGATTGAGTATTTGGTAACCATAGATTTGTCATTCACAGCAAGTACCACTCGATACCGAGAAATGTATGATGGTCAAACTCTTTTCAACAAATAGTGTAGGTTGATAAGGGCAGAAAGCTTGGTTTTATATGATATATTGTTTATTTGTATGTATGGAGATCACTATTGGCAGTACGAACGTGGAAATTTCCGAAGCGAACTTTGAAGCATTTCGGTCGGGTCTTCTTGATGCTTATATGATGACTTTACGAGAAGACGGGATTACCACTATCTCAGATTTTCTCAGAAAAGTGTCAAAGGTATTAGATGGTGATGGACTAGATGAAGATGTTGCAGTAGAGATAGCATCCCAACTTGAGGCTGATAAATTAGGTTTGCATGTGTTCTTCAGATGCCTACCTTTCAACGACCAACCTCTTATGTTCTTAATGAATAATCCAAAATTGGATTCAAATCCGAGTGATTTTCAGAAACAGGATGTTCAGATCCCGGATAACGTTGAGGTATATGACCTAGATGAAAGGTATCCTGACACTAGTGCTATGGCGGCGGCGACGGCAAATTATCTTTCCACCACTCTAGACGGTAAGTGGGGTGATTATAGTGAGAGAGTTATCCGCAACATTTGCTCTGCCACCTCGGGGATTGACATTTGGGAAATAGGGCTTGAGTCGTATTTCCAAGCTGGTCTTGCGAGAGACTATGAGAAAGGAGAGGGGAACGGAGTCACACCAACTAAAGGATTTTTCAAAGATTTCTATTATACGAATCTTTATAAGATTCCTACCGTGGACGGAAGGGAAGTATTCGACAGTATTGAATCATTAGCAGAGGAAACGATACATCTTGAAATTGAGTTGGCAGATCCTGATGTCGTTTTTGTGGCAGGGGTTCCTGCATGGGAGTTCGTGTATAATGACGAAACTTTAGACGTATCACCACATGAATCGACCTCGGCAGATCTAGAGGAAATGGAGAACGCCCATGGTCGATTATTCAAATCGACTGAACGTTACTTTGTACCTCTTTATCACCCAGCTTCCCACCGGAATTTCAGACAAGCTGAGCAGGTTAGAAACCTTAATAGCACATTGGAAAAACTGGTTGATGACGGTGTCCTCTAGTTCGTCTGCCGCTGTACTGGGTACGCACACCCACCAAATGGATGTTTCATCTAATATATCGAGGAATGATGGATAGCAGTCTATCTGCGCTCCGGGTTACGATGCGTCCGGGCCGTGATGCGGTGTCCCACATATCCGACAGTCCCAAATCGGCTGCCCAGCCCACTGTTCGGCTGGACCGGCTTCGACGCCGCGGAAGCGATGCTGGGTCTCACGCTCGCAGCGTCGACACATGAGGGCTTCCCGCGTCGGCGTCGTGGACGACCGCTGCCCTGCATCATCGGGACGCGACGGCTGTTGGAGTGCGAGCGCAGGGACGAGCCAGAGAGCATCCTCTGCTTGCTCACGCACTGCGGTGAGTCGCTGCCGCGAGTCGATTGCGTGCCCGGCGCGGTCGTAGAGGTACGTCGCGTGTCCGCTCGAGTCTGCATCATCCCCCCACTGTGTGCGGTTACACGCCTGCTGGAGAAGGCGTTCGCCGACGTCGCTCTCCATCTGGACGACGTCGGGAAGGTCACCCCAGTGGTTGGTGAGCGTTCGCGACGGCGAGCCATCACCATCGGCGACGAGCTCGCACTCGTGGATCGCGGTGTCGCCCTTTGCGACGAGGAGTGAATGCGAGGCGGTCCCCTTCGCGAGCGCCGCGTACTCCGTTCGTGCTGCGACGACGGTGAAGGCGAGATGGAGGAACTCCAACTCTGTCTCCTCCCCCTCTTGGGTCGGTGTCTTCGACGCCGCGTGTTCACGGCGACACGACGCACACCGCTCACTCATCGATGGTACAGACTGACCACACTTGAGACACGTCGACGATGTCTGTACAGACTCAGGATAGTCAGTACTCGCCAACTGGTCGTGTGGCTCCTCGTCTTGTTCGAGGATGTGGTCCGGCTCTCGGGTCGCTTCGCCGTGGGGCTGGAACGCCTCGTCGTCGCGACGACGGTCCGGGTTTCGCATCACACTCCCTTTGCCCTCGTCTTCCAGTATAAACCTGAGCGGGGCTCCGCTCAATTTCCGCGCCACCAAGCTACTCGAGTTCGTTACTGAGTGTATCGCGATGCCCGCGGACTGTGTTGGCCGCGACACCGGCGACGTCGGCGACCGCGGCCTGCGTGAGTCGATAGTCAGCCCGCTGTGCAGCCTGATAGAGGCAGGCTGCAGCGAATCCCGGCGGTGACGCACCGTGGACGATTTGTGTCTCTTCAGCCCGCTCTGCGAGTGTCCGCGCCTGTCGCCGAACCCCGTCCGGAACGTCGAGGTCGGAGGCGAGACGTGGAAGATACGCATGAGGCTGCATCGGCTGGGCCGGCAGTCCGAGTTCCTGGTTCAGCGTCGCGTAGGCGTTGGTCACGCGATTCTCGCCGACGTGTGCGGCCTCAACGACATCCGCGAGTGGGAGTGAGCGGCCGGTGCACCGGCAGGCGGCATAGACGCTCGCCGCTGCCACCGCCTCGATTGACCGCCCTGGGAGGAGTCCCCCGGTGTGGGCGCTCCGGAAGAGCTGGCACGCCTGCTCCCGAAGTGTGTCGTCGACGTCGAGCACGCTCACGACTCGCTGTACCTCTCCGAGGCCGTGGCTCAGGTTTCGCTCCTGTTTGGAACGGAATCGCCCCCGCTTCTGCTCGCGACGTAGTCGACCGAGCTGCCGGCGCTTCTTCGCCGAGAGCGCATTCCCCTTCGCGTCGCGCTTCCGCCCGATCGTCGTTGAGAGTCCCCGATCGTGACGCGACGCCGTGAGTGGCGCGCCTGTTCGCTCGGTTTCGTCGTCGTACACCGGTTCGCCGCTATGCTCAATCGCGTGTTCTGCTAGGACGAGTCCGCACGCCTCGCAGACCGTCTCCACCGTGTTCGTCTCCACTCGTCCACCGCACTCCGGGCAGCCATTCGTCTGGTCGTCAGTCTGAACGTCCTCGTCGAAACCGGTCGCGTAGATCTCTCTCGAAGCCATCCTAATCACGAGGCATCCGGGGAACGCGTCGGTCCGCCGAACCCCTCACCTCTCTCTGGGGGTGACAAACCCGTCGTACGGAGCGGCACCGCTCTTAACCAACACTTGGAGGTATCTCTGGCCCAGTGTTGGTTAATCAAAGCGGACCCCTCCGTTTCCGGAGCTACCTCACGTACTGCGGTGTCGTGTCAGGAGATGCGGTGGCAGATGATCTCGGTGCTCCCGCACGCAGGGCATTCGTTAGTCGAAGGATCAACAGTCGCACCGCAGCGCCGACACTCCACGACCTTCTCCGGTTGTGCTGTGGGCGAGAGCGCTCGCTTGAGTGCGCAAATCATGTGTCTGGGACAGGCTCAACAGTGCCGGAGTTAGAAGAGACCGGAGAGTCGATTATCTTCTTTGAGGATTTCGCCGATGAGGTCCTCCCGGTCGCCGAGTTGATATTGGTAGTACGAGCCACCACCTCGGCCGTCGTTGCGTTCTTCGCCATCGAGGATGCCTTTGAGGCGCAGATCGCTGAGGCGATCATGGATCGATCGAATCGAGAGGACGTCCGCGTCGACGGCGTTCGCATGGCGTTCGTATTCGTCGTGAATCTGGATCCGCTTCGTTGGCGTTTCGCCACGCCGCTCAAGTGTGTAGACTGCGGTTAGCGCGAGTTTTCCCTGGGTGGGGAGGGAGTTGACTTCGTCTTGGATGCGGTCTTTCGCGATGAGCTCGCGCGCGGTTTCGACGTCTGCAGCGGTGACAGTGCTCTGTTCGGCTTCGCGAGCGAGGTCGCCGGCCTTGTAGAGGAGTTTGAGTGCTTGGCGGGCACTGCCGGATTCTTGGGCGCCGTAGGCTGCGGCTGCGGGAATGACGTCGCCGTCGAGGACGTCGTCGAAGAAAGCTTTCTCAGCGCGATGACGGAGGATTGTCCCCAGCTGGTTCGCGTCGTAGGGCTTGAAGTGGAGTTCTTCCTCGCAGAGGGTGTCCTTCACGCGCGCGCTGAGATTGTCGCGAAAGGTGAAGTTGTTACAGATGCCAATGACGCCGACGTAGGTGTCGGTGACGTGACCGGCCGTCGAGGCCCGGGGGAGCTGGTAGAGGATGCCGTCGTCGGTGCCGATCGAGTCGACTTCGTCGAGGACGATAAGGGCGTGAGTCGCGTCGAGGGCTTCGAGGTGCTCCCAGAGCATATCGTAGACCATCGACTGTGGGTAGCCGGTCGTCGAGATGGTCGACTGGTCGGGGTCGTCAGCGCGGAAGACGTTGACGAGGTTCGCGGCGACCTGGTAGGAGGTGGAGAGATCTTTACAGTTGAGGTAGACGGTTTCGACGCCGATATCGTCGTAGCGGTCTGCGTCATTCCGGAGTTGGGTGAGGACGAGGTCAGTCGAGATGGTCTTCCCGACGCCGGTCTGCCCGTAGAGAAAGATGTTCTTCGGCGGCGCGCCGTTGATCACGGGGCGGAGTGCGTTCTGGTAGGCGGCGAGTTCGTCGTCGCGTTCGAGGAGGTCGTCTGGGGTGTATTCGTCTCTGAGGACGGTTTCGTTCTCGAAAATCGAGTGGTCCCGGGTGAAGGAGTTGAGCCCCATGGTCTACGTGGGGTTGGATCCTCCACCTAGATAAACCTCTGCTTCATGAGCTTCACGAGCTTCACAGCGTTCCTGAGAATATACACCCGCCCCCCAGATTGCACGAGTAACTATACGGGAGAAGGGCTAAGACTCAAGAACTCGCTGAGAGCAGCAAATAACAACCAGACCACGTCAGCCAACTAGCAAACCGCTAGTGGTCTGCGGATACTGTTTGTCCCATATCCTCTTAGTCGTTTTCCACGTATCAGGGTTGTTTTCGCCGCTCCCCGACTCTCGCTGGCTCTTACTCGTGCAAAGTGGGGGGTGGGGGTTCGCTAACTCGTGCAAAGTGGGGGGTGGGGGTCCCCTACCGCAATTCCCGTAGTGTGGCGACGATCTCGGCGTCGACACTCCACTTCCTCGCTCTGTGCCTTCGTCTCGTCGTGGCAATCACCAACTACGAACGCAGAGACAATCCAGGAAGTACAATCATCACGGTGTGACAAGAGTTCTATAACACCCTATAGGGATAGTCAGTTGTCGAAGTAGCTGATGTAGTTAGTTTGCTCAGCGTATTCTTGCAGGTCGTCTCCTCTGACATCCATTGTGTGATCTATGATACTGGAAACAAGACCCTCAGCAGCGTTGAAATGCGATTGTATCTGTAACTCGATGTCGATGAATTCCAAATCTATCTGCCCGTAGTGATGCTCCGCGTCCTGTGCGTATCCATCGGGAGGATAGCGGTCAACATCGGATTCAATCACATTGATGTCCTCAACATTGACGATAACAGATACCCGACGGTCCCCAGTATTCTCGTCGAGGTAGTCACTGTAACTCGTCGGGAGCGTGAGATAGTGTTGAACGAAGGTCCGTAGTCCACTAATCACGCAGTGTTCGTCCTCAAAGCTCTCCAACGTAGCTTCCACGGGACCATCAGTCGGGAGTTCTCCTTCTACTGTAGAGAGGACCTGCTCGAAGGAATACGCCGCTGCAAGGTAGTTGTGAATGTCTGTCCCCAGTTCCCTATCGAACTCGTCCGATGTATGGAATCCCTGTGGTTGTCGCAATTCCTCCACAGATTCAGTGATCCGTTTCTTGTTGACCTCCAGAATCGAGAGTGCGCTGTCTAACTCAAAAATTCCCTCGACTAAATCCCGTGCTTGGTGAAGTTCTTCATGGAGTGAGGCCTTGTGGCTAAACTTGGAGATTGTCGGATGATTACTGTCTGGGTCTTGGCCGTTACGGAATGCCTCTACACTGACCCCGTGACCGATGTCCTTGACGAAGATACCGTAATCCATTGAGCACGACGGACACTGGTACTCTGCTTCCAACTCGTAGTCGTTCTGAGACGGATGAAATTTCAGATCGCTGTACTGGAAAGATTCCTCACAGTGATCGCACTGCAATTTTCCTGCGATATGGTATGCGAACTTGAAAAGTTCAGCCATCAATTGGATGCAACTGGTTCCGCCCTGAAGTTGAATATTTGGATGCGCTGACTATACGAGAATTGATTAGAGATCGACATCTCTCATTGGAGGGTGGATCCCGTCCATCACCCGTGGGACGACAGGCCCAGAGAACTCGAGCGGCGCCGCGACCGTCGCCCAGCCTCGTCGATCGTAGCGTCGATAGGTGGCGCCTCGACGTCGAGGTTGTCGACGGTCAGCCCCTCGCACACCCGTTCGGGCAGGACGAAGGTGACGTCTCATTCCGGCGGGCGAATCGCCGCACTGCCTGGTAGCGACTGTTCGACGGCTGCCCCATCGCGACGAACAGACCGGTGTCGGCGATGTGGAGCGGGCTCACGCGTCGTCAGCGGTGCCATTACTGCTGACTCGACGCAGTGGCGTGTTCTACAGCCACCCCGCTAATCGAGATTGGCTCCTTCCAGCGTGTCATAGAAGTCTTCACATGGTACAGTCATATTCATTATCTTTTCAGAGAGTAACAGACGTAAAAGAGCGTGCACTAGGTGCACGACTCTTAGAATCGTTCAAAGATAGGACTTTTATTCCCGTATAGGGACTATTCTTGCTCAGTTGGCGTTATTCGACGTATCGACCGTGATTTCTATAGAGCCGCAGACAGCAGGCTTGGAGCCGGTAACGCTGAATCCATCGATAGCCATGAGAACAGTTCTATGACACCCTCTCCTTCCTGTGGCGGTGTGCGTGTCAGGTTCTGGGCCAGACGCCGCGGGTGAAGTCGATGGCGTTGTTCCATTTGCCGGCGAGGGTGGAGACGGCGAGGTCGCCGGTGACGTTGTTCATCGTGGCGATTCGGCCGAGGATGGGGTCAACGCCGGCGACGAATCCGACGACGGTGAGCGGGAGGCCGACGGATTCGAGGATGATGGTGAGCATGATGAGGCCGGCGCCGGGGACGCCAGCGGTACCGATGCTGACGAGGACGACAGTGATGAGGAGTGTAACTTGATCAATGAGACCAAGGTGGATTCCGAAGAGGTTCGCGGCGAAGATGGCGGTGATGGATTGGCGGATTGCGGCGCCGTCCATGTTGATGGTGGCGCCGAGCGGCAGGCTGAACCCGTAGAGGCTTTCGTCGATGGCGAGGTCATCGTCGGCGTTCCGCATCGTCACGGGGAGTGTGCCCGAGGAGGAGCGGATGGTGAAGGCGGTGAGCATCGCGTCTTTCGCGCCGCTGAGGAACGCGATGGGGGACTGGCCGAGTCCGATGACGGTGATGAGGCCGAGATAGGTGACGAGAATGTGGAGTAGGACGGCGAGTGCGATCGCACCAACGAGTGTGGCGAGCGAGATGATCGCCTCGATGCCGTTCGTCGCCATCGAGGACGCCATCAATGCGAACACGCCGATGACGGCATACTCCATCACGGCCCAGACGATCTTGAATAATGCCTGCGTGCCCGCGTCGACGAACTCGAAGAAGCCCGTGATTGCGCTCTGAACCGCGTCCTCGTCGGTCGTCTCACGGACGATTGTGAGTGCGAGGCCGAAGACGAGGGTGAAGAAGATGATTGAGAGGATGTCGCCGTTGGCGGTGGCGGCAACCGGGTTGTTCGGGACGATGTTGAGGAAGACGTCTGCGAGCGCTGGTGGCTGTGCGGATTGTGCTTCCCCACCGGTGAATTCGACGCCAGTACCGGGGTTGAGGAGGTTGCCGATCGTCAAGCCGAACACGCCGGCGAGCGCTGTTGTCGCCATATAGAGGAGGACGACGGAGCCACCAATACGGCCGAGCTTGCTGGGTGTGAGTTTCCGGATGCCACCCAGGAGGGTGAAGATGATGAGGGGGACAACGAGCATTTCGAGCAACCGGAGGAAGAGGTCGCCGAGCGGGGCAAGCAGTGTTGCAGGCTCACCGATGGTGAGTCCGAGGAGTGAGCCGGCGACAAATGCAAGCGCGATTCGGTAGACGAGCGGGACTGACCGATATCGCGTCCACGCACTACTAATCATGGCCGTGTTTTGACTGTCAGGTATCAATAGCGTACGGTCTCGTCAAGTCCCACCGCGACCTGCAGACCACCCGTAGTGGGCAGTCTCGACCGCATGGCTGGCTATGCTGTGGTGGTTCGGACGCTGTCGTTTGCCCACCACTGAAACCGGTGTTAGATACCGGCAACACTCAACGCCACACGACAGAGATAAGTTGATCCTTACTTGCGGAGATGATACCTGCCTTAGTGTCGAAATGATACCGAGATGGCGTGTCGCTGTTCTGTGGATGGAATGAAGGGGCCCACCTCCAGGTTGTGGCTGCGAGCGCAGCGACCCTGTGGGAGTGAGCACGGAGCGGTGGGTGGGGCGGTGGGGTCTGGGTCTGGTCTGGCAGACAAAAAGAAAGAGACCGCGGGTCGCCTTACTCCCACCAGGCCTCGCGGTCGGGGAAGAGCATGGTGCTCCAGCCGGTGACAGCGATCGAGACACGGCCTTGGTACCAGCTCGTGCTTGCACCGCGAATCTGCACGCGCTCACCTTCCTCAACGATCTTCGGATTCGACCGCACCCAGCTGGTGAATTTCGTCTTTCCACTCTTGTCTTCGATCAGTCCGACTTGCTCAACTGCCGGGTCCGGGGCGTCCCACAGTTGCACGACTGTGCCCACAACGCTCACCTCGCCACGATCGACGTCCCCAACGCAATCGATGGGGATGATCTGTCCGGGTGCGGCCTCAAGGTCGTCTTTCACGTCGAGGACGGCACTGGGGATGTCTGCGCCGTCGCGCACCGCCTGGGCGAGCCGCCGGCTGATCGCCGCGCGCGACCACCCATCGAGCTCGTCCGCTAACCGACTGGCTTGCTCGTTCACCGCCCCGAGTTCCTCCTGGGAGAGCATCTCGCGAGGATCGTGGTCGGGGCTCAACGACTGGTCCACGCTGGCCGCCCGCCGCTCGAACTCCCTGCTCCACGCCGCGCTCCGTTCGCTCGCGACGTCGCGCGCCCGCTCGGCACGCCCCTCCTGCTCGCCCAACTCCGCCCGGGCGCTGATCCGTTCGAGCTCCGCTTCGCGTGCCTTGATGCGTTCCTCCTGTGCAAGCGTCACACCGGGAATCCGCTCTTGACTCGCATCCGCGATCCCGTCCGGGTGGTTCGCATCCACCTTCGCCTGCGTCTCCGCTTGGACCGTGGCCTGGAACGCCGGCGTCTCCGCAACTACCGTGAAGCCATCCTCATCGACTGTCTCGCGCTCTTCGTCGCCAAACTGTTCATCCACCGAAACAACCTTCTGACTCGCGTTCTGACTCGACATTGCAGTATTACTCGAAGGCGCTCACGCGCCGACCCGCCGCGATGCTCCAACATCGCGGCATTCCTCACACGACCCGACAGTGACGTCTCTGCGCTCTCGCTCGCGCCTTCGCCTCGCCCCCAGCGGGGGCGAGCGAGAGCGCTCGACACAGCGGCACGGATCCAGCCGCGCGCGGCGACCCGCCGGGAGCGAGCGACCAGCGCATTCCCCGTTCGCCGCGACGCAACCCCGTCCGTCGCGGGCGGCCTAGCCGCGGTCCCCCGGACCCGAACGGGTGAAGCGCTGGCGTCGAGACCAGATGCACTTTAGCCCGGACCGGGCGCGGGCGGTGCGGAGAGCGCCCGCATGCCCGGACTGGTCGGTCGCGAGCGACGCGAACGGTGAACCCCGTGAACCGTGAGCAGGCGACCGGCGGCACGCGCCGAGCGCGGCGAACCGGCGCACAACCTTCCTCAGGGAACCCTACAGCGCCAAACGCCACAGAGAAGGTGCGTGTTACAGTATTGTTTCAGCTAGACGCTACCGTAGCTCCTCGTCACAAAACCACTCCAACAGGGACCTGAATGAACTAGCCACCGGAATCAGCTTGCATCACAGCTATACCCTGATCGCTGATCACCGGTTGGGGTGTGCCTAAGGGCACAAAACCGAGGTACCTCGCGCCTTCGGCGCGAGCACCGCCCCGCTACCGCCCCCATCGGGCGCGCGAAAATTTTACCAGTTACTGATATCCCGGGTGTGGCTCGTATGTGTCTGTTTCATCTTCTGAATCCGGCTCTTTCAGAACTTCATCAAACATTCCCTCGTATTTCTCTGGTACATATGGCCAAATATCTGATATATCTATGTCCTCCTTGGTGTCCTTGTGTCTGAAGATGAATGGACCGTTGAATACAAAGGTGAGTACAAAGCCAAGATATGCCGATCCCAGTCCAACGAGAATTAGATTTGAATGGTCAAAGTGATGTACCAACTCGATAACAGCATATATCAAAGATATTGGATAGCTCACTATAGAGAACCAGAGAAAGACAAATCTCATAGATTCGTCTGGAACACGAGGAATCACACTGAGTACGTCTTGAGAAGTGAAGCGGCTATTTTTTCGAGTATCTCCTTCTCCAAGTATTTCGGTAGCAAGATCGTACAGGACCATTGCCCCGCAGCAACTAACCGCACCGGAGAAGATATACATCCAGTCCCCAGTCAGATGATACAAATAGGCGAGTGTTAGTGTCGGTAGCCAAACGCTGTTTTTCCTCCTCTCCCCAAATGAACTAACGATCTGCTGAACGCCATTCATAGGCGTCAATTGGCCGTTTCACAGTTATTATTTTATTGCGATTCTGAATCGGGACGAGTGTGGGGCATCGCTTGATCTCACCCCCACTGGTTGCCCGTCAAGAGAACTGGTTTCCGAGATGTGCACACAAAACCGGGAGTCCTGTGTGAACGAATATTTGCGAGGAATCCGGAGTCTACCTGTTCAAGCGTAGATTCTCAGAGAACGATGAGGCGTGAGGGTGTTCTTGTTCACACGATAGCCGATATAGGGGTGACTCTGCTTTGTTGAATCCGATGATAGCGTCGGGGTCACTGTTTGGGAGCCTGTTCGAGGTTGTAGACTGCGGCGGTCACCACGATTTCGCGGAACTCGCGGTACCATGCGCGAGGGTGGACAGCGGGGCCGAATCGACGCTTGATGGCCGAAAAGGCAGTCTCGGCCATCCAGCGCTGGCCGTATAATTCGCTGTCCAACCGTGCGTTGTGGGCGTGATCGTAGGCAGCAAACAGCCGGTGACGCAGCAGGGGCCGGACGCCCTCCGGTCAGAGGGCGTCCCGGAGCGATTGGTCGTCATAGCCTTTGTCGCCGGTGAGACTCTCGATTTTCTCCGTGTTACGAAGGGCGACTCGACGGCCAGTTTGGGTGTCGTGGGGCCAGTGTGCCGAGCAGTGAAGATCGAGGATGGCACACGAATTTGTATCGACGAGGGCCGTCGTTTTGAGCGTGCGTATGTGGCGATCCGAGCGGTGTTGATAGTGACTCGATGCCGTTTCGCGGTCGAAGAAGGTGGCATCGATGGCCCCATGCGAGCCCGGATCGCAGATGGTCGCGGACTCCCGAAGGAAGCCGCGCCACACAGACATGGGCCCCCTCTCGAACGACCGGTACAGCGTTGAGGGTGCGGGAAATGCCGTTCGCGCGAGCTGTAACAGCCCACGAACGTGATCCATTTCACTCGCCCAATCGACGATTTCGCGGTACGTCGCGTCCATGTGAACCCGCAAAAAGTGGAGCGTCACATGCTTCCAGCCGGGAAATCCGTTGCCAGTCGGATCACTCACCGCCGTTGGACTGGCGGCACAGCGCTTTTGAGCCAGCGACGTGGCTTGCTTAACGAAGCGGAAGAGGAGTTTGGACACATTCGGCTCTTCCGCTTCGCTTCCACCTTCAGAGCGACGCTATCCCGTCGCCTTCTGCGGATTCAACAGAACAGGAAAGTCAAATTCGATTACGGCTATCCCGATTCCCTAACTAAGCTCTTTGACGCAGAGGGTCACGAGAATCTCGTAAACCTCACCACGGTCGGTTGGGTCGAGGTCGACCAAGAGTTGGGGTTATACGATTCAGTCTGTGACTCTCTGATTAAGGGAGAGTTCGCTTACGACTTCTTGAGGGCCGGAAGGGTGAATGTCGGTTCGGGCGACATTGACCTCTCTCTCAATGGCTACGGGTTGAACTAAACAGCAGATTCATGACGAGCCAATTCCACATCGAATACTAATGGATACCGAGTTACGTACGCATTTGCTGTTCATTGAGATCCTTCTGATAGTGGTCGTAGCGATTGGCGTGTTTACGTATGGCCAGCTAGTTCCGCAATCTGGGCTGCTAGGTCTCGGGCTGCTGGGCGTCGTTGGAGTGCTATTTCTGTATGTATACGAATCGACTGAGTGAGTAGTGGAGCCCTCCTCTCTTGATGTACACCCAGTCGAGAACTGGTGTCTGTCTATTTCCAGTTAAGTTGGCGAAGCAGCGAGCGTTCCCTGCTCCCGACGCTGTCACTTAGATATTCTCGCAGCCACAAATTAATGTGAGTGTAGGTCGTAGTAGGTGGTAATGAGCGAGAAGACACCACCGGATCTGGATCTCACCGGGGAGTGGGATGCGACCCTAGAAGGCCGGACAGTGAAGGATCGGGTCTACGAGGTTGCGACAGCAGTGACGTCGCCAACGTCGGTCACCGACATCGCAGAGCGAGCGGACTGCACGAAGGAGGGGGCACGGCCACACCTCGAGTGGTTCGTCGACCTCGGCGTCCTTGAGAAGGTCGCGGACAACCCCGCGCTCTTCGTGCGTAACGAGGCGTACTTCGAGTTCCGCCGCGTGACCGAACTGACGCGGGAGTTCGAGACGCCGGAGGAAATCGCGGACAGGATTGTGGAGTACCGAGAACGAGAGCGCGACCTCGCGGCGTCGTTCGAGGCGTCCTCTCCCGGTGCGGTCGTTCTCTCGGACGTCGACTCTGAGGACCTTGACGAGGCCTACGATCGGCTCAGTGAATGGCGTGCGGTCACGCGGCGACTGCGTGAACTCCACGAAGCGAAACTCCGTCTCGAATCGGACTCCGGCTCGACATCTGCTTCCTCGTTCCCCTGATGGAGCGCGCTGACGATTTGAATGAGGAGCGCCTCCGTATTCTCGGCCGACACCTCGCCGATCTCTCCCTCGTCGAGACTGTCCGGTACTTTCCCGCTGGGAAGGAGGACCGTGTCGTTGCCACCCTCGAAATCAGCTACTATCCGGATATCGTTGACTCGGCTCGCCTCGAGGTACGTGTGCGGCTGAATGGTGACTTCAATTTCCAGTATTTCGAAGGCTGGTCGGGTGAACAGTGGTCGTGTCGCTGGGATCGGCATCCGAACTCGCACAACACCCGCGATCACTTCCACGTTCCCCCCGACCCGCACGAAGAGGCCGCTGTCGATGCGTCCTATCCATCGCCTCCGACCGATGTGCTTCGCCTCGTTCTGGAGACGATCGAACACCGTATCAACGATCTCTGGACGTCGACGACAGACCCAACGTTCCCCAGCGAATACGAGTTCACTGGCGAATTCGGTGACTCGTACCGTGACGACGACTAACGCTCTCGCCCGGTATTCTGCTCTGCTTCGACGTCGCCTGTCTGTGTGCTCACATCAGCTTCTCGAATGAGGTGTGTTCCGAGGGCGCGAGTCCAGTAGGTTGTCGGCCCATCAGGGCTACAGCGAGCGCAGAGATGGAGCGTGCCTTCGAGATGGGCGAGTTGGACGCGATAGCGGGTGAGGGCGGCGACGGCGTCGACGAGACAGCCACAGCCATCGCACGCGAAGCGATGTGCGCCGTCCGGGTCTGGGTGCTCACGAAGCGCGCACTCCACGCAGATGGGGTGGGTGATGAGTTCGTCCTTGCCCCATGAACCGGCTTGGCCGAGGCGGACGTCGGGGCCGGCGTCGCAGAACGCACAGCCCTCGAGCGTCTGCTGGCTCATGCATCCACCCCGTCGTCGCGACCGGCTTCCCAACCCTGGTGGTAGGCAGCGAGTTGGACGACGTCCTCGAAGACTGTGTTCGTCGGCGCGTGAACGAGCATGCGGTCGGTCGGCACTGCTACCACGGTGTCGTCCTCGAGAAGGTCGGCGATCAGCTTGCGGGCCTCCGACTCCGGCAGGTCGTCGATTCGTCGTCGGGCTTGATCCGCGTCTCTGGCGAGTTGCTCGCGCTCGAAGCACTCGGCGTCATCGCTTGTGTCGGCGTGTCGATCTGGTGCAGTCATTGGTGGAACTCGCGACGCGTGGTGTGCGTCGCAGCCCTCAACGGCGCCGACAAACGCGACGGCGGTCACATCCCGGTGGCTCTCAACACCTTAACCAACACCGCCGTCCATCACCCCAGAAGCGTTGGTTAAGAGCGGGCGGCGGCAGCCTTGGTGCGAGGTATACTTCACACGCGATTCCGTATGGTGGATCGAATGGCAGATGATGACCTGGTCGTCCACTGCGAACTCGCCGACAGCGTGGATCTTCGCGCGGGACTGGAGGCCGCGTACATCGAACATCTGGAGGTGGACGCCGAGCGAACGATCGTCATCTATCAGAGTGCGATTCTGATGGTGGTCGCGACCGACGGCGACGCGACGGCGGTCCACGCGTTCGACGTCGAACTCTGGGAACCCCCCATCCACACTCACGATTTGGGCCCGGACGAGGTTCTTGCGGAGTTCGTTGAGGACGTCACTACTGCGCTCCCGACGACACGCCAACCGGAGTAATACCGCTCCATCACTACACCCTACAGCATCCGACAGTAGTCCCCCTTACAACCCCCCACAGATACGTCCCTTCACGGCTCCTTTCTCCCGGGAACACTCCAAACGACCCCATCTCGATTCTCCCTCATCTGGCCTCCCGAGTCGGCCACTCCATACTGTGTCGTGACCGACGACGGCGCGCGCCGAGCGTGCCGGACTCTGGAAACCACTCGATCACAGTCGGAGTCCAGAGGGGGATTCTTGCGGAGTTCATCCAGGAATTCACTACTGCGCTCCCGACGACACGCCAGCCGGAGTGACACTCCGGACTGAATCGATGCTGTCTGGGACTGCCATGAGGCAAAGACCTATATTTGATTAGAGGGTGTCACAAGGTGAATGGAACGGCCGACTCGAGAACGCAGCGAAGAGCAGGCCGAGCAGGAGCAGACCGGCGACGAGACCCAGCACTGCCCGGAGTGTGAGTCGACGAACATCATCACCGACCAGGGGGAGCGTATCTGCGAGGACTGCGGGCTCGTTCTCGACGACGACCAGATTGACCGCGGCCCGGAGTGGCGCGCGTTCAACTCCCAGGAGAAAGACCAGAAGAGCCGGGTGGGCGCGCCAACCACCCAAACGATGCACGATAAGGGGCTAACCACCCAGATCGACTGGAAGGACAAAGACGCCTACGGGCGGACGCTCGACTCGAAGAAGCGCAATCGGATGAACCGCCTCCGGAAGTGGCAGGAGCGCATCCGGACGAAGGACGCGGGCGAGCGCAACCTCCAGTTCGCCCTCTCCGAGATGGATCGCATGGCGTCCGCACTCGGCGTCCCCCGCTCGGTTCGCGAGGTTGCATCAGTTCTCTATCGGCGTGCGCTCAAGGAGGACCTCATCCGCGGGCGCTCCATCGAGGGTGTCGCCACTGCCTCGTTGTATGCGGCCTGCCGCAAGGAGGGGATCCCGCGCTCGCTCGAGGAAGTCACGGAGGTCTCGCGGGTCGACCAGAAGGAGATCGGGCGCACGTATCGCTACGTCGCCAAGGAACTCTCCCTCGAGATGGAGCCGACCGACCCCAAGGAGTACGTGCCGCGTTTCGCGAGCGACCTTGACGTCTCTGAGGAAGTCATCGCGAAGGCCAACGAAATTATCGACACGTCCGCCGAACAGGGCCTCCTCTCCGGGAAGAGCCCTACTGGGTTCGCGGCGGCCGCGATTTACGCCGCGAGCCTCCTCTGCAACGAGAAGAAGACCCAGCGCGAGGTCGCCGACGTCGCGAACGTTACTGAGGTCACTATCCGCAATCGCTATCAGGAGCAAATCGAAGCCATGGGCTTCGAGACGTAGGTTTGGACGTCTTCCCCGCGTTTATGTAGTTTCCACCGTCGGCTGGATGTCATTCGAGAGATTTTGCCCTGTTTTGGAATCCACCGCCACAGTCACACGTAGGTGGATGCGTTTTTGATTCGACAATATTGCCGCACTTCAGGCACTCATACGTGGAGATGCTTTTGGGGTCATTCTCGTGTTCAACGTCTGTTCCATGCGGCATGGAGGGTACTTTGGACTCACTCCCTAAATATTATGCCTTAGTATAATATTAGGGGGTTAAAATACCCCGGCCAGGCGCATCATTCTGTAGATTATAATCACTTGCCTAAACCAATCACTGTAGTGATGGCTAGATTATTCGGCTAGTAGATTGACGCACTACTGCTGGAGCGCCTCCAAAATGCAACTGGCCAGCTAGCCGCTGGAGTGGGCTAGGTTCCTGGTTCTGGAGCGCACCATGCGGCGACGATGCCACAGATGGCGAGGAGACCCGCGAGTAGGAATGCTGCATTGAACCCGGCTAAGTTAACGATCGCACCGCCGGCGATTGGAGCGAGGAACGCTCCTGCGAGCCCGATACTCGTCTGGAACGCGACGGCTGTTGCGGCGACTTGGGGGTCAACAAGTTCGCGAACGTACGTGAATGATAGACCGAGGATCAATTGAATAGCGAACCCGGACAAGAGCAACAGTAGAACGAGCAGTGAGAGGGCACGGAAGTGCGTGAAAATGAGGAGGGCCGGAGCAGCGACGGCAAACGACCCAAGCATAACTGGACGACGACGACCAGCGAATAGTCGGTCCGAAACCAGGCCGCTACTGATCCGGGCAAGGATGCCGACTGCGGGAAAGACAGCGACCAAGAGGCCACCGATTGCGAGTGGGAATCCAAGCTCCTGAGTGAGATATGATGCGCCCCAGCTATTCACGAATAAGTATAACGCGTAGCCGAGGAATCCGAGGAGGCCAACTAACCAGACACTCGGATTTCGAAGGACTGCGCTAAACTCCGTGAGCGTGGGTGCGTCTCCGTGGCTTCTGCCGTGGCCTTGGCTGAGCGGCCAGAAGATGACTAAGCCCACAAGTGCAGGTCCGGTGAATGCAACGAAGATAGCGGGCCAGCCGAACCGGCCGGCGATATATGGGCCCACTCCTTGACCTACTGCGAATCCAATGGGCCCACTCGCGGTGAAAATCCCGACGGCGGTCGCGCGCTCAGCACTATTTACTGCCCGGCTGACGATGTCGATCCCCGCGTTCCACACGATCACATAGGCGACACCACCGAGTGCTCGAGAAGCAATGACTGACCAGTAACTCCCATGTCGGCCAGCAACCCACCCCCAACTCCCGGCAACGAGTAAGATGAGAACTGCGACTGCGATGGCGGTTCTGGAATTTGTTCGGTCAAGGACCGCCCCAATAGGGAGACTGGTAATGACTGCGGAGCCGAACATAATCCCGACGAGTAGCCCGGCGATGGTCGGACCAATCTGTAGCGAGTCTCGAATAAGCGGTGTTACACTCGCCGGGACGATCTCATATGCTGCGAGTCCCGTTGAGATGAGACTGGCTCCTATGACGAGCCCCCAGATTGACTGAGTCTGCTGTTGGGGGCGCCGAGGAGGGCGGTTTTCAGATTCGACATCCGAGCTTCGCGCGGTCATCATTCAAAAATCTGAGAGGGGGGACCGTAGTGCTTGGGTGTTCGTGCAGCTCTGTGGAACCTTATGTATTCAATACTATTCCAGCTGCAACAGTCATTAAGTCGGTTTGCGAGTTGAACACCGGCATTCGCGCGAGCGAGCGGCTCGGAGAGCCCGGTAGTGAGCGCGATTCACCGCGAGCCGGAGGCTCGCGGCCTTTTTCACCCATGTTTTTGCCGCGAGCGGTTCGCCGCTGGCGAACCCGAGCGGGAAAAAGATGGTCTGAGATGTCGAACCCATTCGCTGATCGCATCACCGAACGGAGACGGTGGGCTCATCGATGTCGACGGCGGCGAATATGACGCCGACTTCAAGAAGAAGTGCTCCAGCTATCTCTCGTATACACGGGAGTTGCGGACTCACTTCGGCGGTATCGCCCCTGTCCGCCTAGGGGCGGTCGGCCAGCCAGGCCAGTTCTGCTCGCGGTGGGACGCACGGACCGGGTGACACATCGCGAACAGTCAGCCTCGAAGCCGGGCGGGTCACGCGATAACTTCGATGAAGGAGATGGAGTCCGACCGAATGACGACCGTCAGTTGTGCCGGGTCGGCACGCCGCGGAACATCCCACGGATGCATCCCACTCGGGCCGCCCTCGACCGCAATCGAGACACAATGCTCGCCCGGGTCAGTAATCGGGTCGTCGAACAGAACGCGGCCGGAGGGCTTGAGCTCGGCGGTGTCAGCGAGGACCGGGGTGCCGTTACGGGATCGCGTCACGGTAATCGTCACCGTTCGCCGGGCGTGCACGCGATTGTCGAGAACGATGTCCGCAACAGTCGGTGGATGGAGTGTACAGCCAGCGAGCGACGCTCCGAGCAGCACACCGCCGACTCGAAGCACATCCCGACGGCGCATGAGTAGTCTTTCGACCCCCGTACAGAAGGCCTTTCCTCACAGAACGACGCCTGTCTAGTCAAGTACGGATTCGGTGACGCGGAGGGTCCCGTTGGCTTCGTAGAGATAGCCACGATTGAGCAGGCGCTCGACGGCGTACTCGCTATCACTATGGTTCGCTGAGAAGGTGTCCGCCTCATCGAGAAGTGCATGCGCCTCCTCGTAGGAGAATTCGCTGTGCGGGCCGTCTGCTGCATCCGCGAGGATCGCGTAGGCCTCCTGCACCCAGTCGGGGAGTGGGGGGCGTGGATCGGAGGGGTTAGAAAATGGCGTCATTGGGGCGTGGCGTTCGTACCTCCAGCTACGAGTCGGGCGCTTGTGAACCTTCCCACTGCCCACCGCCGTACAGCGATCCCACCTCGATGGCGGCTACTTAGTGGTCGTCCTCAGTTCGAAAGACGGGGGCATCGGCTGCGTTCTGCTTGACGCTCTTAATGCCGTTCAAGGCGCCGGCTTTCCGCGAGTAGCCCTCACCACCGTCCGCGATGATGTTGCCGTTCCGGTGGACGAGCCGCCACCGCCAGTCATCGACGTCGTCGCGATACACCTCGAAGCGCGTGCCGGACGGTGCCGTCTCGGCCGCCGCGACGACGGCGAGGTCTGAGGCATCAGTTTCGGGATCCGGTCCAACGTCAGCTGAGTCGTCGCTCGGAGCCATACGGTTAGCTGCGGCCCCACACCCAATAAATCCAGCCCACGGCGGTCTACAGAAAGTCACGGAGACCGCTCCTAGCTGAAGCCCACGGCAATCACACCGACAGCAGGAGAACGGACTTCCAAGTGGATACTAGCGACGCCGAAGGACGTCGACGGGGCGAACCCGACAGCAGTCGCGGCGTCGCGCCCACTGGCCGTCCTCGACTGGCCGATCGAGCGTGAGTCGGGCGACGAGCTCGTCCTGCACGGTAAGCTGGCGGACGGACTCCTCCCGCCACCCCAGCCGTGGGTCATACAGTCGCTTCTGGAACATCGTCCCCGAGTCCTGCGCGATATACTGCGTGCGCGTCACGCCGAGGAGTGTCGTCGACGTGTACTCCACACCAACTGGTGCTCGTTTCAGTGTCGAGATGATCCCTTCGACGAACCGCCGGATTGCGAACTCGCCGACGTCGTTGGGCACGTGGAGTTGAAGTGGTGTTCGTGGACGCTGTTCCGTTTCGAGTTCTGCATCGCGACGCCGCGTTCCGTGTCGCTGGTCGTGTTCAGACATGGTTGCTTGAGGAGTCGCTCAATGGCCCCTCTACCCCTACTGGGGGCGACAAACACGGCCGGCGGAGACATACGACTAAGGGAGGCGCATAATCGAGGACCACGACCCTTGAAGCGTCTCGTCGTCGACTCCCTGCTGGATAGTCGTGCATCTGAGGCGCCGTCGCGACAATCCGCCGCTACGAAGAGGGCCGCTGTATTGATGAGTGCAGACGGCGTCTATTCGATCAACACTCCACGTGTCGTACTCATCCGTGACGTCGGTCCCTCGCCGCCATCATACCCATCCAAGCCACCCGAAGACTACATTCGTGAGCGGCATAGAGGAGGATATAATGCACGAAGACGCCCAACACCGCATGAATCGAGATGCGGCGGAGAACGCAGACTTGTACGAGGCGTTCGCGGCGACACCCGAGGACGACGAGGAGTAACCCGGACCGTCGGATGTGACATTATCTCGGTGTCGCGAAGTCGACGCAGTCCATCATAGTCCTCAGAACTCGTGGGTGCTAGGTGTCGTGGAGCCGATCGTCGAGTAACTCGAGGACTTCCCAGAGTACGCCGACAGGTGACTCGGCGTCGAGCCACACCGCGTCGTAGTCGTATTCCGCATCGGGCGCGTCCCGCTCTTGATAGTGGAGATGGCCCTCAACATGTGGATTTGGCTCGAGATGGACACCACAGTCGAATCCAGACGACTCGGTATAGTGGATTGTGAAGTTCGACGTCAACGTCGTCCGTCGGCGGTCGTCGAGACTCGTTCCGGGTGGAAAGCGGGGGTTCGGCTGCCACGTCACCTGGAGTGACGCCGACTCGGCGTCACGACCAAAGTACGCTGGGTTCACGTCAGCCTCAACGTTCGCGTACTGTCCGTTCGGACTGCCGCGAGCCGAACGGATCGCTGGATGACGTTCGAGCTGCTCGCGTACCGACCGCAAGATCCGATGGCGTTTCTCAACATCAACCTGCGATGCGTCGCGACCACCATCCGGGTAGGGTGGACGACGCCCACGGAGCCGATCGGTGGCGGGCTGCTTCGGCTGCGTCGCCGGTGCGTCCTCACTCATACGGACGCGGATGGGCGCGCAGTATAGCTGTCGTAGTGGTCAATCGCGTCCCGAAGGAGGGAGAGCTGATAGCGAGCGGACTCCCAGTCCGCCGCCGCCCGGAGTCGTTCCTGTGCCTCGGCAACCGCGATATCCTCCGTCACCGACGCGCGAAGCGCACGCGGCGTCTCGACAGCGTAGTCCGTCTTCCACGCCTCAATATCTGCCTGGATGGCTGTCGCCTGCTCGGTGAGTTCCGTCTCCGAATTCTCCGCGACGAGTTCCTGGATCGCCGTCAGCCGCGTGTAGACGGGATCCGGATAGTACATCTTCCCCCGCCCTGTCTCGTCGACGACGAGTACGCCGAGGTCGACGAGCCGTTCGAGGTGGTCACGCGCCGTCGGCTCTGAGACGTACGCCTCGTCTGCGATCCAGCCCGCCGTTCGCGGCTCTTCGAGTGACGACGCGACCGACCGCACTCGGTCGAACCCCGTCGTCGCCTCCTTCCACCGCGACACGTACCCCGGTTCGTCCGCCTGTTCACCCGAACCAGTCATACCACACACTACGCAGTCGAGGAAGATAATATTTTCCACGGGAAAAATAGACTACCTCAGTGTACAGGCGAAGGGGCACTTCACTCAGAATCGAACCAATTCTTCGTTCGCCCCCACATCGATGACTCCGACCCTCCGGACTCTGTTTCCCTATCCAATTCTGCCTGTGCGGCGTCACGTTCACTCTTGAGCCGTTCGACCATCGTCTCTAACTCCGCGATTCGGTCGTCTTTCTCCTCGAGTCGCGCTTCGAGCGTCTCAACACGATCGCCTAACACGCGATTTTTCTCCGCGAGATACGCCTCCCCGCGGTCATCACGCGACGTCGCGCTCTGACCGTCCTCTTCTACGTCACCCGCAGTCTCCCCTCCCTCGGGCTCGTAGAACTCGGAGGTCCGTTGGACGGCGCGCTCGATCGTCTTCTCCCCATACGTCGACCCATCCGCGTAGTGGACCTCATCCCACTTCTCACGCAGCAACCCCGACTCCCGGAATAACCGGTCCATCTGCGCCTGATCGCCGCCCGTCCAGAACGCCAAGAGGCAACAAAACGCCATATCGGCCTCCGACTGGCTGTCATAGCCCCCAAGGCGGCCGTTCCACAACCGCTCGAACTTCTCCCCATTCGACGCCCCCATCGCCTTCTCCACCAACTCCTCGTCACCCAAGTCGACCTCACTCGACGGCGCCGCGTCCCCCGCCGAGTCTGCGGGCGCCGTCGCGACGTCGTCCGTCAAGGCGCTCTCGTCGTCCGGCTGCACGTACTCCCGATGAATCCCCCGCAGGGCGTCCTGCCGGCGCGCAATCCGCGTCGGCGTCCCCGAAACATGGTCGCCCGTCACCGTGAAGAAGCGCGCCGTCTCGTAGCACTCCACACTCCCACGCCGATTCCGCCCCTCCGGGAGTTCTCCCTCCACCAAGACGTGGAAGCCCGTCCCCGACGGCGATACCTCCGTGTATGAGTCCAGTCGCTCAATGATGTCTGTCGCGTCTTCCTCAACTGCGCCCGTCTCGGGGTCACGGCAGTCATCCAGATCGACGCCAACTAACGGGTCCTCATCCGTGAAGACGAACCCAATCCCGTCCGCCTCACCCGACTCAACCGCGTCAACTGCAGTCGCGACGTCCGCCCAGGTGACCGCATCCGTCGCCGACCCATAACCACCCGTCGCCGCATTCACCGGCACCTTCGTCGCCTTCCCACCCCGCTCCTCCACCCGCCACCCAACCCACTGCTCGCGCTCCCGCAACTCCGCTGGCAACACATCCAGATCAACATCGACCCCATCACTCATCGCCGCTCACCTCTAGTACTCACACCATTCTCAGAGTTCAAACAACTCCATCGAATCCCGCTCCTGCTTCTTCGTCCATTCCCAACGGGTACCCCCCGCCTTATTCTAGTTGGCTTTTGCTGTAACAGCCATCCTCTACTCCCTGATTGTTCCACTCTCTGGCCGTGGAAATGCCGTACAGCATTCTGTGAGTGATCCCGTTGTGTTACGGCATTTTCGGGATTTGCTGTAACAGATCCCTGAATATCGGTTTTCTCGGGTTTCCCAGACCTCATACCACAGTCTAGCTTAACCTCAGATAGGTTCGGTAACGGTGCTCCTTTCGATCTGTTATTCTGATAGATTCGGGGGATAGGCCACTTGGTCATCAGTCCGCACCACCTCGCTTGGTGAGTTTGATTCCCTCGTAGTATCGGACTTGGTTCCCACCTCTCCGGTCAGTCGTTCGCTCAAGCGAGAGCTGCTTATTCAGTCGCCGCGCGAACCAGGATTTCGAATCTGGCTCAATCCCGTGATTCTCAGCCCACTGTTCGTAGGCAGTATACACGTCGCCAGCAGTGACACGCTCGTCGGGGGCCTCAGATAGACACTGAGCAGCAAACTGTCCGACGACCGCATCTGGATCGTCTGCAATCTCCTCGATATCAGGTTGGCTGAGGCTCTGTAGCGCCATTAGCTGATTCTCTGGGGAGTCCTGGCTCTCGATCACCTCTTGGAGCGTGTCGATCGGGTATGTCCGACCCTCAGAGTACACTGTTGCGCTCCCGTCGCGTGGCAGGATGATTATGGCGTACTCCATCTCTTCAGCGTCCGCAACGGCGAGGTCGTCGCGGGGAACGAACGGGCGCTTAATCCGCGCCCAGTTCGCCTCGAACGCTTGCTTCGACTCGTAGATATGGCGGGTTCCCTCCTCGTAGACGATGTACTCCTCAGCCGCCGGGTCGTAACTATACGTCGCCGGCATCCGCCCCTTTGAGAGATCCGTGAGTGAGTCCACGCTGAGAATCTCTGCGTCCGCAGTCGTCCGGAGAACAAGCTTTCCCGACTCCTCACACCAAGCCGTCTGCGTACTGTTCGTGTCCTCGACGGGCCGGACAGCGGTCACGCCACCGTCCTCCGTCGCTCCACCATTAAACGTGAGGTTCTCGTCAGTCGTATAGTAGCGGGTTTCACCGGCCGAGAGTTCGCGGACAGGTGGGTTGAGTATCTGCTCAATGCGCTCTGCCCATTCTGTCTGCGACGAGCCCGGTCGAACGACGAAGAGCGGGAACTCTCCCTCGTCCTGTGCTTTCCGGAGGTTCACCAGTACCTTTGCGGGATTCTCCGGTGTCGTGGTCTCGACCTCAATCGCGAACGCGTCCTCGAAGTCGGGATGAGTTGCCCGCGCGTCAGGTTTCTCGCTGCCGTCCTGCGTCAGGATGGAGATAGTGAATCCTTCTGCGGTCAGCTCTTGCTCGATCTGTTCGAGGGCCGTATCGTGCTTCTGACTGCCCGCGGACTGCACAGATCCAGTGTCGGGCGTCGCGATGTCCTCACCGTCGTCGGTGAGGCGGATCACGAGTTCGTCGGTGTCCATGTCGACGGTCGTTTCGAGGAAGCGCGAGCGCTGCCGGAGCGACGCGAGCTCGTCATACGTGGGTGCGTCCGCATCAGCGTCCTCGAAGAGCCGGCGAAGCTCATCGTCGACTGTCTCCACCGCTACCCAGTCGTTCGCCTCTCGACGATTCGTCCGCAACTGGACGCTGCGGACAACCTTCGCGAGCGCGACGTCCAACTCCCCATCCGCGACGTCAAGGACGTCACCAAGCTCCTCGGGCGTCTGGGTCGTCGGCGTCGCGTCTTCCGTCACGCCATAGGTGTCGTTGACGTGGGTGTGGATCCGGGTGAGCGCCTCCTCGAAGCGGGCTTCTTCATCGCTCGTCAGTGGTTGGTCGCTCTCTGGGTGGCCCTTCGGGATCGGGAGTGGCGCGAGGCTGAACGGATACGGGCCAGTCTCGCCGAAGACAGGACTCGGGAGGTTCGCGATCCACTCCCCACGTGGGAGCGAGCGGATGCGATTCGCGAAGTCCTCGGGATCCATTTCTTCGTGGGCCATTGCTTGGGCGAGTTCGCGGTCGACACTGATCTTCCCGACGAGTGGGCTGCCGATGTTGTTCAGGACGTTCAGGTAGGCGCGGCGGCCGCCTTCGGCTTTCATCTGCTCGGGGAACTGCATCGATAATCCGACCGAGAGGCGGAAGCTCCGCCCCTGCTCGAGCAGGTTGTTCATCACGTCCGAGACGGCGACCGAGGCCGCCTCATCAATGAGGAGGTTGACGACGTAGTCCTCGGGACGCGTCTCGGCGTCTTGATTCTCCTCTTGGAGTGCGGCTTCGAGGTTGGTGAGGATGACGCCAGTCATGATGCGGGCGGCGTCCTCGCGAAGGTCGCCAAGGTCGAAGAGGATGACCGTGTCCTCGTCGAGGAGATCGCGGAAGTCGAACTGGGGCTCAGTGTTGTTGAAGATGCGGCGGAGGTTCGCGTCGTCGGAGACCATCCCGAGGCGGTTGCTGACCCCGCCCATGATGTTCGAGAACGTTGTCTTGTCCGCCTGCAACTGCCGGCGGAGCGAGCGCGTGACCGCCTCGTCAGTCGACTGGGGCGCCGCGCCTAAGTCGGGCTGGGGCGGGCCGGCCTCCCAGAGCTGGTCGAGCGCGTTCTCCAGTTGGCGGTGCGCGAAGTAGTCCGCGGACTCGCGATACTGGCCGTTTTCACGGCCGTGCTCTGCGTCGAAGAGCGCCTTGATGAGGGTCTTGATCAGGCCGGGGGCGACGGTGGCGCGCTCGTAGCGGTCCTGGCCCATGACGAGTTTGAGAATTTCTTCGTAGTGGTCGGCTTTCTTCTGGATGGCGTCCTCACGCCGCACGCCATTTTCGAGGGCGGGCTGGATGTTGAAGAAGGAAAACCCGGGGAGATCCTCGGGAATCGAGAAGTGGATGACGTTCTCTTCGAGGTCATCAATCCCGAAGCGGGCGGCGTGCGCGCGCATGTAGTTTTCCGTCATTCCGTCGCCCTTCGGTTCGATCAGGATCGACGGGCCCTCCGTATTCGCGTAGAGCGAGAGGAGTTCGTTGATCTGGGCTTTCGACTTCCCAGCGCCGGTCGTCCCAAAGCGCCCATAGTGGGTCGGGAGGAGACTCGGCGGGATGCGAACCGGCTCATTCTCGGGTTCACCGGTCTCGTCGAGCGCATATCCGACCGCCATGCCCTCTCGGAACTCACTCATGAGGTCGGGATCCGGCCGGGAAAGCGGATTCCGACTCTGCTGCTCGGCGCGTGTTCCGCGAGACCCCTCAATTGAGAGTTGTTCGGCAGAGGGGACGAGGAGGAAGTGCGCGAGTTCCCGCCCGCTCAGCACGAAGTCGGGCCGGTTTTTCCACCGGCCGGTGACGATGTCGCGATTGAGGAGGCGCTGGAGGGCCTTGCGTGCGTTCTTTTCCTTCTTTGCCTCGCGGAAGCCACTCTCACGCACTCGTTCGGCCTCAACGTCGTAGAAGGGGCCATCGAGGGGGTCAAAAACGGGGGCGAGCGACGACAACCGCTCGTCAAGCGAGTCTTTCCCAGTGTCGCTGGTCGGCACGCCGACTGCCCGGACATTCACGGTGAACGAGCGCTGGGGGTTGGTCGCCTCGATCGCGTTGAGGCGGCGTTCAACGATATCGCTCAATTCGCGCTCGTCGCGTTCGTACTCCTCGAACTCAAGGAGGTCGCCGATAATCCGCTGTGCCCACGTGTCCCGCCCATCGATGAGGTCTTCTTTGCGGAGTTCGGCGTCGGACTGCCAGCTCTCACGGCGCTCAAACACGACCTGAAAGGCGAGTGGTTCTGTGGCGTCGTTCACGTGGTCAATCAGTGAGGCGAGCGCGGCGCCCGGCTGGTTGACTGCCGAGAGGGACTCCTCGTCCTCACCATCCGTGAACGGCGTGAGCGACGTCATCCAGTCCTTCTTGCGCGTCGCCGCACCCTGCCAACGCACACCGTACGGGGAGACCGTCTCGGTCGCCGGCCGTGCGAGAATCGTTCCGTCCTCAGTCACGGACGGCTTCTCGACCGGTGCGTTGTCCGCGACGGCGAGTTCGAGTGCAGTCTCGCCGACGGACACCACGCTGTCCGCAGTCACATCGACGTCCGCGGCCTCAGCCTCCCCCTCATCGGTGAGTTCGTACTGCTCGTCCTCGCCGAACTCGTACTGAAGGGCGCCCTGCTGGTAGGCGTCGACGAACTCCTCGCGTGAGTACTCGGTCGGCTGAACAAGCCGTTCTTCGACGTCGAGGTCGACGCGTTCGATGTCGAAGGTCGTCGGATAGATCGACTGCAGACGCTCCTCAACAGTGTCGAGGGCGTCGTCGGCGCCGTAGTAGAACTCGACGGGCGCGTCGTCGCCGTCGCTGAGCGCGAGGAACTCGAAACGCGGCGGCGTCGACGACGACAACGGATTCAGCCTCGACCCTAAGCCAGACTCCTCGCGAGTGAGTTTGTGGAGGCTCTCGAGGAGTCGCGGAATCCCCGACGGGTCTAGTTCTTCAGAAGTTGGGGTGACGCGGAGGTACTCACTCATCGCGACCACCGTCCGTCTCGGCGACCTGCTCCGATTCCTCGCTTGACTCGGCAGCCTGCTCATTGAGTTGCTGCTGGAACGAATGCATCGCTGACTCGGTGTCGTCGGTGGTTGCACCGGGAAGTTCGTCGCGGGTTTGGGTGGTGGGGTCGAAGTCGATGACCTGTTTCTCCTTGGGCATTGCCTCGACCTGGATGCCGCGCCACTCGCCGTCAACGCCGACGAGTGCTTCGGAGAAGCCGGCGTCTTCGTTGCCGGGGACGGCGTCCTGCACGTAGCGCATCTGGGCGTGGTTCAGGCCGAACTCGTCGGCCCACTCTTCGTCCATGCCGTCGAGGCGGTGGAACTGCTTGACGGCGCACTGGTCGAGGATGGCCTCGGCTTCGGTGTGTTCGAAGAACTCGTCGACGGTCTGCGTGACGAGGCGAATGGAGAGGTCGTGGTGGCGGTGATGGCGGAAGACGGTCTCGAGGAAGGCGAGACTCGCGGCGTCCTGCATGATGTAGCGGGCCTCGTCGATGACGAACACGACCTCCTTCTCGGTCTCCTTCGCGCGCTCGTAGACGAGGGAGATGAGGAGTTGCATGGTGAGTGCCGTACTCGAATCGACGCTCCCCTCCTGTTGGGCGAGGTCGAGATAGATCGTCTTCTCGTCTCGAATGTCGAAGGCGGAGGCTTTCCCGAGGTTCGCGTGTCGGCCGTCCTCCTCGAAGGGGCGGAGTTGGTCGAGAAGCCACGTCGCGTCGGCCTGAATCTTCTCGGCTTCGGATTCGGAGCGCACGACGAACTCCTCGGGGTCCTCGACCATCTCCTCGAAGACATCGAGCATATCCCGAATCGTCGGACTCGGGTTGTCGTGGGTCGCGATGTCGTCGGTGATCCCCTGCCGGGCGTACGCCGATCGCAAGCCGAGTTCGAGCGTCGTGCGTCGATCTCCCAGGGAGATGCCGCGGAGGGCGAAGAAGTTGGTGAGGAAGCTCATCGCGTCATCAAGTTTCTCGTTGAACGGACTGGCGTCCTCACCCATCGCACGTTGGGCGTGCTCGGGTGTCTGGCGAATCTCCAAGGGATTCAGGCCGAGCGTCCCACCGACGGTGATGCGCTGAGCGTCGAGCGCCTCAGAGACGCCGGCCCAGTTGTTGAGTGGTTCGAGGACGATGCCGATGCGGTCGCTGTCCTGTTCGATCGAGCGGATGAAGTTCTGCTTCGAGCCAAACGACTTCCCAGACCCGGTGTCCCCGACGGTGAACATGGCGTAGCCGTTGTCGCGCTCAAAGGGATCGATGACAACGGGACTCTGGTTGTCCTTGTGGATGCCGAACTCGACGCCACCCTCCTCGAGAATCGTCGCGTTATGCGGTGACGCGAGCAGCGCGCCAACAGCGCCACCGAGGGCGATGGATTCACGGCCGAACTCGTTGTCGCCGATGGGTGCGGCGGACTGGAGGGCGACGTCCTGCCGGCAGATCGCGGTCTTCGGCGTGAGGTTCGCCGGGTCGTCCCGAAGTGTACTCTTCACCGTACGGACGGCGTCCTGCAGGTCGTCCTTCTCGTCAGCGCGAACGGTGATGAAGACGCCGTGGTCGAAGACGTTCGCGCCGCTCTCGACGGCCTTGTAGGTGGCTTTCGCTTCGTCAGCGCGCTCTTGGAGGTAGGCACCACGGACGCTCTGTTCGAGGTCAGCGTCGACTTGGAGGTCGTCGGCGATTTCCTCGAGCTCGGTGCGGGCGCGCTCTTGGTTCTTCGGGGTGACGTGCGCAGTCAGATCGAACTCGACGTCTGTGAGCTCGAAGAGGTCACTGAGGTAGCCGTCGCTCGGATGGTCGGGGTACTCAGCGACGTAGAGTGTGCTCGTCCACTGCTCGCCGACGTGGGCGGCACGCGTCTCCCACTCGATCGCAGCGGGTGCAATCGCCGTCTTGTGTGACTCAGCAATCTCGTCGAGGAGGCGGCCCTCGGCCTGCCCCTCTTCGAGCGTTTCCTCGTCGAGGACGTCGGCGAACTCGACGGTGGGCTCGTCGTCGCGGGCCCGATAGCGCGTCCACGCGACGACTACGGTCGCGGTGATGGTCACGGCGACGAGGAGGTAGAAGAGGATTCCGCCGGGTGTGGTGGGGTTGAGCGCCCACTGTGTGAGTTGGTCGCTGAACCCGGTCGCGGCGGGGAGGAGGGCGTTATGCATCGGTGTCCTCGCGTGTCTGGTGATTCATGGTGGGTTGCTGGCGGATGAGCGAGTCGGGATTGTCGTAGTCGTGTTCGTGGCCGTTCCAGAAGTCCATCGCGAGTGTGAACAGTTCGACGGTGGTGAGGCGGCGTGCTGACCAGCCACTCGCCTGCTGCACGAACTCGCTGCGCACCGCGGCGACGCGGTCGTCCAAGGTGTCGAACATCCGTGCGCGCCGCTCAGCCGCTTGGAGGTCCTCCCGGCGGGTGACGAACGGGTTGAACAGGAAGCCGATGACAGGAATCTCGGTCAGTTTCTCGGCGGGAGTTGACTCGTCGCGGTAGCGGTCGTAGACCTCCATCGGGGAGACTTCGACGCCGATGTAGTAGTGGAGCTGTTGGATGCCGCGCTCGCGCATCTCACGCGGGCGCGTTTCGAGGTACTCCTCGAGAAGTTCGCGGAAGACCGGATTCTCCTGAACGTCCTCGTCGTCGAGGCGGTCCTGGATGTTCTCGATGACTTGCTCGACGGGGAACTCGCGGGTGGTGGCGTGGAGTTTGAGCTTCGAGTCGAGCTCCCTATTCGCGAACTCCGCGCCCGCCTCCTGTAACTGGGCCCAGTCGTCGGACATCGCGAAGTCCATGTTGTCGGGGTCGACCTCGACGAACGCCTCCATCGTCCCGTCCGAGCGCTGGATGGCACCGGCGCCCGGCCACGCACGTTCGATATTGGTGAGGTCTTGGGTGCGTTCGTCCGGCTGGAACGGCGTATAGTTCGCCAGCCCACCTTCATTCCGCACCGTCTCGTTCGTCTCGGGGTCTGGTTCGTCGGGTGCGCTGAAGGTGGCACGGGGGCGTTTGAGGTATTGGTAGACGTCGGTCACCCACGTCCACGCATTGAGGTGGCTTGGGGCGACGTAGATGATGGCGACGCCGAGGCCGAACCCACCCGCGACGAACGGGAGCGCGAGTGAATCGATACCGGTGAGGGCGGCGAGGAAGAGGCCGATGATGGGGAAGGCGATGAGGACGCCGACGTCGCCTTCCTCGATGTTGAGGTAGGGGATGCGGCTCTCCTCGCCGAACTGATTCATGATGCGTCGTGCGGCGGCGTCTGGATCTGTCGACATAGCTTAGCGGGTCTGTGGGTCGTTCTCTGTCCGGCGATACGACGGCGCAGACTCCTCGCCCTCCTCGCTGCCGGCGCGGCGACTGGCGTGCTCGGCGACAGCTTGGCCGGCGGCGGCCTTCGGCCCCCAGCGGGCGGCGGTCGTCGCGACGCTTGCGCTACCGACGTAGGCGCCGGCAGCAACACCACCGACGAGCGCGGCGCCACGGCCCGCAGTACTGATCGCTTTCGCGGTGAGTGGTGTCGCGTACTGGAACGTCTTCCACGTCACCACAACGGCGACGAGCGGCAGGGAGACCGCGACGAGATACTTCAGGAACGGATTTCCTGGGGAGAGGGCGTGCTGCGAGTAGAGGAGGTCGTAGCCTTTGAACACGACTGCAGCGGGGAGTGGGAGGATCGCGAGCGGGACGAAGCGTTTGCTGAACCCCATCGCGACGTCCGAGAGAACGGGAACGTTCCCGTAGGCGAGCGCGAACGCAATCGGCATCCCGTAGATGTAGACGTAGAGGAGAACCTCCCGAATGTAGTAGAGTGCTTCCAACGCCCACATCGAGAGCCCGCCAAGCAGCGCGAAGACGAGCGATAGGCCGGGGTTCGTCACTGCATTCTGTAGGAACCCGAGCATTGCGGTACTGAGTGAGTTGAAGCTCGGCAGGAGCGCAATCGTAAATCCGTTGACGAGGTAGAGCGTGAGCACGGCGACCCAGTACCACGTGATAATCAGGAAGGCACCAACCCAGGCGGTCTTCCGGGTTCGTCGTGACTCGTAGGCACTCCCAAGATTGAAGATTCGAATAAGGTGGCGTCCTTGCACGCAGACCACGAGCAGGAGCAGCGAGACGATCATAATCTCGCCACCAATCAAGGCGTGATGGATCGACTCCCATGGAGCGTTCGTCGGCTGTCCGAAGACGAACGCACCGTTAGTCCGCGGTGTTGGGGTGCCAAACATCGCCACGGAAATTTCCTGATACCCTCTCCGCAGTCCCTGCATGAACAGGCTGATGAACCAATTGACCGCGTCCTTGAACCCTTGGAGGACAACTTGAATCAGGTCGACCATCAGCTATCCTCTCCAACCTCGATCGAGCAGTCGTTGAACTCCTCAGATGCAGAATACCGGATGTCATACCTCTTGGAGAGCGCGGTGTTGCTAGTCGATGTTTCGAGGACGAGTTCGAACGTTCCAGACTGTGGCTGATCCTGACATACGACGTTGCCGCCACGAATGAACGCGAACGGCATCCGAGAGCTGTAGATCGTCTTCGACCCTCCCGGGGGAACAACGACTTGTTCGATTTCAGTGTTGGATTCTGGATCGTAGATACCGCTTATATCTGTCTCGGCGTACTGAGTTCCATTCTCTCCGCTTGGATATGGGACCTTTCCGAAGAAGAGGAGTTGCGTGACTGCAGTCGGCCCACTCCCTCGGTTCTCGATTGTGACGAATGCCTGCGTTTGAGGACTGCGCTCCGGTCCATTCCACATCTGTTCGGGCTGGTTGCGACCGATACCCATCTCGAGAATCTGGAGGTCAGGCTGGAGCGTGCGAGTAGTGGTGCCGATGGTCTGGTCGCCGGTGACGGCGACGAGTTCGTACTCGCCGGGAGTGTAGGTGGTACCGAGGTCGAAGGAAACGCGACTCGCGCCCTGTGCGACGTCGCGTGTCCCGAAGAGCGACCCGTTCGGCTTCACGAGATTCACGTGCTCGGCGTCCGCGCCACTTTCGAGTTCGACGACGAGTGTCGTTCCTTGAACGTCGAGGCTTGCAAATGGTCCCGCAGGAGTGACCGTTGAGGAGCCCGACGGTCCGGAGTCACCGTTCCCGGTGCAGCCGGCGAGGGCGGCGAGGGTGAGACTGCCGAATGCTTGGAGGGCGCTACGACGGTCGATGGATGGTGTGGTGTCAGTCATAGTGGTGGAAGCGATCGAGGCCGACCATGTGGAGGAGGCGGGTGCCGGCGTAGAACATCACGACGAACGGGAGGAGTTTCCACCCGGTGATGAACGCGAGGTTGAACCAGCCTGCGAGCGTGCCGAGTGGGTGCCAGCGGACGCTCGCCTGCGCACGCACGTAAGCGGGGTTAGCGCCAAGCCACGACTCAGGGTGGTACTGGGCGGTGTAGATGCCGGGCTGGGTGAGCGTGACGACCGCAACCCCAGAGGCATTCGTCTCGACGCGCTGGTCGCCGATGGCGATATAGCCCTGGGGTGCCTGCGCGAGCGCCTGGCCCCGCTGCTCGTTCGAGAGGTCGATCGGCGCGCCTGTCTGGTTGTCGTGGAGTTCGAGGCGGACTGTGGCTGCCGAGGCATTCTGCGAGAGGACGGTCGCAGAGAGATTGCTCTCGCGGAGGTGGCGTGTCGAACCGACCTGGGGCTGGAAGATGGTCGCGTTCACGCCGCGAACGATCCCCGCGACCTGCAACGCCTGCCGGTCAACCTGCTCCGCGCGGACAGCAACCCCATACGTCGTCGTGTAGGAGTCGTTGACGACGTCGATGTGGACGTCCTCGTCGAGTGTTGGGGCGGGTGATGACCGATTGATTCCCCACGTCTCGACGATTTCTGGGCCGGCTCGAACGGGTTCGGCGACCGGTCCAATCCGCGACGGATACGCGTGCACGGAGACCGGGATTGCGTCAGACTGGGTGCGGGTTTCGCCGTCGCGGGTACTCGTGACGAGCGTGTCCCAGCCGGTGTGGCGGGCGGTGTAGAACCGCCAGACACCACGCGCACTCGCGTTCCCGGTCTCGGTGAGCGTATAGCCCTGCCACGGCCGCGACTGGAAAATCGCGACGCCCGCGTCCCCGTTCGGATACGTCGCGTAGTAGGGGTACGCCGCGAGATCGTACACCGACCCACTGAGCGAGTCAGTGACCGTCACCGAATCAGTCTGCGTCGTCGTGCTGTCCGTATTCCCGTTTCCGGTGGTTGTCTCGACGCGGACTTCGATCGTCGCGTGCAGCGTCAGCGTCGTCGTCCGGTCGTTCTGCAAGTGATAGTCTAGTGTCGGCGTCTGCGTTCCCGTACTCGAGGCAATTGTCTCACCGTCTTGGGTGAGCCAGACGCGCGACACGCGAGTACTGGTCAGCGACCAGTCCCCACTCGTGTTCGGGTAGCGAACGCGATAGTCGACGAGACCGCGCAGCGTCCCACTCGGGGCGAGATACGTGCGTGTTTTACCGGCCGCGAGGTGTGCTCGCGTCGATGGCTGTGTGGCGAAGATTGTCGCGTGAGCATCCGCGATGAGTGCGCTCTGCTTGAGGTCGGCATTCTCCGGGTAGCGGGATGTCTCGGGACCGCTGGCGTGGAGGTCCCGGAAGTCGTGCTTGGTCCAGGTCGCGGCTGTTTTGGGCGGCCGTGTGAACGTGATGTCCGTCCCGTTCGCGAGTTGTTGGAGGGCGGTGCGGTGCGCGCCGTACTGCTGGGAGTAGGCGGATTCGTTCGTGTAGTCGTCGGCGTCGTGCGACCAGAGAGTCGCGGACTCGTTCTCTGTGAGGCCATTTCCTTCCGTGCCGGGGCGGGGGTGGTTCGCGGCGGCGAGCCCGGTGACTGTGGCGAGGAGGAGGACGCCGGCAATCGCTATCGGGATCGCGCGTGACGAGGCCATCAATGTGGAGGGCGAGCTCGGGCTACCAGGGGACGAGGTTCACGCACTGGGCGAGCGGGAGGCCCATCATGGAGCCCGCGACCGTGTAGAGCGGGCCGAGGACGACGAGGACAGTGGCGGACTTGAGCGCTGAGCGCTTGTGGCGCTTCAGGCCCTTCTTCTGATCGGGGCTCAGCGTGAACATATCGATCAGAGAGTTCGCCTGCCACACCACGGCGAGCCCGACGATCCCGAGCGCCGTCGTGAGCTGGAAGAACCCCTCGATCATGCTTGGGAGGTTGTCTGCGCTGCAAACGGCGGATTGCTGGGCTGCGGCTGGCTCGACGGCGATGAGGCTGAACAGAACCAGCCCGATGGTGAGACGGCGCGGTAGTTGCTTCCTCAATGCTGTGTGCGTCGTGGTGGAGTGCTCGTCAGCGGGGGAGTCTGTGTGAGTCACGAATCGGTGAAGGGGACGGCTGGTGTTGCTGGACCACTCGCGGTTGTCGAAAGGGGTGTGGGCTGCTCTGGGGAGCAGCCACGCTATCGGTCGTCTGGGTGACGGCGATAAACCGCGATACACCGGTCCGTTCTCGATGCATCCGCGCCGGCATAACCAAAGCGAAAGTAAAAGTCTTCTGCTACTTCTCTAGCGAATAAATAAACAAATAGAGCATTACCGGTCGAGACCTATTGCTGTCGGGTCGGCACTAGTTAGTTAGATCGAGGTACTCGATTATTTATCGCTCAATGTGGCTAGTCTGTGTTAGAATCGAGAGGGCTGAAATAGCAATTTCTAAACATATCTGATAACACGAGCCATGCCAGATTCGAGGTGATAGAGGTTATGGCAGTGGAAGAGCCAGTTTCCAGGATTATCGGCGCGGAAGTCGAGGGAGACTTGCCCCATATGACCAGGGACACGAATGGTGTCCATGAGAGCGTCCCCGACGCGGAAGAAGTGTCCGTGAAGATGCATCGGGTGCGTCACCGGGCTGTGGTTCCTCAGCCTGAACCGAACGTGCTCACCCTCGCGTATATCGAGTGGCTCGGCGTTGGGGTATGCCTGTCCGTCGATGAGCCACGTGTAGGACCTGCCAGCGCGTGAGAGCGTGAGGTCGTACACTCGGTCTGGCGAACCCGATACGGAGATCTTATCTCTGGCGTGCAGATCATGATATTGGAGACGCCGTCCACCCCAGTCGGGTGCTTGCGGAGTACCGTCGTGTCCACCGTATCGGACATCGAGGCGTGCTGGTGATTCATCTCCCTTGACGGCTGCTGCGCGGAGTTGCCATGCGCCAGGGTTCGTCAGCTCGACGACGGCGTCGTAGCGTTCGCCTGGTCCGAAGACGAACTCGTCGACAGGCACGGGATCGACAGGGCGACCATCGACGTGTGAAACGGTCATTTGATGGCCGGCGAGTCGTGTCCGGAATTCCGTTGCACTTGCGGCGTTCACGAAGCGGAAGCGAATCCGCTCCCCCTCTGCAACATCAAGCGTCCGTGGGTTCGATGGAAGCCGGCCGTCCGCCAGCAGTCCCGTATATGGTGGACGGACATCGCTGCCCATCATTCCTCCCATACCACCCATCCCGTCTCGCCCATCATCTGAGAGGGGCTCGGGTGGCTGGTTGAGATAGTCGTCGAAGATGACGGTGAACTCGCGATCGTAGTCAATGTGGGGGTCGTCTTCCTCAATGATGAGTGGACCGAGGAGTCCCCGGTCGAGCTGCAGGCCGACGTGACTGTGGTAGAAGTACGTTCCTGGTGGTTCAGCACGGAATGTGTAGGTGAACGATGAACCTCGAGTAACGGGGTCCTGTGTGACGTATGGGACGCCGTCCATCGCGTTCTGCAGCGGGATTCCATGCCAGTGTGTCGTCGTCACCGCTGGCAGGTCGTTCTGGAGTGCCACCTCAACGATGTCGCCTTCGCTGACACGGAGCTCGGGCCCGACATACTGGCCATCGTAGACCCATGATTGACTCGTCGCGTTCGGACCGAGAGTAATCGTCGCGGCTGTCGCTCGGAGGGTTCGCTTAACGTCCGGGTCTGGGAGTGGCGTCGGCTCAGGTGGTGTGTACGTTGGTGGATTGAACGTCTCGTCGCTGTCTTGGTCGCCTTCGCCGATTGGTGGACTCGGCCCACGACCACCTCTAGAGAACGGTGTGGCGCAGCCAGCGAACGCTGAGAGTCCCGTCCCGGTGAAGGCAGCGAGGAAGCGACGACGAGTAAAATCGGTCATATCGAGAGATTGGGGTGGAGGCTACTTTGCTGTGGCGCGGGTGTCAGTGGTGGTTTCCTGCTTGTTGAGCCACGTTTCGGCGTCGAGCGCAGCCATACTCCCCAGTCCCGCAGCGGTGATGGCTTGTTGATAGTCGTGATCCATGACGTCGCCGGCGGCGAATACGCCCTCGACGGCTGTCGCAGTCGTCAGTCCGTCAAGCGTGTCGACGTAGCCGTTCTCGTCGAGCGGGACGGCTGCCGACTCAAGGAAGGCAGTATTGGGGGTATGGCCGACAGCATAGAAGACGCCCTGTACGTCGAGAGCCTGCTGCTCAACGTCGTCTCCGGCGTCGAGTTTCTCCCGTGGGTAGCCCTCTGGATGTGTGACGAGCGTTACACCGGTGATTCCGTCGTCATGGCTCCCCTGGAGTTTGAGGAGTTCGGTATTCCAGAGGATTTCGACGTCATCATTTTCGAACGCACGCTGACGCATGATTTCGGAGGCGCTGAGTTCGTCGCGACGATGGGCGACGTAGACGGTGTCCGCGAACTTCGTGAGGAATGTAGCTTCCTCCATTGCGGAGTCGCCACCGCCGACGACGAGGACGTCGTGGCCCCGGTGGAAGGCACCGTCGCAGGTTGCACACGTTGAGAGGCCGTAGCCCATCAGGTCGTCCTCGTTCTCGGCGTCGATCCAGCGGGCGCTCGCCCCCGTCGCTACGATCAACGCACGGGTTCGAATTGTTTCCCAGACGCGAGATGGAGTGTGAACGGACGGCCGTCGAGATCGGCGCCAATAACGCGGCCGTTCCGATACTCCGCACCGAACTGCTCAGCTTGTGCACGACCACGCTGGGCGAGGTCCGCTCCGCCGATACCGCCGGGAAACCCGAGGTAGTTTTCGACGTCGGTCGTGAGAGTGAGCTGTCCGCCGGGCTCAGGACCCGCGATGACGATCGGGTTCAGGTCAGCGCGAGCGGTGTAGACTGCGGCCGAGTGACCGGCCATCCCCGACCCGACGATTGTGACATTATATGGGGAACAGGCGCAATACCACGGCCTTCAGGCCGTGGATACGCGCCGTCACTTAATGACACTTTCCACCAACAATTGCATAGCCGAGTGTCTAATCTATACGTTCAAGTGGCAAACCCCGCTATACTGAGGCAAGGTCAGGTCGGAACGGAGCGGATTCCGAACGACCTTCGGAGGCGGCCAGCCCGCCACCTAATGAGACAATATCCGGAACGCCGACGTGGTGAACGCGAATCCCAGAACGGTTCGTCTTGTGCCCGTCGGTCGAGCAAGGTTCAAGATACCTCCGAGTCCGGCGACGTGTCAGCGACTCCCTGCTGGCAAAAACAACAGATGGGAGTCAACGACCCCGAGGATAGGAGTAACAGCCGCTTGGCACGGCTAGACAGCCACCGACCACGACGACTGGGTTAGACGCGGACTCCCGTGAAGTGGCGGCGTCTATGGTTGCAGACCTGAAACTCTCACCGCTCGGGATTCCTCCGCGTTTGCCCGGAGGAGGATGTCAAGCACCTGCATTTAGCGTCCAGCCTCCGAAACAAGATTCGCGTAGTAGTCCTCGTCGCGGACGCCGACGACGCGTTCGACCGGCTCTCCATTCGCGAACACGACGACGTTCGGTATGCCCTGTACGCCGTACTGGGTCGCGAGCGGCTGGTTCTGTTCGATGTCGACCTTCACGACAGCCGCGTCTGTCTTCGTCGCGAGACTCTCGAGGACCGGCTCAAGCATTCGACATGGACCACACCAGTCTGCGTAGAAGTCCACAAGAACGACGTCGTATTCCCCGACCGCCTCCTCAAGCTCTGATTGACTATTCACGTATACCGGATCGTCCGGTGTCGACGGAGCCTCAGCAGTCTCTATCAGATCTTCGCGCCGTTTCGCTCGTAGCGATTCGATTTCGTCTGGCTCTCGTTCTGCCATCGTGCCCCAGAATACGGGCGGGAGGTACTTTATTGTTTTGTGTGTCTTGTACAACTCAGACAATACTATGTCTGCGGATGACTAATTCGATTCAACGACCAACACAAGAAACATCGTATACAGAGAATGAATGGCAATATTCCGGAGTATTCGATGTGGTACATATCACAGCGACCCGATCTAGTACTGTACTATATCAACTATACTCTGGGCGTGCTAGTCGTAGGGCTGTCCGGCGATCTCGTCGTAGAGACGGCGCTCATACTCGCCGAGGATGGGGCGAGTGCGTCGCGAGACAGTTCGACGACGGGGAGCACTCCACGAGTTAACGGCAGTATTTCTGATCTGGTACTTATCCCCGAAGAACTATTCGACCACAGGTATCGCTAAACCCGCCTAAGGAGAATTGCCCATCAGTCTAGGTGACCAATGAATACATCGGAGTACACCCATAACTATACAGTATGGATCAGACCACCTTCGACACGGAGAACGCCTCGAAGCTTGAGGATGCAGCCCAACGATACCGCTATCTCTCTCGTGAAGAGTTACTCTGGGCGCTCAGTCCTGACGGAGACGAGACTGTCGCTGACCTCGGAAGCGGGACCGGGTTCTATACTGACGATGTCGCACCTTACGTCGGCCACGTCTACGGGATTGACGTGCAGGCTGAGATGCACGACCACTATCATGAGAAGGGCCTCCCCGCGAACGTGGAGTTAGTCGAAGCTGACGTCGCGGATTTACCACTCGCGGACGACGAACTCGACGGTGCTCTCTCAACGATGACGTATCACGAGTTCGCGAGTGACGACGCGCTTGCAGAACTCGTCCGCGTACTCGAACCCGGTGGTCGTCTCGTTATCGTCGACTGGGCAGCTACTGGCGATGGCGAAGCGGGCCCACCACTCAAGACGCGTTTTGATGTCGACGGCGTCGTGACGACTCTCCGCGACGCTGGCTTCCGAATCGAATTCCGTGCGGCCCGACGTGAGACATTTTTGGTCGTGGGGGACCTCGATGCGTAGCGTCTCCCCGTCACAACTTGATACGGTACGCTCCGAGGATGACGTGTTCGTCCTTGACGTTCGTCCGGAGTCGGACTATCAGCGGGGCCACATCGATGGGAGCTATAATGCGCCAGTCTATCACGAGCTCCGCAGTGGAGAGACTGACGCACTTAACGCATACCTTGATGATATCCCGACGGAGGCAGAGGTCGTCACCGTCTGCAAAGCCGGCGTCGTCGCGAAGACAGCGACACAGACACTGGACGCTCGCGGCTACGATGTCGCGACCCTCACTGGTGGCTACATGGGATGGCGACAATACGAGAAAAATACTCTCGTGTACCGAATCGCTTCTGTCCTCAGCCGGCTGCGTCCCTGACCGTTATTAGCATTCGGTGTCCGAGTCCTCGGACCCAGGTGTATCCTCGAGAACTGCCTTTCGGGAGACGATTTCGATAGTCGTCTGGTCGCCGATTGCAGGGTTTCCGTCGATTGTCTCGACACGGAGGATAACGTCTTGGGGGCTTGCACAGCCACAATTGACGAACTCCTCCCACTCGTCGTCTACTGATACAGGCCCAGCATGTGCCCAGTGCAGATAGCGGAGATAGGAGGACGTGGTCAGCCCGTCGTGGAGCCAGTCACTGTCCGCGATCCACCAGTCATCGGTATCCGGATCAGCGTCTGGTGAGCGGAAGGAGACGACGACACGATCTGCCTGATTCTCGACGGTCGTCGGGTCAATACGGTCGGTACTATGCTCGGTGCTCATGCAGGTCTAACTACGCTCCGACGCAATAAATAGTTGTGCTCAATATAGGCAATACTGTGGGGTGGTATTCAACTACGTTCAGTTCGCGGCGCAGTTGTTCGGGCCGAGTTCGAGGGCTTCGGCGTCACCACCCGGCTGTTCCTTCCCCCAGTTGATCTGCTTGATCTCGTTGTAGTTCGCGGGCTCCTCCGAGAGACTCTCAACGATCGTTTCGACGAATGCCTCCTCATCGTCGTCGGCGACGAAACTCAGGAGTTCATTCGTCGTCTCAGCTCGAAGCTCGCCGAGTTCAGTGGCGATCGGACGGACGGACTCGTCGCTGAAGTGTCCCGGAAGGACGACAGTCGTCTCGTCGAGGTTGGTGAGTCGATCGAGACTGTCGAAGAGTTCGCTCGCAGCAGTACGGATGGCGGCCTCTGAGGAATCCTCGAGGTCGGGACGGCCGACGCTCCGGAGGAAGAGCGTATCTCCCGAGAGAAGTGCATCACTGAAGGCGAAGGAGACACTCCCGGGCGTATGTCCGGGGGTGTGGTAAACATCGAGTTCGCGCTCGCCGACGGCGATAGCGTCCCCGTGCTCAAGTTCGGTCACTTCGCCGAGATCGCCCGCGTCCTCACCGTGGAGGTAGTAGGGGACGTCGAGTTCACCGGCGAGGCGGCGCGCCCCCGAAATGTGGTCGGCATGTGCGTGCGTATCTGCGACACCGACGACTTCTAAGCCGTGTGCGTCCGCGACGTCGAGATACTGACCGATATACTGTGAGGGGTCAACGACGACTGCCTCACCATCGTTGTGGACAATGTACGAGACACATCCGGTGCCAGGACGGACAAGCTGAATGACGTCGTCGGCGGCACCGTCATACTCGCGGTGCACGCGTCCCCATCCGTTCATTCCGTCATCGACTGACTTCGCGTCGAAGCCCTCCTCCCGAAGGAACTCAGCAGCGCGCGCGGACGTGACGCCGCCGACACAGACGACGGCAATCTCCTGACTCTCGGGAAGATCATCGAGGTGGTCCGCGAGCGTTGAGAAGTCGTGATCTAATAGTTCGTCGTAGATCGGGAGGTTCGTGCTCGTCGGGATGCGCCACTCCTCGTAGGCGTCTTCGTTCCGGACGTCAAGAACGAAGAGATCCTCCGTATCATCTTCCTCAACGCGTCGGGCGACCTCTGACGGGGCAACAGTAGTATTGCTCATTCTATCCATCACTACACAATACAGAAGGATAAATATACTGCCCAACGTGATGGCTTCCGGAATTAGCACCAGTCGAAAAGGCCGTTAGTGGAAGTCTAGACAGACACAGTCCTGTAGCGCGGAGAAATAGAGATATCCGGAACTGTTGATGTCCTCGATGGCTCATAGAGCCTAACTGGGGCTATAAATCCAGATGAGGGACTATTTGATGAATCGATGGCCAAAACACGCTCTGTGATATAGCGAGTACGTAACCGTATGACTACTGAGCTATCGAAGAGAGAGTGTGATACAGTACTCTCTGAGTCGGGCGTGGGCGTCTTAGCGCTCACTGACGGTACAGAAGCGTATTCGATTCCCGAATCATTCGGCTACGACGGTGAGATACTGTACTTCCAGTTCGTCTACAAACAAGATAGTAAGAAGATCGCCTTTCTCGAAACGACGGATACCGCGACGTTGACGGTCTACGACGAACAGCCAGCACAAAGCGTCATCGTGCAGGGCCCGATCGAACCTGTCCCCGAAGCGGACGAAACCAAGGCCGCCACAGCAATCGCAGAAAACGCTTCCATTCCAACTCTGAACGTCTACCCCGAAACGACACCTGACGAGGTCAGAATGGACTACTATCGCTTACCGCCAACCGCAATTACCGGCCGACAGTTCAACGCATTCACCTCCACATCTGACGACCAATAAGTAGACCTACCGAACAGCTGTTTCAGCGGAAAGTGATTGAGATATTGACTCGATCCGATCAGCTCTCTGCGGGCGCGTGCTGGCGCTGCTCGCTGTACTTCTCGTCGAACTCGTCGATGAGCTGGCCCATTTTCGCGTACCAGTCGTTGAGGGTGCGCTGCATATCTTGGGCGATCTCCTCGCCATCACGCGGTTTGTAGACATGGTAGTAGCCGCCCTGCTCGTAGTTCACCTGCTCTTTCTGAATGAATCCCGCCTGCAGAAGGCGCTGAACCGAACGATATGCGGTCGAGCGCTCCCGGTCGACTCGCTCGGCGATCTCGTCAACAGTCAGCGGCTCCGCACTGTCGCAGAGCACCTGGAAGATTTCTTTGTCGAGCGTCTTGAGATCGTGAAAGCACTCTAGCAGCCCCTCACACTCCATATCCTGCCGGAGCATCTCACTCATTGAATCAGCCATTGGATACTCATATTACGACCTACACACGCAAAAGTGTTTGCGTATATAGTACAATACTGGGCTGAACTCCCGGCTCAAATACGTACACAACACATCTAAGAATGGACGATAGCCGGGAGCCGTAACGATAGAACCACCGTACTACACATCTCTCCCCCCGACTGGGCACAACCGGTAAACCATATGCGCCGACAATGTCCAATAGCTACTATATTAGAGAGTGATGACGCAACACTCTTGTCACTCGATGCCCGCATCACAAGCCTACAGTCGACTTGAAATGGGACGCCCACGATGACCAAGGATTCGAAAGACGACGACCGACGAGATGTCGGGAAGGGGCTTCTGGACGAGGAGATGGGGCCGAGCGGCGCGATGGCGCACCTCTACCGGGGCGAAATCCACCGGATGAAGTACTGGCGCGAACGCCTCGATAAGACCACCAACTGGGCGGTCATCGTCATGGCCGCCATCCTCACGTGGGCGTTCTCCAGCCCCGACAACCCCCACTACATACTCCTCATCGGCATTGCGATGCTGGGCGTCTTCCTCACAATTGAGGCGCGGCGCTACCGCGGCTATGATATCTGGCGCTCGCGTGTCCGTACCCTCCAAGAGAACGTCTGGTCGATCGGTCTCGACCCCGAGAAGGAGGTTGTTAGCCCTGAGTGGCGCGAGAAGCTCAGTTCCGACTATCGTGAGCCCGCAGTCAAAATCACCGCCGAGGAGGCCATCGCACACCGCCTGCGGCGCATCTACCTCCCACTGTTCGCGATCCTCCTCGTCGCGTGGCTCGTCCGTATCACCGCCTTCTCTCCCGAGTCATGGCTCCAGACCGCAGCCATCGGGATGATTCCCGGGCCCGTCGTCGTCGCCCTCGTCGCCGCCTTCTTCCTCGGCACACTTATCGTCGCATGTCGCCCCCGGACGTGGCACACACGCGGCGAGCTCCTCGAAGAGCGCCTCCGAAAGGAAGAATAGGCAGTCTCATCCTTCGACAGCACCTGATCCCCCGGCCTTATCATGGAACCTGCTGAATTACGGATGTATGCGGGCCGTCTTCCACACTCAAACGACAATGCCGAACTGCATGCTCGTGTCGTCAACAACGTCGTGAATCTCCTTGAGGACGAAACGGTCAACCTCGACGACGTCGCGCTCGTCACGAACAGCGGCGGCCTCCAGCTCGTCACTACCGACTCCCCGGAGCGAGCACGAGTCGAACGCCTCCTCGAGCGCGACGTCACAATCAAGCAATGTCAGAATACCATCGAGGGAACGGACGTCACGACGGCCGACCTCATCGACGGCGTTGAGCTCGTTCCATCTGGTGTCGGGGAGCTCACACGCCTCCAAAGTGATGGGTACGCCTACCTCCCACCGTAGCTCAGAGTAGTGCGGGGATGGTGTTACGGAAGATGTTGAGCGAGATGATGAAGAGGAGCGTGATGACGAACCAGTTGAAGCGCCGCTGGTCAATCTCAAGGCGCCGCAGATAGGTGCCGAGGAGGAGGCCGACGATTGTGACGACGGCAATTGTCGAGCCCAGCCAGATCCGATACGTCGTCAGGAGGTCGGTGAACAGCGCCATCTGAACGAGACGCACCGTGAATATGATGCCGAGGACCATCGAGAGTCCGCCGATGTAGCGTTCGGTGTCGCGCTCGAACGTGTGGAAGTACGCCGGGAGGAGCGGGCCGAGGTTCGACGCCGCGAGCAAGAAGCCTTCGAGGAAGCCAGCGGTGCTGAGCGCGATCGGATGGTGTGCTTCCTCAATGGTGACGAAGTTCTGGACGACCTGGAAGACGACGTAGGCTAGGATTATGAGGCCGATGAGGAACGGCACGATCGGCCCGGTGTTGTATTGTGCGAGGAAGTAGACACCGACGACCGAGCCGATGATCGCCAAGGCGACCAGAATCCACTCCTCACGGATGAAGGACACGCCAGTCTTCGTCTCGCCGACTTGGAACATATTGATCATCCACGGTGGAATCGCAAGCACCACGACGGCGAGCGTCGGGTCAATGACCGAGGCGAAGATTGGCGTTGTGATTAGTGCGTAGCCGAAGCCAAGCATACCTTTGATTGCACCGGCGACGACGGCGACGACGACGAAGAGAGCGAGTAGTTCGGTCGTCACAGTCGACTGCACACCCTTCGTGACGTTCCCCCAGCCCGGGAAGAGCAGAATCGAACCGGCGAGGACAGCAAGTGTCGCGAGGGACATCATCACCTCCCGATAGTGGAAGGCACGGAGGTTCGTCAGGAACTGCTGCGGGTCAATGGTTGTTTCGCGTGTACTCATATGAACCAGAGCGATGGGCTCGGATATCACGAGATAGTGGATGTACGCCTAACCATCTCGGTGAATCAGCAATTCGGGCAGTAATGCACGACGTGACGCCGGCGCTGATCAGTCTTGTCCGCGCTCAGTGAGGCCAAAACCCTGATTTCGCTGCTCCCATGTGTGTCATAGATACCTGCGAATATCGCACCTTAACGAGCGGCGAAGCGGTATAACACCAACGTGATGCCGACGATTCGACCGGTCAGGGGACAAGGTGTCTATTGTGCGAGGTAGCCACCATCGACGCCGAGGGCCTCACCGGTAACGAAGGAGGCGTCGTCATCACAGAGCCAAAGGACAGCACTCGCAACCTCCTCAGGTGTGCCGAGACGGTTCATCGCGTGCTTGCTCGCGATTTGTTCGCGGAGCTCGGAGCCCTCTTCCATACCGCCCTCACGGAGGAGTGGCGTATCGATGAAGCCGGGACAGACGGCGTTCACGCGGACACCCGTCTCGCCGTTCTCGAGGGCAGCAGTCTTCGTCAGCCCGAGGACACCATGTTTCGCGGCGACGTATCCGGAGGAGGTTGCGAAGCCGACCTTGCCGAGAATCGAGGAGTTGTTGACCACAACGCCACTGGCGTCCTGTTGTTTCATCTGCTCGATCTCCGCCTGCATACACTTAAAAACGCCGACGAGATTCACGTCGATGACGCCCTCCCAGCTCTCGGTGTCGTATTCCTCAACCGGCGCACTGTCACCACCGATACCGGCATTGTTGAACGCGTAGTCGAGGGAGCCATACTCCTCAACAGCGGCTTTGACCATCGCTTCCGTCTCCGCGGCATCGGTGACGTCTGTCTCCACGAACAGTGCATCACCACCGTCGGCTTCGATGTCAGCGACGGTTTCCTCACCGCCGTCGACGTCAACGTCTGCGACGACGACGCGTGCTCCTTCCGCAGCGAATTCGAGGGCTGTCTCTCGACCGATCCCGGATCCGCCACCCGTTACGAGCGCCACAGAGTTGTCAGCGACCATACTACAGACTCTGTCGTGTGACATGAAAAATATCGGGGGTGGTTCTCATCCTCCGCAATCGAAGGTCGACTGACGACGCGAAGCCAAGCTACTACTGCTACACTCCGAGTGCTACATTGGGGCTAAGAGTGCAGCGCAGGAGGGTCAGGATGTGGTGAGGCGGCACCACGTGCCGGACGAGTCATCGCGGAGGCGACAAACGGCAGCGAGAACGACGGCACCGCTGACGAGAAGTGCAGCCCCGAAGATGAGCACCGTGCTCACGGTGTTGAGCGCTGCGATGCCGTAGACGGCTCCGAGTTTGTTCGTCGCGACGGCGAGGCTGCCGGCGAGCAGCATTGCGGCGAAGTAGCCCTTGATTTCGTCCTCGTCGACGAGGTTCGTCGCGCCAGCACCGATGCGGGCGCCGAGTGCGCTTCCGACGAGTAAGAACGCGACGACGGGTAAGGCGACCGCACCGGACTGCGCGTAAGTGAACGCGCCGAAGGCGCCGGAAATCGTGATTTGGAGGATGTCCGTCCCCACGGCGATGGCGGCCGGGATGCCGAGCCCGTACATCATGGCGGGCATCAGGAGGAACCCACCGCCGACACCGAGGAAGCCCGAGAGGACGCCGATGACGAGACCAATCGCGGCGACAATCACGCCGGAGACGCGGACGTCTCCACGGAAGGTGACCATCGGCGGAATTTCGATTTCTTGGACGCGCTCGGCAAGGTCAAGGCTGGCCCCGCTCTCGTCATCGGTCTCGTTCGTCCAGGCGTCGCGGAGAGTGAACAAGCCGACGAGTGCGAGCAGGCCGACGTACGAGACGTTGATAACGAGGTCGGCCATGCCGGTTGCCTCGAGGAAGAACACGACGCTCTTCCCGAGTTCGATGCCGGCAGTCATCGCGGCGGTCATGATGGCCGCGAGCTTGTAGTCGACTTGGCCGTGGTCGCGATGGCGGAGCGCGCCGATGACGCTCGTCCCGAAGACGAACGCGAGTCCGCTGCCGACGGCGACTGTCGAGGGGTAGCCGAGCACGAGTAGCGCGGGTGTCACGAGGAACGACCCGCCCATCCCGAAGAATCCGAAGAGGGTTCCGATCAGCAGGCCGAATCCGACGAACACGCCGACCATCAGGAGACTCAGCCCTAGGATCTCCATCGTCACTCACCCCTCACGGTGGCGAGGATAGTTGACTGGGCGAGGTGGCTCAACGCGCCGTAGCTGACGTAGAGGGCGAGCGCTTCGGCGAGCACGATGCCAACTGTCGCCACCGCCTGTAGGGGGCCGCTGAGGGTTTCGAGACCGAGCATCTCAAGTCACCATAGTTTGTTCTTGTAGTTCCAATACTGCACAATTCTGCTGGCGTGGGGATGCGATGTGGCTGTGCTGAAACATGGATGATTAGTTGGCGGTATTCGCGAGGCGACTGCGGACGTAGCCCTGCGCGTACGCGCCGAGGAACATGCCGGCGATCGCCCAGAGGATCGGGAGGTTGCCGATGCCGACGCTCGCGTAGGCAGCGCCCGGACAGATGCCGGAAAGTCCCCAGCCGACGCCGAAAATTACGCCGCCGACGACGACGTTCCGGTCGAACTCCTTAACGCGCCGCGCGTACGCGGTCCCCGTCAGGGGCGCGCGATCAAGGACGGTCGTCGCGACGAAGAACGCGAGTCCCGTCACGACGGCAGCACCCCCCATCACGAAGAGGAGGCCGAAGTCGTCGAATTGGAGGAAATCCAAGACGACTTCAGGGCGAGCCATCCCGCTGATGGCGAGCCCGAGCCCGAAGACGAGGCCACCGACGAAGATGGCGGGCATGAACCACGGGCTCTGCTGGTCGCTCATCAGGGGCTCACCCCGAGTGCGGCGACGAGCTGTGCAGTCCCGATCGCGAACGCCATGAACGTCGCGACGTTCACGAGCGACGTCTCGGAGAGCGAGCCCACACCACAGACGCCGTGCCCGCTCGTACAACCCTTCCCGAGGCGCGTCCCGATACCGACGAGGACGCCGCCGCCGAGGAGGCGCCACCACTGGACGTCTGTGGTCCACGCACTAGGGTCGGGCGCGAGGACGAATCCCCAGAGGGCAGCGCCGGCAATGATGCCGAGTGTGAAGACGACGCGCCAATCGCGCGATTGGA